>NZ_JBPYDE010000001.1:0-341758 GCF_051847555.1 Psychrobacter sp. 1Y4 | reverse complement strand
GGGCCATCAGTTGCTGATACGACTAGGATTGCGCCGTCCATTTGAGCGGCACCAGTGATCATGTTTTTAACATAGTCGGCGTGACCTGGGCAATCAACGTGCGCGTAGTGACGAGTGTCGGTGTCATATTCTACGTGTGAGGTGTTGATGGTGATGCCACGTGCTTTTTCTTCTGGTGCGCTATCGATAGACGCGTAGTCTTTGGCTTCGCCGCCAGAGGTGATTGCTGCTACGGTTGCGATTGCGGCAGTCAATGTGGTTTTGCCATGGTCAACGTGTCCGATGGTGCCGACGTTGACGTGGGGCTTGTTGCGTTCAAACTTGGCCTTTGCCATGGGTAGTTCCTCTTTATTGATGAATCTTTATGCTTAAAAAATATTAAACAGTAAGATCGGTAAATAGCTATTTGACGGTTTATGACAGAGTTAAAACCATCAAACCGTTGACGCTAGGATAAATCTAACAAACTTTTACTATCAGTATAGAGATACGATTCGAACACTATACTAACATTTTCAGTCTACTCAGTACATATGATCGGTTTATGTTGAATAACTGATGTATTCACAATGTACTGACAGCACTAAAAGGCAACACCTCAGTGTCACCTTTAAATCTTAATCCGCCACACTAACTTTAGAATTTTCGACAGTCTATTAATTTTCAACATTCTGTATGGTTGATATCGACGTAACATTATTTAAAAGTAGCGAAGCAAACACAAAAAGCATAATCAATAAATGGAGCTCATATCGAGAATTGAACTCGAGACCTCTCCCTTACCAAGGGAGTGCTCTACCGCTGAGCTATATGAGCATATCTTAGCCAGCCTATAAGCTGTACTAAAAAAAATATCACGATACAGTAATAATATACTGATTGTCGTGATGATTTATTGGTAATTTTTGCGTTGGTGTATATATGGAGCGGGTGGCGGGAATCGAACCCGCGTCATTAGCTTGGAAGGCTAAGGTGTTACCATTATACCACACCCGCAATGACTCTTATGCAAAGTGACTCTTATAGTATGAATACAAAACAGTATTATAAATATAAAGAGTAATTATGTATAACGAGTATGCTTGGCGTTATGACAAACTACAGAAATATGGTGGTGGGAGAAGGATTCGAACCTTCGAAGCTTTCGCGACAGATTTACAGTCTGTTGGGTTTGACCGCTCCCCAATCCCACCTTAGGTTGCTTTGAATAAACAGACTTTAATATAAAGCAAATTTATAAAAAGCTACTTTGAAAGAGATGGTGCCGACTGCCGGGATCGAACTGGCGACCTACTGATTACAAGTCAGTTGCTCTACCAACTGAGCTAAGTCGGCTTGTTCTCTCAAAGTGGTGGCTATTCTATCAAATATTTTGACAGACGCAAGCCCTTTTTTATTTTTTTTACACTTATTTTAATAAAAATTTTCAAGCACTTGATTGCATTGGATTTTTTTATAAAAATACTGGTTACGATTTATGCCGCACTTTCATTGTAGCCACAACACATCACGTCTTTTTTCATTAAGCTAAGTATGAATCAAATAACATAGGTTTAATAATACCAGACCGCTAGTCTTTAACCAAGTCGTACTAATGAATACGTAACCCATCACAAGCCATCTTTACCGCCTTGACCAATGCTAGTGCTTTTTTATTGGTTTCGTCCCACTCTGCTTCTGGCACTGAATCAGCAACTACCCCTGCCCCCGCTTGAATATGTATCTTACCGCGGCGCATCACCGCCGTACGTATGGCAATCGCAGTATCCATATTGCCATGCCAACCCAGATAACCTACTGAGCCGCCAAACACAGTTCGACGTACTGGTTCGACCTCGTCAATCACTTGCATGGCACGAATTTTGGGTGCACCTGATAGTGTACCTGCTGGAAAAGTCGCACAGAATACATCCAGCGCGTCTTTGTCAGCTAGTATTCTACCTTCGACGTTAGAGGCAATGTGCATCACTTGCGAATAGCGCTCTACAAACATCTTCTCGGTAACTTTGACACTGCCATACTCGCAGACACGGCCGATATCATTACGACCAAGATCAATTAGCATCAAGTGCTCAGCGATTTCTTTTTTATCAGCCAGTAGCTCTATTTCAAGTGCTAGATCTTCTGCTTCATCTTGACCGCGTTTACGTGTGCCTGCCAGTGGACGCACTGTCACTGTCCCATCTTCGATACGTGATAGAATCTCAGGAGAGGCACCAATAATGTCAAAACGTTTGTGGTCATCAAGCGTATAGCCATGTACTAAAAACAGATAAGGTGACGGATTTAAAAATCTTAACGCTCGATACACTGCCAGCGAGTCTCCTTTATAGTCCGCAGTTAAACGCTGAGCGGGAACGACCTGCATAACGTCCCCTTCTAATATATAATTTTTTATCTTATTGACATCATTGCAATACTTCTCTTGTCCAGTTTGCGATTCAAATTTTGGTGTGGGCATGATGGGCGTACTCAAGTCTGGCATCTCAGCCAGCTTATCTTCGATTTTCTCAAGCTCTCGAATCGCTGCACCATAGCCATCCTTATCATTACAATCTGCATAAACGATGATGGACAAAGTGTTTTCTAAATTATCAAAGACGATGACACTCATCGAGAGCATTAACCACATATCAGGTAGCGACATGGGGTTTGGCGCATCAGACAATCCAACGCTTGGTTCAATAACGCGTATCATGTCATAACCGAAGTAGCCCACCAGCCCGCCACTAAAGCTTGGTAGTGCTTCGATCTCATTTGGTGTGGGCATTTTATACTGCGCCATAAGCTTTCTAATATAATCAAATGGATCATCGACTGCGTCACTATCAATCTGATCGTCTCTTTTGATGGTCATATAACCGTCTGTGTACTGTAAGATTAAATCGCTACCCAGACCAATCATAGAATAACGCGCCCAGCGCTCACCGCCTACGACTGACTCAAACAAATAAGCTGAACCGCTTAAATCACGTACTCTAGAAAACACAGAAACTGGTGTTTGAGCATCCATTAAGCGTTTTTTGACAAGGGGGGCGTGACTATAACCTTGTGTTTTAAATGCGTTATATTCTTCAAAGGTCATCATAGTAAAAAGTCTCTTAACACCAAATAGGCAAAAGATAAAAATAGCAGTAGCAAAAAGACAGTACATGCTCGGCGTTGAAATAAATAGAGCATAAACCTGTCAAGAAATGAGGATGGACCAAATTTAGCTACAGTATAGCCAGCCAGTATAACAAAACTGGCCAGCGTTAGTATTATTTAGCACTACTGTACTGTTCGGCTCATCTCTTTAGTTATAAGGCATCTTCTATAACTGATTGGTGCCAGCTAGCAAACTGTATAAACGATCAAAATAAGCGATTAAACGCCGCCCATGTTAAATAACCATAGAGCAATTCCGATGATAATAATGACGATAAATACCCATATGAACCAACTACCGCTTGGTTTTTTCTCTGGATGTCCTGTATTAGCAGGATTGTTGACAGCTTGATCCATTGCATTATTGCCTTCAGTTCCTAGATCGCGACCTTGACCTAGATTGGCAGTACCAGAAAACTGCGCTGAGGCAGCTTGTTTGGCGCGTAGTACATCTGGATCTGACTCTTCTTGTAAAGTGGTTTTAGTCGTCTTATCGTGCTCTGGAGCATCATCTGGCTCTTGATGCGCAGTTGGCTGTTTTGCTATTGGCTCGTTAACTGTTGGCTCATGGTTTAGCGTCTCTTTAGACTTATCATTAGACATCACTGTCTCCTTAGCTGTGGCCGTACTCGGTGCTGAAGTAGATTGAGAAGTAGTTTCTGTTGCCGTATTAGTTAGTGTTTCTACGGATTCACTAGTGGTAGATGAGAGGACTTCTGTGACTATGGTATCTTTGACCACTGGCTCATTGACAGCTGTCTCATCTACTACGCTTTCAGTCAGCACGCTATCTTTGTCTGTCGCCGTGCTTTGCTTGGTCGCAGGTTCAACTGGCGCGGCTGCTACTGGTGTGACCGGATCAGTATCTACCTGCGGGGCAGCAACCTTAAAGACAAAACTTGCAAAACCAACCGTATCATTTGTATTAAGATGAGTAGACTTATTGCCCTCAATGCGCTCATCATTGATAAATGTCCCGTTTGATGAGTCCAAATCTTTAATATATAAATCTCCGTTTAAGACACTAAGTAACGCATGATTGCGTGATACTGCCTTACTACCAAGTACGACATCGTTGTCGTTACCGCGTCCGATGGACAAACTGTCATCAACCGTCAGTGTTAAATCACCCAACGCTTCAGTCATTGCGTTAAGCTGCCAAGTCGTTGTCTCTTCTTTAGTCTTTAGCAGGTTGTTGTCATCTAAGTTATTCGTCATCTTGCGACTCCTTATTATAAATTTTTGAAAATATGACCAAATACCATCTTTGGTCATACCGGAAGTTGTTGTTTGTCTTTATTTTACTGTGGCATGAAATAAGGCTTGATAATGGTGTTTAGCTTATCATACGGGATACTTAGCACTGGCATACCGTAGGCATAAGGACCGATAGAGTAATGCTGGTAACGAATATCGATGCCTTTATCCGTTAAAGTTATGTTGTCACTGAACACGAAAGGCCAGCTTTGCTCATAATCATGAGTGTCGCTGGCAACTGTACCGACCCACTTCTTATAAGCATCGTACGCCAATGCCTCAAAGTCTGACTTTTTGCCCTTTTGCAACATGTCTACCAGCTGCACCTGTTGCTTCGTTGTGGAATCAAATACGAGATATTCGCTATACGGCATTCCATGGGCACCGCCTGTAAATATATAGGAATGTATCTCAAATAACTCAAAGTTATCTACATGTCCTAGATATTTAGGCTCTATCGTTAAACGATAAGTAAAAACGCTATCTGCAGGCAAATCAGAAAATTGTGAGGCTGCAAAGTCATCAATAGCTGCTCTAACATCGGCGTGACTATTTTTATTGTTGATAGGTGCCGACTCAGACATTTTACTGTTTACAACTAGATCGTTAATACGTCCATTAACAACCCCGTTTAGCCAGTCATGATTGGTTTTAAGATATTTGATGTCAATTTTTGGACAGTTTTCACGTTTAATACAGCGTTCTTGTAAATGTTTTGGTAAATTATAATCAAGATAGTCTGTTGCACTGATCAAAGTAGTCGCATTGGTAGATAAACTAAAAGCACTCAATAAGATGGCAACGCCAAAAGTAGCAATCGGCTTTATACCTTTGATTGTATTTATATTTTTATTAAATTGTGAATGCTTTATCACATGATAATAAGTAGCTATTGACATATATCCTCTTTAATTAATAGACGACATTTATAGATATTCTACCGTAATCAAAATCTATTATTGTAGGAACACTGTTTTAGCGATCAGTTTTTAATAACATGGCCTAATACTTTCAATGAATCATACAAACAAAAAAGACACGGCCAGCGTGTCTTTTAAGAATATATTATAGGACTAAATAATAACCTCTAGCATCATTGATTTTAGTGCTCGCGAGTATTGCTAAAAGTCACTTCTGGATAGCGATCTTGCATCAGTTGCAAGTTAACACGCGATGGCGCCAAATATGTTAAGTAGCCACCGCCATCTATCGACAACTGATCATGCGCTTTTTTCTTAAATTTTGCCAGCGCTACTTCATCGTCACAATGAATCCAGCGTACTGTAGCGATGGAGACGGGTTCAAAAGTACACTGCACCTTATATTCTTCTTTTAGTCGATGCGCGACCACTTCAAACTGGAGCACACCCACTGCGCCTAGAATTAAATCGTTATTAATCTGCGGCATAAAGACCTGAGTAGCTCCTTCCTCACTAAGCTGCTGTAAACCTTTTTGCAATGCTTTAGATTTTAATGGGTCTTTTAGTACTACACGGCGAAACAGTTCGGGCGCAAAATGTGGAATACCGGTAAAGTTCAACTCCTCGCCTTCGGTAAAGCTGTCGCCGATAGAGATCGTACCGTGATTGTGTAAGCCAATAATATCACCTGGATAGGCTTCTTCTAATGCTTCACGGTCACCTGCAAGAAAAGTCAGGGCATCAGCAATCCGTACGTCTTTGCCCAGACGCACATGCTTCATTTTCATACCTTTCTCGTACTTGCCTGAGCAAACCCTTAAAAACGCAATGCGGTCACGGTGACGCGGATCCATATTGGCCTGAATTTTAAAAACAAAGCCGCTGAATTCAGTTTCAGTCGCTGCCACTTCGCGCTCATGAGTCGGATGCGCTTTGGGCGATGGGGCATATTTGACTAGAGTATCCAGCACCATATTGACCCCAAAATTACCTAGCGCTGTACCGAACAGTACTGGTGTCATCTCGCCTGTTAAAAACTCCTCAACACTAAAGTCTTCTAGCGCCATTTGTACCAGCTCAAGCGACTCTTCAAAAGCATTAAACATCAGCTCACCCAGACGCTCGCGTATATCAGGATAGTCATAACCGTCCCGCGTTTCAGCGACGCTCATATCACCACCATGACCTTTTTCATAAAGATAGGTCTTGTTTTCGGTTAAGTGATATACCCCAACGAAATCTTGACCCATACCAATAGGCCACGTCATAGGCACGCATTTGATTTTTAGTACACTCTCAATTTCACTAAGCAGCTCAAGCGGTTCGCGAATCTGACGATCCAGCTTATTGACGAACGAGATGATTGGTGTATCACGCATCCGGCAAACTTCCATCAGTTTGATGGTACGCTCCTCCACCCCTTTTGCGCCATCGACCATCATCAGTGCGCTATCAACGGCGGTCAAGGTACGATAAGTATCTTCACTAAAATCAGCGTGACCGGGGGTATCTAGTAGATTGACCATATGATCTTTATAAGGGAACTGCATGACTGAGGTCGTAATAGAGATACCGCGCTCTTGTTCCATACTCATCCAATCAGAGGTTGCATGACGATCGGTTTTGCGGCCTTTGACTTCACCAACCACTTGGATCGCTTGACCCCATAACAGTAGCTTTTCGGTCATAGTAGTCTTACCCGCATCAGGATGCGAAATAATGGCAAAGGTGCGGCGTTTGGCGACTTCGCGAGCAAGCTTGGCAGGAGGTAACTTAGTGGCTGAAGGTTTAGAATCTGCGCTCATAATGAATAACTTATCGTTAAATTTTGGAAAGGAAAAACAGAAGGTAATACAGATAGAGGTGAAAATTTAGTGCGCTTATTGTAGCCGATTTATGGTTTGGATGCTATTTTTGCTTAAGGTACTGATACGCTGAAACAATACACCTACTTATAATATATAGCTTGATACTGTGCCAGTACTATTTATTTGCTACTCTTTTAAAAAGACGAAATTTAATATAGATGTTAAATCTAGATATTGAATACAATTATTAAACACAGCTATTGAATACAGTTACTTCAATGATATTTAGCCACCAATATTTATAAGGGAATAATTATGCTACTTGAGAAAATAAAGACACCCGGACTCGCTCACTTGTCCTATCTGGTAGGCTCAGGTGGAAAAGCAGCAGTCATTGACCCACGCCGCGACTGTAACATTTATGTCGAAAAAGCACGTGCTGCTGGGCTGAAAATTACCCATATCTTCGAAACTCACCGTAATGAAGACTTGGTTTCTGGTGCGCCAATTCTAGCAGAATTGACTGGTGCAGTAGTACTACATGGGCCAAATCCTGAAAAGCCTATCACTTATGCTCAAACAACTCATGAGAATGACTGCTTTGCCATCGGTCAGCTTGAGATTCGCGTACTAGAGACACCTGGTCACACTGATGATCATATTAGCTTTGTGTTATTTGATAGCGCCTATCCAGAACAAGCTGTCGGGGTTTTCACAGGGGATGCGCTATTCGTGGGCGATGTTGGGCGTACGGACTTTTATCCCAATCGACGTAAGGAAGTGGCAGGTCTGCTCTATGACTCATTACAAAAAATTTTAGCGCTTGGCGATCAAGCCCTTATTTATCCTGCCCATGGGGCTGGGTCAGTGTGCGGCTCAGGTATGGCTGCGCGTGAGTTTTCAAGTGTCGGCCATGAAAGACTGAATAATCCGCGCCTGCAGATTGAGAGTCGTGACGTATTTATCGATGTCAAAATCAACGAAAACCATTATCAACCCCCTTATTTTCGCTTGATGGAGCGCCTCAATATGGAAGGCGGTGACGCCGCGCCGCGCATTATGCGTCCGCGTCATCTATCGCTTGATGAGCTTAAAACCTGTGACGCGGATCATCTCATCGATATTCGAGAACCGATGGCTTATGCTGCCGGTCATCTGCCTGGTGCTATGAGCCTGCCGGTGGGGATGATCTCCGCTTTTGCTGGTTGGTTTATCTCTGATGGCGAAAGCATAGCACTGATTGCCGCCAATGAAGAGCAGCTTGCTACCGCCATGGAGCATTTGGTACGCATCGCCCTTGATAATATCGTCGGTGGCTATGTCGGTGTGGTGCCTGCTGCCGCGCAAGGTCAAAAGATACAATCAACACCTATGATCGATACTGCTGAGGTTGAAGAAAGGCTCAACGTTAATAAAGACGACTGGACCCTGCTTGACGTCCGCGACGCTGATGAAAGAGCTTCTGCTGCAATTAAAGGATCTGAACATATCTATGTCGGTCATCTTAACGAACGTTGGCATAAACTTGATAAAAACCAGCACTATACGTTGATGTGTGGTAGTGGCGCACGGGCGACAGTTGCAGCAGGATGGCTTGCAAGCCAAGGGTTTAAAAATCTCGATATCTATCTTGGCTCAATGAGTGCATGGCAGGCTGCACATAACTGATGTCATCGTCGATAGTACATAATCAACGTTTGTGCAAATGCCAAAACAGCTATTAATAGTAGCGTCTAATTTGGTCTTCTAAGAAGTCAGCCGCTACCTCATTAACTAAAGTGCAATCAACCACCCCGCGTCTACTGTTTTCGTTGGGGCGCGGTGCATTACTGTCAATGTAATCGGCTTCATAGATACGGTCGTCATAATCAACGGCTCTGAATATATATTCTGGTTCATTGTCAAAAGCAAAATACCTGATCTGCGCAGTTTTTAGTTGATTGTTGATACCGGTATTTGAGCGAGTGGTACTGAAATTTCGATTATCGCTAAAACGATTTTCAGTCATATCGACCCAATCATCAAGATCGTCGTAACGGGTTCTGTCCTTATCATTGAAAACAAAAAACGAGCGGTCACTGGTCGTCACAGGGATATAACAAACAGAACCTGTTGGAAACTCTATATTTGGCGGAATGTTTGGATAATTATTCAAATCAGTGAGAATCCCTCGGCTACTAGTCAGACTATTGCCAAGACTATAACTACCAGCGCTGACTCCAGACAGATCTAGTTTTCTATAGCTCGTTTCGTAATTAAATTTATTACTACTATTTGTCTCATAAATTGGCTGTCTGACGTTTCGCCCATTGACTTCGATATAGCGATCTTCAAGTGTGCCCTCAAAATTGTCTGATAGCACAATTGATCGTTCTAAATCATTAATGTTTTGCGCATTAAAGCTTCCTATAATGTTGGTTACATCAATATCACGCTCACCATCGCTATATTCGGTATCAATACGCGCCACAGCTTCCCTTCCAGTCTGGCGATCGATACCTTTATCAAAACTTGCCAGCGTCAGCTCATTGTTACTGCTTGAACCAAAAATGCCATTGTCTTCCTCGTCACACCCAACAAGCCCAATCGCTAATAAAGAAATAGCAAGCGGTGCAAGAAGTTGTTTATGCGCTTTTTTCATCGCCAGATATCCTTATTTGTCGATAATGGAGCGTTATTAAATACTCTTTCACTAAATATATAGTGAGTGGCTATCGCCTAATCTCTTCTCATTTGACGGCTACTATTAGCTTACACTAATCGTTAAGCTACCTCCACATGTGGCCAGTATTTCATTTACTAAACCAAAAGACTTGCTTACAAATTCATAGTATAGGGTTACCACTGTTATATAGAGTCGCACCAAAGATTTGCTATGCTAAATGAGTTGTATGGCTAATACGATGCATCTACCATAAAAACCAAGGAAAAAGGACAATTATGAAAACTCTATATTCTACCAAAGCAACTACTACTGGCGGCCGTGCAGGTTCAGCCAGCTTAGCTGATAGTGATCTCAGCATCAATATGGTAGCGCCAGGTTCTGGAAAAGAAGGTAATAACCCAGAGCAGCTATTCGCCATGGGCTATAGCGCCTGTTTCGATAGCGCACTTGGTGCAGTCAAACAAATGGAAAAAGCCAAATTTGATTCGACTACTCAAATAGAAGTAGATTTGCTACAAGGTGAAGGGCATGACTACAAGTTAGCAGCAAAAATTCATGTGACTGGCGAAAATACCGACCTGTCTGCTGATGAGTTCCAAAAACTCGTTGAAAAGGCTCATCAAGTCTGCCCGTACTCAAAGGCGACACGTGGTAATATTGATGTTGAAGTGACTTCAGAAGTAAAAAGCTAAGCTGTATCATGAGTTGATAAACAGAACTGTTGTTAGCAAAGCCCAGCAAGTCTGGGCTTTGTTGTTTTTAACCTTTATAGTTAAATAACGCTTATAGTCATATACATTTTAACTTTTGAGCCATTCGGCACGCGCTGATTTTATCGTTATAATGGTTGATATTTTTTGATTTTATCCAATAGCTGATAAGTGACCTCTATGACCGATAATGACCACAATTCGCACTCACCTATTAATCCTAATACGCTACCAAATTTCGACAATATGCCCAATGTGGCGACCATGGATACTAGCCATGTAGATAAAGACCAGCCGCCATTTATCTTAGTAGATGGCTCGTACTATCTGTTTCGTACCTATCACGCACTGCCAAAGACCATGCAAAACTCGCAAGGCCTGATAACCAATGCCATACGCGGCACACTAAACGCTTTGTTGAAGCTTATGCGACGCTATCATCCAACGCATATGGCCGTTTGCTTTGATACCAAATCTCCGACCTTTCGCCATGCTATGTCTGCTGAATATAAGGCGGCACGCCCGCCCATTGATATTGAGTTGGTTGAGCAAATTCCTTATATTCATCATCTGGTAGCGGCGCTTGGGATTCCTTTATTGCGTATAGAAGGCGCAGAAGCCGATGATATTATTGGCACCCTTGCCTATCGCGCGGTTGAGCAAGGCCATCACGTGGTCATCTCGACTGGTGACAAGGATATGATGCAGTTGATCAATGATTGTGTGATATTGGAAGATAGCTTTACAGGCAAAATCACTGATAGTGCAGGCGTGATAGAGAAGTTCGGGATTGAGCCTCATCAGATGATTGACTTTTTGACCTTGATGGGCGACTCATCAGACGGCATCAAAGGCGTGCCTGGTATCGGTAAAAAAACGGCCAAAGACTTGCTTAATAAATACGGCAATATCGATACAATGCTCAAAAACGTTGCTGAAATTAAAGGTCGCGCTGGTAAAAATTTGGTCGAATATGCCGATGATATTCCGTTCAATGCAAAGCTTGCGACCATTGTGACCGACTTGGCCATCGGACAAGATTGGACAGACCTTATAATAAATACTGACCCCTGCGCCCATATTGATGAGCTACGCAAGCTGTATAGTGAGCTTGAATTTAAAAATGAGTTGGCCTCTCTTGATCACCCAAACCATCCTGCCAATGGTAGCGCAAGCATCGCTGACAGTCAGGCCGATGCTGAGTCGCAAGCGCAAGTCGCTAAATCCTTGCAATCTAATATGATTGATAATATTAAAGACAGTAAAAGCCATGAAAAAGCGTGGCATACCGTGCTTGATATGCCCGCTTTTGAGAGCCTACTTGAGCAGCTTACAAACGCAGCGCATTTCGTTATCGATACCGAGACGACTAGTATTTATTGGCGACAAGCCGAAATTGTCGGCTTATCTTTTGCCGTGCAGGCCCATGAGGCTTATTATGTACCGCTCACGCATCGCTTAGAAGGTGATGAGCTGATCGAAAAGCAGCTTGATCGCGATACAGTGCTGTCGCGACTTAAACCCATTTTAGAAAATCCAAACATTGGCAAGATTGGTCAACATCTAAAATACGACGCGCATATCATGAGTCATTACGATATTGATCTGGTCGGTGCGTTACATGAGTCACCCAATAATTGGGCGATGGATACTATGCTCGCAAGCTACGTTATCAATGCTGCGGTTACTCGTCATGGTATGGATGATCTTGCACGTCACTATTTGCAAACACAAACCATCAGTTATGAATATGTCGCTGGCAAAGGCGCTAAGCAAGTTAGCTTTGATCAAGTGGCTATCGATATTGCCAGCGATTATGCTTGTGAAGATGCCGACATTACTTATCAGCTCTTTGATCTATTTCATAAGCAACTTGCTGAGGATGACAACAACGCCAAACTACTGCACGAGCTAGAGATTCCAACAGCCCAAATTCTTTGTCAAATGGAAGCGCATGGTATTTTGATTAAGCGCTCTTTCCTCAATGAGCTGTCTAAACGCTTTGATGAAGAGATCATAGCACTTGAAAAACGTGCCTATGAAATCGCTGGCGAAGAATTTAACTTAGGCTCACCAAAGCAGCTCGGTGAGATGCTATTTGATAAGCTTGGCGTCCCTGGTGGTAAAAAAACCAAGTCAGGACAGTACTCTACTGGTGAAGCTATATTGTCCAAGATTGATCACCCATTAGTAGAAATCGTACTAGAATACCGCGGCTTATCTAAGCTTAAAAGCACCTATACCGATGCACTTGATGCCGTAGCCGATAACGAGACTGATCGTGTGCATACTAGCTACCATCAAGCATTGACCAGTACCGGACGTCTATCGTCAACTGATCCTAATTTACAAAACATACCAATTCGTACAGTGACAGGTCGCTTGATTCGCCAGGCTTTTATTGCCCCAAAAGGACGCGTTATTTTGGCAGCGGATTACTCACAGGTTGAGCTGCGCCTCATGGCACACTTCTCAGAAGACGCCAACTTAACTCACGCTTTTAAAGAAGGGCTGGATATTCACGCCGCGACTGCTGCGGAGGTACTTGGCAAAGATGTTGAAGCAGTCACTGCCACTGAGCGCCGCAATGCCAAAGCCATTAACTTTGGTCTACTCTATGGTATGAGCGCCTTTGGGCTGGCAAAACAACTCCAAATGAGCCGCGGTGAGGCACAAGATTATATCGATATGTACTTTGATCGCTATCCGGGGGTTAAGCAATATATGGTTGATACACGTGCCAGTGCTGTCAATCGTGGTTATGTCGAGACTATACTGGGTCGTAAGCTCTATACGCCTGATATCAATCATAGCAACCGCATGGTCAAACAAGGCGCCGAACGTGCTGCGATTAACGCACCACTCCAAGGCTCAGCTGCTGATTTGATTAAACTTGCCATGATTGCTGTCGATAAAGTACTGCCTAAAGAGCAGGCGAAAATGTTACTACAAGTCCACGATGAACTGGTGTTTGAAGTAGATAGCGATAAGGTAGAAGAGATTAGCCAACTCATTACTGATGCCATGCAAGATGTCTTAACGGCCACTGCGGTTGAAAAGGGTTGGCATGTAGACTTTGCTGTGCCGTTATTAGTTGAGACTGATAGTGGTCAGAATTGGGATGAGGCGCATTAGAGTTTAATGTTGGTAGAGGATCAGTTGGTTTGTTCAGTGCTCGTAGAAAAAGCTGAACAAACCACTCCATTTACTCTACTCGTAGATACATTTAAAACTTTAGAATGTATATTCTAAAGGCCACTTCACTAAATAGACAGACTTACATCGCTCCTTTTCTTCTACGAATACCAAGCCCGTCACGGATATTAAGCCCCATAAGCGTCAAGTTTGCGGCTCCTACTATCAGCTCGACACCCTGTACGATATAAAACGTGCTACCAAAGCGGCCCAAGCTTGCCAAATAGCTTAAATAAAATGCCGACGGTAATAGTATAATCAGTCCATTCATAACAATAAATGGCATGCGTTTTTTCTTAGCCAATACATTGGGGTGTTTCACTTTGACGCTAAGCTTGCTACCCGACATGCCTGCAATTATCATAGTTGGAATAAAAAAGATGAAAGCGTAGAGAATGCTTTGCTTCACCATAGCAATGGTTTCATAAGACATAAATAGCTCACTGATAAGCGTACTTAACCAAAAGCTTAGAATAAAGAAAAACCCTAAAAAACCAGTGGTAGCATGAATTTTGACTAAATATCGACGATCCATTGTTATTCTCCAGCAGTGCTTTTAGTAGCATGGCGTTAGCGATAAACTATTTACCAAATAGCGTTAACAACACTTTAAAAGCTCTAAACTTTTAGACGCAAACTTAATCTAATCGCTTCATACTTGAATATTAACATAGCATGCTATATAAATACATAGCAAGCTATATTTATATCATATTAGAAAATATCTTGTTCAAAATATACTTATATAGAGAATAGATCATGACCTTTAAAACTGAATCTACAGGGTATCTTGCTAATCATCTTGCTAGGTTGTACGCCATTTTGCTCAATGAACAGATAAAACCGTTAGGCATTAGTACAGCTCACTTCCCCATTCTGCTTGAGCTATGGCAACAAGATGGTATAACGCAAAATGACTTGGTACAGCTAGGTAATTTATCACAGGCGACAATTGCCAATACTCTCAATAGAATGGAACGCGATGGATTGATCACGCGTGTAGCGGATAAAAAAGATGCACGGGTCAAACACATCTTGCTGACGAAAAAAGCTAGAACGCTTGAAACCAAAGCCATTAATTGCGCCAGACAGGTCAACCAACAGTCGCTGTCAGTCTTGACTGAGGAAGAACAAAAACAGTTTAATATGTTGATGCAACGGGTAATTATTAGACAGCGGGAACTGGTAGCAGAATAACACTTTACGCGAAAGTACCAGCTTACATCGAAACTAACATCACTACCTGTAGATAAAGGCCATTATTTTTCTACTCTTTTAAGCATCAAGCTTTTGCTCTAGTGAAAGTCGATTTTTAATAAGATGAGTCCTAAAATGACTGGTGACCAGTTAGTTATATTTTGAAATGCTGTTTTGTATTAGCTGGACGTATAATATACTTCACCTACGTTTTTATAACTGATGATCTAAAGTGAGCCCTTGGGTTCACTTTTTTATTTTTTGCAAAACCAGGAGCCCTTTATTTTGGCTACAGATGGCATCATCGAAATACCCGGTCTTATACTTATTATTGTCTGCTTGCTACGCTGTGCCCAGTATGTAGTACAAAGTCATAGCAAGCAAAGTCGTTATTTTTGGCTCGCATCAGTGCTCGTATTTTTTGCTGTGCTTCGCCGAGAGTTAAACTACTTACCAGAACTGCTTATTTCAAGCGAATTTTCGCTACTTGGTCGTTCTTATGACTGGTGGGAAGATGGTGTGCTGACCGTTGTCTATATTGTCATCATTGGATTGCTCGTTTATTCATGGCGTTATCTTGAAGCCGTCTTAAAAGGTGTCGATGTAGCATTATATGTCCTCGTAGTCATACTGGCGATAATACAGTATATGGGCGAGAATGCGATTGTGTTCCCTTATGCCGTTGGCGGCATCATTGAAGAGTTAGCAGAAACTGCTATTTATGGTACTGCTTTGTTTTATGTATGGAAATTTAAGTTAGCTGATTTTGAAACTCAGACAGTAGAAAACCTAAATTTAAAAACCGCAAGACGATAGCAAGTAGAGTTGACTATGATATGTACCTTAGCGATTAACTTTGCTTATTAATTTGCTATACTCAATATAAGCTCGAGGGACAATAGCAGTGTTTATAACAGTGCCGACTTTATTGATACCTATACTAAGGGTGTTGCTAAATATCGTGACTTAGCGTTGTACCTTGATTTACTCATTATTGCTCATTATTAAGTTACTCATTATGAATATATTAATCACTGGTGCATCGCGTGGTATTGGTTTGGCCACTGCCAAAAAGCTGGCGGCAAAGGGTCATAGCGTTGGTCTATTTGCAACCAATACTGATACGCTTGAAGACGCAACTAAAGATAAAGCTTTTAAAAAAGCGATCAAACAAAAACGTATCATAACTGGTCAGCTTGACGTAACCCAGCCTGACTCATGGGAAGACGCTATCAGTCAAATGATTGATAATTTTGGCAGTATTGACGCGTTAATCAACAATGCAGGTGTGCTAGTCAGTGGTGCTTTGCCCGCGACTGATTTACAGCAGCAGCTGTCTTTAATCGATGTCAATTGCAAAGGCGTACTCATTGGCTGTCATAAGCTTGCGCCTTATTTGGCTGATAGCAATAATGGTAAAATCGTTAATGTGTCCTCAGCGTCTGCTATTTATGGTCAGCCTGAAGTTGCCAATTATGCAGCCAGTAAGTTTTTTGTCCGCGGTCTCACCGAAGGCCTTAATATTGAATATCAAAAGCTCGGTATCAAAGTCATAGACGTCATGCCGCTTTGGGTTAAGTCTGATATGACAAAAGATATTGAGGTGACAAGCATTGATCGCTTGGGTATCAATCTAAACGTCAATGACGTGGCAAAAACGTTGTGCAAATTGTCCACCAGTCCTAATCGTAAAATAAAAGGTACGCATTATGCTGTTGGCTTGCCAGCCAAAGTCTTTCAGACGCTCTCACAAGTCACGCCCGACCCAATCATACGTTGGGTAAATACCAAAGTGGGTGCCAAATAAAGCGCAGACCATTTACCAACAGCTTATCGTATTATCTTGACGGCTACTCAATCTGAGCGGCCGTTTTACTTGCCGCTCGAATATCAATCGCTTGCTCGATGGTTTTGTCGGTGAAGGTATTGTTTTTAATAAGCGTGTTTTTGATTGGCCCTGCTGCGCTGTCTTCGCGAACTTTTGAGCCAATATTAATAGGCAAAGTAACGTCAGCGGCGAATTGATTACTACTAATAAGCGTGCCATCATCCTCCACAACAACGCCCTGCTCGACTTGTTCAAAACGATTATTGATAATCTGATTGTTTTTAGCACTGTCTAAGTGATAGCTGGCAAAAGGCGTCTCTTTAATCAAATATGCACCGCACGCAAAACCTTTTAAATTGCGTGACTGTCTTGATGCCACCCATACGCCCACTGGCTCATCTTGAAAAACATTACCGCGAATAATATTGTCACGGCTCGATTCTGTACGTTTAAAATGATTACCCCGCGTTGGATCATCAGTATGCTCAAAGCAATTGCGATACAGCAATATACTGCCTGCGCCATTATGGATAAATCGATTATTCTCGATGCGATTACTGCTTGAAGAATCCACCGCTATCGCCTCTCGATTGGGCTTAAACGTGCGAAAACCATTACCGATAAACACAGAATTTTTAATCACATTATCGCGGCTACCAAATTCTAAATATAACCCCACGGTGCCTGCATTTTGAATATGTATTTTATTAAAAGTGACATCATGCACATGATCGCCGACGAACATACCACTGTTAATACTGTTGCGACTAGTAACGTTGATTACGCGAATATTTCTTGGAGCAAGCCTCCGATTGGCAGCAGAATCGATAAAGCCGCGAATGTAGCGCTGATTTGGTTGGCTATATTGACGAATATGTAGCGCATGACCATAGCCATCTACATGACAATTGGCAACGGCAATATCTTCGATAGCATTATCCGTCTTAGGTTTAATCGTAATTGCACTGGCCGTTGATTGATCATCGGCCATTGTACTAAGCGCAGCTCCCTGACAGTCAAGTGAGCTGTCTGATTGACTAAGGACGAAACGTACTGATTTTTCTGTTAGATCACAGCTTTGGTTTAAAGCACTATGGTCTTTTACATGGACGGTTTGCTTGGGTGTCAATTGCGCGCAATCTATAATAGTGGTCGCGGCAGGTAGCTTGGTATCAATCACGATTGACTGCTTTGCAAACTCGTCAGTATCGTCTACAGCTGCTATATTGCTAGTAGGCAGGCTATCGCAAGCGGCCAAACTGACGCTGGCACTTATCAACGCTACTATTATTGGTCGCTTATTGTTTTTCATCATGACGATCTCATCAGTCGGCTTATCTTACATTTTTTGAACATGCTGTGACACCTTACTACTGGCAGTAAACCTCTTAAAGCTGCACAATATTGACAACATCCAACCTATCATAAAAAATTAAGGAATGACTTATGGATAATTCAAAAACCCCACTTCCAGACGCACAAGATCGCATTGATGGTGACAGTAATCAGCAAGTAGATATGGACAATCCCATGCTGCATACCTTTGACGACGACGATGTGATTGATAACGATGCAGGCTTTAGTAATACTGAAGTAGGCAGCGCGGCAACTGAAGGACTTACTCCGATACATCGTCAAAACGTTGATGAAGCCACTATTGATAATGTCCTTGTACAAGACAATCTAGATGATGGTGACTATCCGGATATTGTCGATATCGCTGATAAAGATGCTGCTGAGCACAGCAATAGTGATGATCTATAACGAGCAAACCCCAGTTAAAAAATACCGAACAGTATCAATGTCCGGTATTTTTTTGTCTTTGTATTGGGATATTTAGGTTATACCCAGCCATCAAGCGTACCCGCCCAGCCTTTAACTAGAGGTGCGCTCATGGCTTCTAATAAGTCGATGTGCGCCTCATCTATGTTTAGCGCTGGAATATAATGGTACTCTTGTCCGCCTGCATTAAGAAAGTTATCACGGTTTTCAATCGCCAACTCCTCTAAGGTTTCAAGGCAATCAGCTGAAAATGCGGGACTTAAAATCTGTACCGATTTGACCCCTGACTTCGCCCACTCATCAAGTACCACATCGGTATACGGCTTCACCCATTCCTGCTTACCAAAACGTGATTGAAAGCTTATAATCCATTCATCATCGGCAAGACCCAACGCCTGCACCACCTGCGCGGCGGTGCATTTACATCGGCTTGGATAGGGATCGCCTTTATCAGCATAAGGCTGCGGAATACCATGAAAGCTAAACATCAGTTTTTCGGGTTTGCCATGTGTCGCCTGAAAACGACGAATGCTATCGGCTAAGGCTTTAATATATAAAGGATGAGCAAAGTAGTCTTTGACAATCGTGATATTGGGCAAATTGCGCTGCTTTTGTGTCCATTTTGTGATGGCATCATAGACTGCACCTGTTGAAGTTGCTGAATACTGTGGAAATAGCGGCAACATCACAAAATGGTCGACACCATCAGCGCGCAATTTGTCCATGACATCAGGCAGTCCTGGATTGCCGTAGCTCATCGCTGGATGCACAGATACGCGATACGGCGCCGCGTCTTTCGCCAAGCGCGGCTCAAGCTTAGCGACTTGTTCATTTAAGATGTTGCGCATAGGCGAGTCGCCATCCCAAATACTGGCATAAGCTTCTGCCACGCGCTTAGGACGACTGGGCAAGACAAACAAGTTGAGAATGATAACCCACAAAAACTTAGGAATCTCAATGACGCGAGGGTCAGATAAAAACTGTTTGAGGTAACGACGGACAGCAGGCGCTGTCGGCTCATCAGGTGTCCCAAGGTTGACTAATAAGACGGCGATACGTGGCGGCAGTTTAGGTTTCATAAAGGCTGTATGTTATTCATAAGTAATAAAGGAGGATTGTTAAGACGATATTTATTTAATATCTGATTAGTGTAGCATTTTATCGTAAAAAAACGCATAGCAAAGGCGGCCTTTATACAATTTGCTACGCGCGTCAAATAAAGACGGCGCATGGAGGTTGTACTCCTACGCGCATCGCCATACAATAGGCAAGCTCATTTTAAAAACAGTATAGAAAAATAGTCTTCATCTTGTCTTTTTTTTATTGATGATCGTTGTCTTGCGAGGTAGCTTTGAACGCACGCCCTGATAGTACCAGTGACCAACTTCCAAAAGATACATTCGATTCGAATCGCTCAGTCGACATGGTTGGCTCAGTAGGAATCGTCACACCCGAAAAATTCCATTTTGCCGAACCGCTTACTTTAGAATGCAATCGTACCCTGCCGTCTTTTGACTTAATGGTCGAGACCTATGGCACACTTAATAAGGATAAATCAAATGCCATTTTGATTTGTCATGCCCTATCAGGCAGTCACCATGCAGCGGGCTATTATAGTGTTGACGACAAAAAATCGGGCTGGTGGGACAATATGATTGGCCCTAATAAAGCCATTGATACCAACCAGTTTTTTGTGGTGTGTGTCAATAACATCGGTAGCTGTTTTGGCTCCACGGGCCCAACGACCATCAACCCTGATACCCTTGATCAAGCCGATGGCAGTGAGCCACAAGTCTATGGCCCTGACTTTCCACTAATCACTATCAAAGACTGGGTAAAAACTCAAGCAATGCTCTCTGACCGCTTAGGCATCAATGTTTGGCACGCTATCGTCGGTGGTTCTATGGGCGGGATGCAGGCGCTACAATGGTCAGTTGATTATCCAGACAGACTAAAACGCTGCGTCGTTATTGCTAGTACACCAAAGCTATCTGCGCAAAATATTGCTTTTAATGAAGTCGCTCGTCAGTCCATCCTCTCTGACCCTGATTTTAACGACGGCCGTTATATACAAGCAGGCACCTATCCTCGTCGCGGGCTTATCCTTGCGCGAATGGTGGGTCATATTACTTATCTGACTGAAGATGCAATGAAAGCCAAGTTTGGCCGCGACCTAAAATCAGGCAAATTTATGTACGGCTATGATGTCGAGTTTCAAGTCGAGAGCTATCTGCGTTATCAAGGTGAACGCTTTAGCAAAAACTTCGATGCCAATACCTATTTGCTGATGACCAAAGCCTTAGATTATTTTGATCCAACGCGCGACTATCCATCAACACAAACGCTAGATTCGGCAGCATCAGTGCAGCTTGAAGACTCGATTGCTGCATCAATCAACGCCCCTGAGAGCACACTTGAAGACAACCTTGTGACTCAAGATGATAGCGAGAACGACAATCATCAAGAACTGACCGCGCTCAAAGCAGCATTTGCTCATACCAAATGTCAGTACTTAGTCGTATCATTTACTACCGATTGGCGCTTTGCTCCCGAGCGCTCGCAAGAAATCGTAGATGCACTCATGGCCACGGGCAAACCAGTCAGTTATATCGATGTTGATGCGCCGCACGGTCATGATTCGTTTTTATTTAATATTCCACGTTACATGGGCGCGGTCAAAGGCTTTTTAACGGCACCCTTTATGACGAGCAACTCAATAACCCAAGGAGAGCGCTCATGAGAATGGATCATCAGCTGGCCGAGCGCTGGATTGCGCCGCAATCGCACGTATTGGATTTGGGTTGTGGTAATGGCGATCTGCTCGCACATTTACAGCAAAAACTGGACGTAACAGGTTATGGGCTTGAAATCGATGAAGACAAAATCAACGAAGCCATCGGTAAAGGTTTATCTATCGTCGAGCAAGACCTCAATGATGGGCTGGCACGTTTCGCTGACAACAGCTTTGACACCGTCGTCATGGCGCGCGCCCTACAGGCGGTCAAAGCCCCTGACTTACTGCTACTTGATATGCTGCGTGTTGCTCGCGAAGCCGTCATCACCTTTCCGAACTTTGCCCATTGGCAAAACCGTATTCATCTAGGGTTTAAAGGTCTGATGCCAGTATCAGAAGCCCTACCTTATGAATGGTACGATACACCAAACATTCATCTATGCACGTTCAAAGATTTTGAGCAGTTATGTGCCAAACACGATATTCATATTCTTAGTCGTTTTGCTGTCAGTGACTCTGATAAAGGGCCCTCTCCTTTACTATCAACTTTAATAAGACAAGCACCCAACTTATTAGCGGACGTTGCTATCTATAGAGTAACCAAACAAAAATCCATTTGAGTTCATTATATTCAGTAGCTGTCTAAGTATTGTGTTTTGTATATTCATTCTTACGGTTTAATAACTGTATGATTTTGTTACATACTACGATGTTTAAAACGACGTTAAAACGAGTAATTAGTATTTGAGTTTCGTAACTTTGGGTGGTAAGCTAGCAAAATAGTGTCGATGACACCCTCATTACAATTACTTATCTGTTGAGTTAGCGTAAACGAAGAGACTTATGTTCATAAGTTTGCTATTCATTCATAGTTAATATGATGTTGCTAATAACTAGGTAAGTTCATACTGCAAAGTGTAATGTCTGCGATAGTGTCGCTTGATGATATAAATTTTGGCGGCAAACTTTATCCATTGCTTATCAACTGCCTAATTTTGGAGCTGCTATGAAACTACTAAAAGCCGCCTTGTTTACTGCTTTATTCTCCTGTGCTGGACTGGCTAACGCTGAGTTAATCTCAAACGTACCACTTGATACGTCGCGTTTTGAGCTGATGCCTGTTAGCGAGCTGTCTAATCGTGCCGCCCAAGGTAACGATCATGCTCAGTTTTACCTAGCCAAGCGCTTGCAAAAAGGGGAAGGCGTTGCTCAAAACACCCAGCAAGCTATCCAGTGGTACACTAGAGCGGCTCAGCAAGGCGTTGCCCCTGCTCAGTTGAACTTAGCTATCATGTATTTGCGCGGTGAAGGCGTGAAGCCTAACCTCCAACAAGCTCGCGTTTGGTTAGAAAAAGCGGCGATGCGTGGTGATAATCGTGCCAGTTATACGCTTGCATTGTTAGATGAGAAGCAAAAAAACCTGGTTGATGCTTATAAATGGTATGACTTAGCTGCTCGTGATGGCATGCTGGATGAAAAAGTACGTAATAAAGCACGTGGTAAAATCGGCCAATTAGCATTGAACTTATCAAGCTCAGATATCGCAAGCGCTCGTAACCAAGCGGATCGTTGGTTCCAGAGTAAGTAAGATTTAAGCTTTTAGTCCATAAAAAATCCAGCTTATAGGCTGGATTTTTTGTGTCTGTATTCTGTATAACGATAAATGATTAAATAAATTAGATAGCTGCTACTCTTTTGGCTCGCGTGCCATCGTATAGAACTCCGTATTTGACTGCATGTTCATTACAATTGCCATTCTATTCGACAAGCCAAAAAACGCGGTAATACCTGTGATATCTAAAATATCCTCGTCATCATAGCCATGCTCTTTAAGTGCTGCATAATCCGAATCTTGGATGAGCTCTGGTGTACAACAGAGCTTGACTGAAAACGCCAGCATGGCTTTTTGTTTAGGGCTGATGGGTGCATGTAAATAGTTGATTGCTATTTGATCTGCCAGTAGTGGTTCTTTAGAAAACACACGCAGTAACGCACCGTGAGCGATGACACAATATTGGCAGCCATTGGCGGCACTCGTCGCAACCACGATCATCTCTTTTTCAGCTGGGCTTAGCGTACTACCTTCTCGCTCCATAATCGCATCGTAATAGGCAAAAAAAGCTCTGAACTCTGCTGGGCGGTACGCTAACACTAAAAACACATTAGGAATGAATTTGGCCTTTTCTTGTACCGCAAGAATACGTTTTAGAATATCATCAGGCAAGCTATCTAAAGATGGTACAGGGTATCGGCTAATAGGCGCGCTCGTGGAAGGATTGTTAGCAGAATTAATAGACAGATTACTCATGTGTCATCTCCATTGACATTAATTGATGGTTATACCTAATTAGTCTACCTTTATAAATGAGTAATAAGTAGTTAAAAAGGTGCTTAATTTATATCGTTTGCCTTTATAAAACGTTCAAAATACGCACCAAATTTGCTACACTACGCGCGCACTAGTCAATTCCACAATCATGTTAGTGTGATTAGCTTTACTTATTAGATCTACCAAACACCTCAAACCCAATGCACTAGGTTTGCGACCTAGCCAGCAGGAGAAAACCATGAGTACCACTCAAGATAGCAATACCAAACACAGTACTATCCAAGACACTACTACAGACAACAATAAGTCAGCGCCCGCCTACGATAGCGTGACTAACAATATCGTCGTAGCTGCTCTTTATAAGTTCACACGCTTTGATGACTTTGAGCAACACCGTGAGCCAATTCTAAATACCATGCTTAACAACGACGTCAAAGGCACACTATTGCTCGCAAGTGAAGGCATTAACGGTACGATTTCTGGCAGCCGCCAAGGTATTGATACTGTCCTAGACTATCTGCGTAGTATCGAAGCAATCGGCACTTTTACTTTTAAAGAGTCTTATACCAATACGCAGCCTTTTTACCGCACCAAGGTCAAGCTAAAAAAAGAGATCGTTACGATGGGCGTAGAAAATATCGATCCATTACAGTCAGTTGGACGCTATGTAAAACCAAGTGAATGGAATGAGTTAATCTCGGACCCTGATGTCATCCTTATCGATACCCGTAACGACTATGAAGTACAAATCGGTACTTTTCAAAATGCAATCAATCCAAACACCGAGACTTTCCGAGAGTTTCCGGAATACGTAGCAAAAGAGCTCGACCCAGCCAAACACAAAAAAGTGGCGATGTTTTGTACTGGCGGTATTCGCTGCGAAAAATCCACCGCTTATATGCGTGAGCAAGGGTTTGAAGAGGTCTATCATCTAGAAGGTGGTATTTTGAAATATCTTGAAGAAGTACCCGCCAGCGATTCTATGTGGAAGGGTGACTGCTTTGTCTTTGACAACCGCGTCTCAGTCAATCATAACCTAGAAAAAGGCGAATATGAGCAATGCTTTGCTTGCCGTATGCCTATTACTCAAGATGATATGCAAAGCATCGCCTATATCAAAGGTGAATCATGTCCGCACTGTATTGAGAAAGCGACCGATGAGCAAAGAGCACGTTTTCGTGAGCGTGAGCATCAGATGCAGTTAGCGAAACAACGCGGTGAAGCTCATATTGGTAGTGATGTCATTGAGGTGATTGAAAAACGTAAAGTGGCTAAGACTGAAGCGCGTCATTCACCAGACTCTACTGATTCAGACAAGTTAGGTTAAATGCTCTGTCAGTAAAGCTCATAACAAAAAAAAGAGGCTCAATTGGCCTCTTTTTTTATTGTCAGTATTTTTATTAGCTACCACGATAAGTGCTGTAACCATAGGCCGATAGCGTGATTGGCACATGGTAATGGTTATTGTCTTCAATATTAAAATTGACTTCAACATAAGGATAGAAAGTCTCTAAACCTTGGTTCATAAAGTAAGGTTTAGTTTCAAAAAGCAGTTTATACGTCCCTTTATGATCAGCATTACCTGCGTTAGGCAAGAAATTACCAATACGACCATTATTATCCGTTTTTTGCTCACTGAGCACTTTCCACTTACCATCATTTTGCGTCATCAATTTTACATTAACGTTTGGCGCAGGCTTGCCAGTGCTGATATCAAGTATGTGACTTGATAATTGGTAATCATCTTGACTAGCTGCTTGTCCAGCAGTTGCTGTCATGGCTAATACGCCACCTAGTGCAGCTGCTTTTATTATGTTCATTTTCATAAAAACCCTTGCTGTTATTGTTTAAGATTAAACAATGAGCTGTACTAACTCAAAATTGAGTTCAATTGCTAACTCTGTTATACAGTATAAATTATCAGTCAATCCCTACAACAAAGAAAAGGTTAACTTATACGCTAGTATGTATGGCGGATGTAGTTTCACCAACATTAAACCCACCAAAAAGACAAAAAAAATAGCAAACAACTCCAAGAGAATTATCTGCTATTTATTATAAGGTTAGATAAGAGATTAGCTTTTTCAAGAGGCAAAGTCTTGTATCTAAAAGATGCCAATATTAAAATAAGATCCGAATACGAATAGTCTCTTCTACATCCTTTAATTGATCAAGAGCAGCATCAGAATCAGTGTAATCAACATCCATCACTAAGTAGCCTACATCACCTTCAGTCATCAGGCTTTGCGCCAAGATGTTGATGTGTGCCTCTGCAAATAGACGGTTAATTTGCGATAGGACACCTGGCACGTTTTTGTGAATATGTAGCAAACGATGCGTGCCTTCTTTAAAGGGAATAGAAACCTCTGGGAAGTTTACAGCCGTGATGGTATCGCCTTGATCAGAATATCGTACAAACTTTTCTGCCACTTCTAGACCAATATTGGCTTGTGCTTCTTGCGTTGATCCGCCGATATGCGGTGTCAAAATGACATTATCGAATTTACGCAGTGGTGACTCGAATTCTTGATCGGCAGACTTTGGCTCTTTCGGAAATACGTCGATGGCAGCGCCCAAGACTCTACCCGACTCAAGTGCCGCAGCAAGATCGTCAATCTCAACGCAGGTACCACGTGCCGCATTGATAAAGTAACTGCCTTCTTTCATCTGTGCAAACTGCTCAGCTTTCATCATATAGCGTGTGCTTGGCTCATCAGGCACATGCAACGTCACGATATCAGCAGTAGATAGTAGCTCATTTAGGCTACCTACTTGATGGGCGTTGCCCAGCGGTAATTTGGTCACCACGTCATGATAGATAACTTTCATACCGAAGCTTTCAGCCAGTACAGATAGCTGTGAGCCGATAGAGCCATAACCGACGATACCGATAGTCTTCCCACGTACTTCATGTGAGTTGGTAGCAGACTTGCCCCAGCCGCCGCGATGGACAGTGGCGTTTTTTTCGGGGATGCCGCGATATAGCATGATGGCTTCTGCCAATACCAATTCAGCTACTGAGCGAGTATTCGAGTATGGCGCATTAAATACTGGAATACCAAACTCACGAGCCGCATCAAGATCGACTTGATTGGTACCGATACAAAAGCAACCAATACCGATAAGCTTATCCGCGTGCTCAAGGACTTCACGAGTCAGCTGCGTGCGCGAACGAATACCAATGAAGTGCGCGTCTTTGATTTTCTCAATCAGCTCATCTTGATCTAGGGCGTGACTAAGATAGTCAATATTTTTATAACCAGCGTTGTCTAAAACCTTTAAGGCGTTCTCGTGTACACCTTCGAGTAATAAAAACCGGATTTTGTCTTTTTGTAATGATAATGCCATATGAGGACTGTCCTATGGTTGTCTTATTAAAAATAATCTATGCTAGGGTAAACGAAAACAGTCCGGTTATCTTACACAAAATTTAACGGTGATGTTAGCAGATTAGATGAATTATTGCTTATCAAGCCTGAAAACTTTTTATGCTATAGTGAGCTTTGTTATCTAAACATTGTTTAAACTGCTTTATTCACTATTTACAGCCTTTAAGCGTTCATAATATTACCTATCTCGTCCTAACTGATTTATCTAAAGCAGCTACTCGCTAGCCCTAACTTTAGTTAAAATTTTTTGGTTAAGAGAAGCCGTTAGGTGTAGCGCTAATGTTTATACAGAGACTCAATCATGACGCCATTTGCACCTCAGACTACAACTGTTACCGATACTAATAAGCTCGAGATCATCTTTGATACCTTGGTAAATGAGCACAATTTCGATAATACACAAATTAAAACCGATAGCGAAAGCTTAGAGCATTGGGGCAAAGACTGGACCAAGCATTTTGCGCCCGCGCCCACGGCTATTGTCTTTCCAAAAACGACGGAACAAGTACAAGCTATAGTGCTACTTGCTAATGAGTACAACATAGTGCTAACACCTAGTGGCGGTCGTACGGGTTTATCGGCTGGCGCGGTCGCTGCCAATGGCGAGATTGTCGTTAGTATGGATAAAATGAATCATATCGGACAATTCTACCCTGCTGATCGTTTGGTCGAAATCGAAGCAGGCGTGATAACTCAGCAGCTACAGCAATTCGCGGAGTCCAAAGATTTGTACTATCCCGTTGACTTTGCTTCAGCAGGCTCTAGTCAAATGGGTGGTAATATCGGCACCAATGCTGGCGGTATCAAGGTTATTCGTTACGGTATGACCCGTCAATGGATTATGGGTTTGACCGTGGTCACAGGTAAAGGCGATATCTTACAATTGAACCGTGGTATGGTCAAAAACGCCACTGGCTATGATTTGCGCCAGCTGTTTATCGGTAGTGAAGGTACGCTAGGCTTAGTCACTCATGCACAGATCAAACTTGAGCGTCTGCCACAAGAGTTGAACGTCATGGTACTTGGCATGGACAGCTTTAACGATGTGATGAATGTGTTGTCTGCTTTTCAAGCGAAGATTGATCTAACTGCCTTTGAGTTTTTTGATGATGTGGCAGTCGATAAATTAATGGCGCATGGTCAGGTCCAAGAGCCGTTTGAGTCGCGCACCAAGTTTTATACGCTGCTTGAGTTTGAAGCGCCTTATGAGCCTATTATGGATAAAGCCATGGCAATATTTGAGCATTGCATGGAACAGGGCTGGGTCGTTGATGGCGTCATGAGTCAGAGTCTAGCGCAAGCCGAGGAGCTCTGGAAACTACGTGAGTATATCTCTGAGACCATTTCCGTATTCACACCATATAAAAATGATGTATCGGTATTAATCAGTCATGTACCTGATTTTATCGCTGAGATTGATCATATTGTCAGCAGCAATTATCCTGACTTTGAAGTGTGTTGGTTCGGTCATATTGGCGATGGCAATTTGCATCTCAATATCCTCAAACCTGAGAATATGACCAAAGATGACTTCTTTAATGAATGTCAGATTGTTAATAAATATGTGTTTGAGACCGTACAAAAATATGGTGGTTCGGTATCTGCTGAACATGGGGTCGGCATGACCAAAAAACCTTATCTTCACTATAGTCGCAGCGAGATTGAGATTGACTACTTAAGACAGATCAAAAAAGTGTTCGATCCAAACAATATTATGAATCGGGGTAAGATTTTCGATATGTAGCGACACGTTTTTTAGTTGGTATGACAAGACAGTGACGCTAGGTACCATTCGTCACTGCTCCATCACTATTTTTTTAATCGCTACGAATAACTAATAAGCTGGACTTTAGCCGGGCTGTCTATAAATATGGCAGTCTACAA
The DNA here is from genome assembly GCF_051847555.1 of Psychrobacter sp. 1Y4. Lineage (NCBI taxonomy): Bacteria > Pseudomonadati > Pseudomonadota > Gammaproteobacteria > Moraxellales > Moraxellaceae > Psychrobacter > Psychrobacter sp. 1Y4. The sequence goes on along the minus strand of NZ_JBPYDE010000001.1, from coordinate 312,913 downwards.
ATACAAGAGTAATAACGCTGCAACGACCAATATGCATAAGAAGCTTTGGACAACTAAAAACGCTTGATGAGGTGCTGCAATATGCTGAACCATATTGCCCAATGCATTGTAAGTAATACCCGCCGCTTTGATATGAGGCGGGGTAACAAAGTTTCTGATAATTTGTAAGAATTGCTCTGTGCGCTTGGGAGACCAACCATGCGGACTAAAAGGCAGATATGGTGCTAACAGCGCAGCTTGTTGTTTGGTTGCGGGCGACCATAGCCAGCGCTCCAAAAACAATAAGCGCATACGCCAATCCATAAAGCTACGTTTATCAATAGCTTGAACTAAGAGGACTTTAACGTTTTTATGCCGCAAGTCTGCAAAAATACGGGCTTGTAAACTGAGTACTTCTTTTTTGCTACCTTCAATACATTGTAAAAACTGACCATTGCCATAACATAAGATACCAGTGATGCCATGGTCTTCATTGTGATCGCGTGCGTGCTTTTCTACTTCATCAAATATGAGAGTATTTATGCGACTTTTAAAAGTGATGCTACTCACATACACCAGCTGAATAAGTGCTGACTCTTCTATATTCTCTAATAAATCAGTTGTATCACCCTGTTGCAAAGACATGCAAAATCCTAAAAATAGCGCTTTTGTATGGATAGTAAAATATTCAAAACTCACATTTAAATGAGCCGAATCATACAATTCACAAAAACGTAGTAAATATTTACCATGCCAGACTGTCATTAGTTATCTTAGTTGATAAAATGACACCCCTTAGGGAACATGCTACCGCAAAAAAGCATACCAAATAATCACTGTGGCTATAACAACTCGTTGTAAATACGACAATTAAATATTGTAACGATTAAACGAAGCAATAGGTATATTTTTATGAGTTTTGTTACACAAAAATTCAGTATTATCAATACTCTAAAGCCTTATTCATCTATAAAAATTATTATCTGACATCCCAAATATCCAAAACAGGAATATTATGAGCAAAATTGAAAAATTAGACGACTTTCATTTAACGATTGCCGAAATTAAGAAAAAAGATTACGCCCAATTAAAAGCGTTAATGGATCGCGTCTATGCAAATTTAGGCGGCGCATGGTCAAAAACCACGATACATACCTTGATTGATGCTTTTCCAGAAGGGCAGATTGCGTTATTTGATCATGATCAGTTGATCGGTATCGTACTATCTATGCGTGTTGATTATGCCAAATTTTCTAACCCGCATACTTATGATGATTTGATCGGACAAAAAGAAATCATCAAAGACAATCCTGAAGGCGACGCTATCTATGGTTTAGATGCATTAATCGATCCTGAGTATCGCGGTTATCGTTTGGGTCGTCGGTTATATGATGCTCGTAAAGAGCTGTGCCGTCAGCTCAACTTTCGTGCCATTTTGGCGGGTGGTCGTATTCCAAAATACCACGACCATCAAGACCTCACCCCTGGCGAATATATTGATGCTGTTGAATCACGTGAGATTCATGATCCAGCGTTATCGTTTCAGCTGTCTAACGGCTTTATCGTCAAGCGTATTTTGACTGCTTATCTACCAGATGATAAGCAATCTAAAGGTTTTGCAACCTTACTTGAGTGGGCCAATATTTATTATGAGCCCAAAGACTACAAGCCCAATACGCGCAAATCTGAAGTGCGTATTGGCGGTATTCAGTGGCAGATGCGTGAAGTTGAGTCACCAGAAGAGCTGTTACAACAAGTTGAGTTCTTCGTCGATATAATGGCAGATTACAACTCTGATTTTGCTTGCTTGCCTGAGTTTTTTAATGCGCCATTGATGGGATTATGCGAATCAACAGATCAAAACATCGCTATCCGGTTTTTGGCCGGTTACACCGAATGGTTTAGAAACGAGATCTCGCACTTAGCCGTCAGTTATAACGTCAATGTCATTAGTGGGTCGATGCCATTGCTCGATGAAAATGACACTTTATATAATGTCAGCTATTTATGTCGCCGTGATGGCACTGTTGAAGAACAGCGCAAAATCCATATCACGCCACATGAGCGCAGTGCTTGGGTTATTGAAGGTGGCGATGAGGTCAAAGTATTTGACACCGACGCTGGCCGTATCGGTATCCTAGTCTGTTACGATATTGAATTTCCTGAACTTGCCCGCTTGATGGCGCTTGATGATATGGATATCTTGTTCGTACCGTTTTGGACAGATACCCAAAACGGATACCTAAGGGTACGTCATTGCGCTCAAGCGCGTGCAATCGAAAACGAATGTTACGTTATGATTTGCGGCTCAGTTGGTAATTTGCCACAAGTTGAAAGTCTAGATATACAGTATGCTCAGTCGTCCATCTTTTCGCCTTCAGATTTTGCGTTCCCTCACGATGCGATTATGGCAGAGACCACTCCAAATACAGAGATGGTGTTCTTTTCTGATTTGAACTTGGATAAGCTTACTTACGTGCGTAATGAAGGTTCAGTACACAACTTAATCGATCGCCGTGATGATTTATTTAGCTTAAAATGGAAGAGAAAATCGAAAGTTTCTGCCAGTAAACTGAGCGACGACGAACGTCATGAAAATTCTGGTAGCGTATTATTGGGCGATGCATTGCAAGGACGTGCGAAAAAGTCTCACTAATGCCATTCAGTAGCGTCAACAAACCACTGTATATATTGATAAATTGCTACTTTAAACATCATTATTTAAATAATACGGCTGACTATACAGCCGTTTATTTTTGTCTAAAAATTTTTTAAAAGCCTGTTGTTCAAGCCCTCTATTTAAGTAAATATGCAATAAGCAGACACTATGATTACAGATGTTGAAAAGACCAAAATAAAACCTAAAAAGACCCCAAAACAGAGGTTATTATCCGTACTCAAAACCGTACTATTATATGGTTTTGTCTTTTTGGTCATCTATACTGCGATTAACTGGTGGCGACAGCCCGTCATGCCAGCCAACCCACAGCTACAATTGACGGACTATCAAGGCCAACCCGTTGATTTGGCTGCTATGAGTGCAGATAAGCCAACGCTGGTATATTTCTGGGGTACATGGTGTCCGATTTGTAGTGTGACTTCGCCAACGATAGACAAACTTGCAGCGTCTAATGACTATCCGGTAGTCACTGTCGCAATTAAGTCAGGTTCTGATCAAGAACTTGACAGCTACCTTAATGAGCATGATTATAGTTTTACAACAGTTAATGACCAAGACGGCAATATTTTTGCCGAGTGGCAAGGACAAGTAACGCCCTCTTATGTGGTCTTAAAAGATGGCGAGATGACGCAAGGGTTGACAGGCATTCAGCCGCTTTGGTCCCTTAAATTAAGGTTGTGGCTTAGCGCCAACTTTTGACCAAAGCTGCCTGTATTTGTTTATGAGGACTTAACTTATTTATACCCGTAGCCCTACGTAAATAGTTTGTTCTTATAAAAAGTGCTGCCTTATATTCCAGGCATGCTGACAAAATCTGGTAACGCTTTTATACGCTCTATCCAGTCTGTTATTGCTGGATAAGGCTTCAATGATACGCCGCCTTCCTCGCTAAGTGCCACATAAGGAAAGCACGCTAAATCTGCTAATGTTGGCCGGTCAAGCTCTAACCAATCACGGTCTGATAGATGTTTGTTTAAAATATCTAGAACACGAGCTGACTTATTCCGAGCTATATCAATATCAAGCTCGTAACCAAACTTATCATGCAGCCGTGCATCGTTAGGGCCTCTTGCAATCTCACTCTCAGCGACCATTAACCACTGAACAACTTTGGCCTCCTCAGCAGGCGTTGTTGGATACCAGTCTGTTCTATCGAACTTTCTAGCAAGATAAACCAAAATGGCTTGCGAATCTCTGAGAGTCAAATCGCCATCGATCAATACTGGCACTTCACCAAACGCATTTCGTTCAATAGACGTCTCGTTCTTGTGCTCACCCCCCAAAAAATCTACTGAATGCAGCGTATAAGGTTGTTTTATCAATGCTAAGAACAGCCGAATCTTGTAGCAATTCCCTGATACCTCTAAATCGTAAAGCTCCATGTCTATTATCCTTTTACTGGTTGGTGTCATTGATTAGCTTTATCATCCACCATATAATAACGAATATTTGACGTCAATTTAAATCACTGAAAACATTATCAAAATCACTGATTTTTTATATTGCAGTGCGGCTCATAATGAGTACAACAGTCACCATGTTCTTAAAAAATTAACCAATCAGCTCATCCAGCGCTTTGTACTCATAGTCTAGTGCCTTAGCAACAGCTTCATAAGTCATATAGCCTTGCATGGTATTGACGCCTTTTGCCAATGCTGCATCATCAAGACAGGCCTTCTGATAGCCTTTGTTAGCAAGTGCTTGTATGTATGTTAAGGTGACGTTAGACAATGCCATGGTAGAAGTACGTGGAACAGCGCCAGGAATGTTTGCCACCGCATAGTGGACGATACCGTGCTTTATGTATGTGGGACTATCATGAGTGGTGATACGATCTGTGGTTTCAAAGACCCCGCCTTGATCAACTGCAATATCGATGATGACACCGCCATCGTCCATAGATTCGATCATCTCCTTAGTCACCAGTTTGGGTGTCGCTGCGCCTGGAATCAATACGGCACCAATAACCAAATCACTGTTTTTGACACTCTTTGCGATATTGAGCTTATTAGATACTAAAGTTTGTACGTTATTACCGAACATCTCGGACAGCTCTTTTAACCGCTGAGGGTCTAAGTCTAAAATAGTAACATCAGCACGTAGCCCAACGGCAATTTTGGCAGCTTCCGTACCAGATACTCCGCCACCGATAATAGTCACTCTGCCCTTTTGAATGCCAGGGACTCCGCCAAGTAACACCCCTTTACCACCATAAAAAGTTTGCAAAAACTGCGCACCAATTTGTGTACTCATGCGTCCAGCAATCTCACTCATCGGTGTGAGCAGTGGCAATGAATTATCCATTAGCTGTACCGTCTCGTAAGCAATCGCGGTCACTTTGTTGTCGATTAATACTTTGGCAAGCTCAGGCTCATTTGCTAAATGCAGGTAGGTAAATAGGATTAAGTCTTGGGTGAGATATCGATGTTCAACTGTTTGCGGCTCTTTTACTTTAATGACCAGTTCTACCTCCCACGCGCTAGACGCATCATCAGCGATGGTCGCGCCCGCTTCTTTATAATCATCGTCAGTAAACTGTGAGCCTATGCCAGCATCCTTTTCAACGAGCACATCGTGACCATCATCGACTAGGACACTGACTCCATTTGGCGTTAAGCCAACCCGATTTTCGTTGTTTTTTATCTCTTTTGGAATTCCTATTTTCATAATTTCATCTTCCTTGATGAGAGTAGAGTGGTGTATTTAACTATAGAAAATAAGTGGTACAGGGTCAGTGTTATAAATACAGCCCAACAATGAACCATAAAGGTTATCATGCAGGAACTCACTGCCCAACGCAACAGCCCCTATAGTAGAGCTCTCTACTATAGGGGCTGTTTAACGATTTATGCAAAAAGACTGAGTACATCAATCGCATTGACTACGACATAAAGCGCTGTGCAGCTGGCATCTTAAGCATCAATATCCAATAGATAGCTCCTGCTGGAATCAAGCTTGCATACCAAGAGATGCTCGAAAACATCAACGCGACTACGATACCGATGACCATAGCGATGACTGCGGCCATATTCACACCTTTATAAGGCCCATCTTTATCATATAGCTTGTCAAGGTTGAGTTTTTGTTTACGCAAGAAATAGAAATCTACTACCAAGATTGCAAATATCGGGCCTAAGAAGGCTGAATAAGTTTGGATAAATAGATTCAAACCTGCAGCAGATTCGTCTTTTACCAGCTCCCAAGGGAAGGTACAGAACGCTAGCAAACCTACAATAACAGCCGCGGTTTTATACTTAATGTTGAATATGTCCATTAATGCATAAGCAGGTGGAATGACGTTGTTTAAAATATTGGTCGTGACTTGCGCAAAAGCGATGAAAAGCATGGTGATAATCAATAAAGGCTTGTTATCGACAGCGCTAGAAAATACCTGAATAGGATCAACTTCACCCGTCGCACTGGTAACCATGACACCAATTAACCCCATAAATAACGTTGCAGGCAAAATTGAGTTAGCATAGATGACAACTTGACGAAATAGCCCAACATTTTCGCGTAGCTCGCGCGAGTAATCAGATACGTTGAGCATCATTGTGCTATAGACCCCTAAAAACAACATCGTGGCACCCCAAAATGGTGTACCCCATGTGCCCTCGACATTGACAAGGTTAGTCGAAATCGTATCACCGTACTTGTTAATAACACTAAAAAACATATAAGCGAGTGAACCGATAATAAAAATCGAACCGATGTTTTCAAGCCATTTAATACCATGAAACCCAAGAACGGATAAACCAATTTGTAAAAATTGAAAGCCTACGAAGAATACGACAATGTTGCTATAGCCAAACAAAGTGTCGGATACTAAGTTTAGGGCACCAGCGCCGATCCAGCTTTGAAAACCAAACCAGACAATCGCTGGCACCGAACGTACCAGTGCCGGAATACGGCTACCTGAAAAGCCAAAGGCAGAGCGGGTTTGTACCATGAACGGTATGCCGTATTTGTGGCCTGCTCGACCATTAATCATGAGCGCAGCACCAATAACGGTACAACCAATTGCGATAGCCAATACTACCTGTAGCAGGTTTAACGTACCCACAAGTCCTGAACCAACGGTGAATGTGCCAATTGATACACATCCCCCCAACCATGCAAATAAATAAGACCATGAGCCCATAATACGCGTGGTTTGCGGTGCCAGACTCTCCTCCCCGATTGCCTTATTATCGAGGGTTTGTACTCCTGCCGCAGCGACGGCAACTTTCGCATTTTCCATTACGTTCCCCTTCCTTGAGAAAGTTTGTTGGTTAATCGTGGATTAATTCATCTTGGTTAATTTAATTCTCAATCGGTGCAGCATAAGCACCAACCTTACTGGTTTTAAGACCGCAGCCAATCAAAGCCTCAACCATGCGCGTAGCAACAGTGACACCATCAATAACAGGAACGCCAGTCTCTTTTGTCAGCCATTCTGTCAGATCTGCCATACCAGCACATCCCAAAACTACGGCCTCACAATTGTCTTCACGCACTGCACGTAAGATCTCATCACGAACCTTTTCACGTGCGCCAGAGCCTGGCTCTTCAAGAGCAAGTACTGGTATGGCAGCTGAGCGTACACGGCGGCAGCGATGTGATAAGCCATAACCATGGATAAGATCTTCGATGACAGGTACAGAACGAGGTAGCGTTGTGACCACACTAAAAGATGTCGAAATCATACTTGCGGCCTTGACTGCGGCTTCACAGATTCCGAGAACTGGCCCTGAAAAGACTTCGCGGCAAGCACCGATTCCTGGATCGTCGAAACAGGCAACCACTACCCCATCAACACCCTCTGCTTCGGCTTGTTTTAAACGCTTTATTAAACCAGGAACAGACATCGCTTCATCGTGATGCCCTTGAATAGAGGCAGGTGCATCCGTGCCAGAAGCACCAATAATGGTAGTGCCTGCGCTGACCTTTTGACGCGCGCTTTCTACGATTTTGTCTGTCATAGAGGTTGTAGAGTTTGGATTCATGACTAAAATTTTCATAGCGTCTCTCTATTTATAAATTTTGCTATTGGTTTCGTTTTCTATCATCGGCTTTTGTCTTTGACTATTCATTAATATAAAATAATCGTTGTTAACAAACATTGTTAACTATTATTGTTAACAAAACAATCAAAAATTTATAATATTTGTTGTAGAGGTCACAGTGGCACACTATAATTGCGCCTATGAATGATATAAAAACTGAAAATACAGCCTCTAGGGTCGATGCGATGCCAGAGCAAACGATTATTAACTCAATCACTGCAGCTGTGTCAGAGCAGCGGTTGCCAGCTGGAACTAAACTAGGTGAGCAGGTACTAAGTGATCTATTTAACTGTAATAGGGCCAATGTTAGGCGGGCGCTCTCTACGCTTGCCACGATGCATGTGGTGCAATTGCAGCCCAACCGAGGAGCATTTGTCTCAACGCCATCTCCTAAAGAAGCCGGTGATGTCTTTGAAGCGCGTCGAACGATTGAGCGTATGCTGGCACGTAAAGTCATTGAAAACTTCACGTCACAGGATATCGTTGACATACGTGCTACGATATCCGCTGAGGCCAAAGCACGTAGTAAGGGGGACAAACCTGCTGAGCTTCGTCTATCGCGTACGTTTCACATGCGTTTGGCGACAATCGCTGACAATCAGGTCTTAGAGCGGTTTTTGAGTGAGCTGACGTTACGTACTACTTTAATCATCGGATTGTATAATACAGCTGGCTCATCTCACTGTGCCGAAGATGAGCACCTCGAAATAGTACAAGCTATCGAAAATAAGGATGAAGAACGCCTTTTGCTACTCATTGATCAGCACTTAAATCATTTGGAAGCTGGCCTTGATTTTGAAGCCTCGACCAAACCTTTTTTCAATTTGGCAGAGCATCTAACCATCGTACCTGTTTGAAGGAATAGAAAAGCCTGTAATACAGCCAAATGATAATATTGCAGGTATTCTCCATCTCTTGTGCCAAACCTTTTCCTTTATCCATACAATAGTTTGCTGACTGCGCGGTCTATACTGGCATACTGTTGTAAGCTAAATCAAACCTTAACCTTCTAGACTATTTTCATCGCAAGTCACTTAACCGTAACTTAATCATCTGGACTGCTTTTGTCCTAATAATTGCTTGATTTTGTCGGTCAGCTCCATGCATGATAGCCCCTGTTTTTAGTCCCTTTTTTATCCTATAATGAGTAGCTTTGATTTTGCTAAATATGTCTGCTGGTTTATGAGTCATCACATAATATATCGCATCCCAACCCTTATCTTTCCACTGTATAAATAGAGACAAAGACGAAGACTATGACCGAATCTATCGACTATAAAGACACACTAAATCTTGCTGACACACCTTTTGCCATGCGTGCAAATCTTGCCAAACGTGAGCCTGACTGGCTTGCAGCATGGGAGTCTGACGATGTATACGGCAAAATCCGTCAAGCGCGTGTAGGCGCAACCAAATATATTTTGCATGATGGCCCTCCATATGCCAACGGTCAGATCCATTTAGGTCACGCAGTCAATAAAGTACTTAAAGACATCATCGTCAAGTCAAAAACCTTATCAGGATTTGATGCGCCTTATGTGCCCGGTTGGGACTGTCATGGTCTGCCTATCGAGCAAAAGGTTGAAGCCAAAGTCGGTAAAGTCGGACAAAAAGTCACTGCGACTGAATTCCGTGGTCTTTGTCGTGAGTATGCGAGCACGCAGATTGAGCTGCAAAAAGCAGACTTTAAGCGTCTAGGTGTGTTTGGTGATTGGGACAACCCTTATTTGACCATGAACTTCCATCAAGAAGCCAACATCGTACGCGCGCTTGCCAAAATCTATGACAACGGTCATGTTACTCGCGGTATGAAGCCTGTTAACTGGTGCTTAGACTGTAGCTCTGCCCTAGCTGAAGCAGAAGTTGAATACCAAGATAAAGTCTCTGATGCTATCTACGTGAGCTTTGATGTGCTTGATACCGAAAAGGTTGCGGCGCTAAGTGAAATTGATGGCAACATTGCCGCTGTCATTTGGACAACCACGCCTTGGACGCTACCTGCTAACCAAGCGATTGCTGTACATCCTGAGCATGACTATAGTGTAGTCGCGACTGACAAAGGCAACTTCCTATTAGCGACTGACCTTGTCGAAACAGCCTTAACCGAGCTTAAGCTTAGCAATGAAGGCATATTGGCAACCGTATCAGGACGCGAGCTTGAAGGTCTGCGTGCTCAGCATCCATTGATTGCAGATCGTCAAGTACCGTTTATCTTGGGCGATCACGTGACTACCGATAGCGGTACGGGTCTAGTACATACTGCCCCCGGTCATGGTCTTGACGATTATATCGTGGGTCTTAAGTATAACTTGCCAGTTGAAAATCCAGTGGGCGGTACGGGTGTCTATCTAGATAGCGCAGCGGTATTTGCCGGTGAGCACATTTATAAAGCCAATCCAAAGATCATTGCTACTTTGCATGAAAATGGCCACCTCGTTAGCCATACCAAGATTGAACACAGTTACCCGCATTGCTGGCGCCACAAGTCGCCCATTATTTTCCGTGCAACACCGCAGTGGTTTATCAATATGGAAACCAAAGGTCTGCGCGAACGTGCTCTAAAAGACATACCAACCGTTAAGTGGACACCAGCTTGGGGTCAAAATCGCATTGAATCTATGATGACAGGTCGTCCTGACTGGTGCATCTCACGTCAGCGTACTTGGGGTGTACCGATTGTCTTTTTCACTCATAAAGAAACAGGCGAGCTGCATCCAAAGACGCTTGAGCTGATGGAGATGGCCGCACAAAACATCGCCAAAGGTGGCGTTGAAGCATGGTTTGATGCCAGCTGTGAAGACTATATAGGTGATGAAGCTGCTGATTACGACAAATCTACTGATACCTTAGACGTTTGGTTTGATTCAGGGACGACGCATTTTGCCGTTCTTGAGCAGCGTGATGAATTAACCAATCCCGCTGATATGTATCTAGAAGGCTCTGACCAACATCGCGGTTGGTTCCAGACTTCACTATTAACGTCTGAAGCGATGTACGAGCGCCCACCGTTTAAGCAAGTATTGACCCACGGCTTTGTCGTTGATGAAAACGGCCGCAAGATGAGCAAGTCACTTGGCAATATCATCACGCCGCAAGATGAGATTAATAAAACGGGCGCGGATATGCTGCGTTTGTGGATTGCCTCTAGCGACTATCGTTATGAGATGAGCGCAGGTAAGACGGTGTTTAAAGGCGCAATCGATATGTATCGCCGCATCCGTAACACCTTGCGTTTTTTGCTTGCCAATACTGATGATTTTAATCCTCAGACCAATAGCATCGCGATGGATGAGCTGGTCAGCCTTGATAAATTTATTATTAAACGTACGCAAGCGGTACAAGCACAAATTGTCAGTGCTTATGATGCCATGGACTTTCACCAAGTCACCCAGCATATTGCCGCGTTTTGTTCGCAAGACTTGGGCAGCTTCTATTTAGATATTATTAAAGACCGTCAGTACACCACTCAAACTGACGGACAGCCGCGCCGCTCTGCGCAAACGGCTATTTATCATATTGCTCATGCACTCATTCGCTGGATTACACCGATTTTGTCGTTTACTGCACAGGAGGCTTGGGAAGTATTGCAAGGTAAAAACGGACAAGACGCCGGCTATGTGTTTACCCAAGAATGGTATAAGTTCCCAGAATTTGAACTCAGTGCCATCAGTAGTGAGGACTGGCAACGTATCATGCAAGCCAAAGATATGGTTAATAAAAACATCGAGACTGCACGCGGCGATAAGATTATTAATGCTAATTTGTCCGCTGATGTCACTCTGTATGCCGATGGCGAGATGCATGAGAGCCTAGCAAAACTTGGTGAAGAATTACGGTTTGTCTTGATTACCAGTAAAGCGACTTTGGCTCCAATAGCTAAAGCTCCCAATGATGCTAAGCAAACAGAAGACAGCTCAGCAGACTTGACTGTCAATGTGAGCGCGGCCACTGGCACAAAATGTATACGCTGTTGGCATATCCGTGATGACATCGGTACAGATCCAGCACACCCTGAATTATGTGCGCGCTGCGTAACCAACGTCGCTGGCAATGGCGAGGTGCGTCACTATGCCTAATCCAACGGAATCATCCGACAATCAACGGCCGCAGGTTGAGGCCGACGGCTCGCCCAAACCTGCCCATGCAACCACGGGTAGTTCATCGACGCCCAAAGGACGTTTGACTAAAACACCAAAAGTTATCGCAAATGGCAGTCGTGCCTTTATGTGGTATTTGCTGTCGCTTGCCGTGCTTATCATCGATCAATGGACAAAATGGCTAGCTGAAACCAAGCTGACTTTTCATGAGCCCGTACCCGTTATCGAGCCGTTTCTTAATTGGACCTTAGCGTACAATTATGGCGCTGCTTTTAGCTTTTTGGCCGATGCAGGCGGTTGGCAAAAGTGGTTTTTTGCAGGTCTTGCTCTAATCATGTCGCTGTTCTTGATAGGCTATCTGATAAAAGCCCCGCGCCAAGCCAAGCTACTATCTACAGGTCTAGCATTGGTACTTGGCGGTGCAGTTGGTAATCTGATAGATCGCTTGCTACATGGTCACGTCATCGATTTTATCCATGTGCATAATGCGGATGTCTGGCATTATCCGATATTTAACATTGCCGATATGGGTATCAGTATCGGTGTGGCGATGATTGTCATTGATATGCTATTTTTAGAAAAGAAGCGTGAAATTTAGCAATGATAATCGTAGATAGTTTTTAGATTGGGAAGGTGGGTTTACGAATACGTAACCCGCCTTTTGTTTTGCCTGTTGTTTTTGATAAATTAACGTGTTGGAGCGGCTCTTGCTACACGCTATTATCCTACCTCCCATGAAACTTCTCACGCTTTGATAACTTCTTAAGATAAGCCTTAATATGCTCAGGCAATTCAACTCCTAACATTCTTACCCACGAAAACAGCTGCTGATAATAAATATCTGCTAATGTAAAGCTGTCCCCTACTATATAGTCCTGCTCATCTAACCAAACGTAGGCAATGGGTAGCGCATTTTGGATACACTTCATGCAGTTATCAGCCGTACCCTCGGGCCAGCTCTCAAAGTTTTGTAAAACTTTAATTTTGGTCAATATCCATAGATAACTTTCCAGCTCAATCATGCCAAAGGAGATGACTTGACGCAGTTTGTAGTTTTTCTCTGCGTAGTTTTCATCGTCTCTGTTAGGCGTAAGTGGTTTATCAGGATGCAAGTCATTAAGGTATTCAATGATAGCCAAAGATTCTGTAAATACTTTGTCATTATGAGTTAATGCTGGGATTTTACCAAAAGGATTAATTGCTAGAAACTCAGGACTTCTTTGCTCACCTTTTTTGGCATCTATCTCTTTAACTTCATAATCTAGGTCAAGCTCGCTTAGTGCCCAAATCACAGTCTCCGCTCGACTTGGCTGGGTATATTTGTACAGAGTAATCATTATAATTTACCTTGTTATGATTAAAGTCCATTTACCTGTTTGGTTGTTTATAGATCTATAGAATTGAGCTGATAAAATACAACTTATTATAACCATATAACATACAAGCCAATGATGGAAAATAATTTAGAATAAGTTATAAAATAATATTATTGAACTAATAAAAAGGTTTTTTCTATGTCAAACACTCAATCAAGACCTATTTATCAAAAGAAAATTTCTGCTTCTAAAAATCCTAATATTGAGCCCTCTAATGTTGTGACTTTGTCAGTATTACAGGCAGACATCACCACCTTAAACGTCGATGCCATTGTTAATGCTGCCAACTCAAGTTTGCTTGGTGGCGGCGGTGTCGATGGTGCAATTCATCGGGCAGCGGGACCTAAGCTACTTGAGTATTGCCGTACATTAAATGGCTGCCAGACTGGCGATGCTAAAATCAGTCCAGCATTTGACTTACCCTCCCAGTATGTGATTCATACTGTAGGCCCTGTTTGGCATGGCGGTCATAGTAGCGAACAAGCACTACTTGCCCGTTGTTATCGAAAATCTTTAGAACTGGCAACTCAAAAAGGTCTCACCAGTATTGCCTTTCCATCTATTAGTACAGGCGTCTACGGTTACCCCATTGATAAGGCAGCTAAAGTTGCAATCGATACAGTCAGAGAGTATGTGCAAAACGGTTTAGAACAAATGGATGATTTTTCAATTTGTGAAGTGATCTTTTGCTGTTTTTCAGCCTCAGATACAGCCGTTTATCAGCGAATACTGGCGCAAATTTAAACCAACGCTCTACAATAACTCGGTTAAAAAATCTAAGCTGCCGCCCATTATGACAAAGAGCAGCCCTGCTAAATTGATAATGACCGTCAGATAGTAGGTCATGCGAAATTCAGGCTTTTGTGATTTGTGTCGCAAATACGTCTGTGCGACCATCGCTCCGACCCAGCCACCAAGCATGCTAAGCAGGTGTAGTGTTAATTCAGGCGTACGCCAATCGCCACTTTGGGCTGCGGCTTTATCTTTGGCATACATCATATAAGTGATAAATCCTAGTGCTATATACCATGCAACCACCAGCCAATTTATCTCACTGGTCAATGCAAGTAGTATAAGCACGCCATAAAAACCGGCACCAAGGAGCAAACGTTTTTTTTGCCCATTCTCAAACTCAGCTTGTGCCGTGCGTTGTTGATTACGTTTACGGATTTGACTGTTTTTCTTCGCCATTTGTTGTTGTACATATTCAAGCTCTTGTACTTGTCTTGCTTGCATACGACCTTTGTTGTCTTGCCCCAGCGTAAAGATGACAGACTCACCAATCTTAGGACGACGCTGTGCTTTAAATTCACTGATATGAAAAAATACGGACTCATCATTTTCAGTATTAATAAAGCCAAAACCTTTATCATCTTGCCATTTTTTAATCGTGCCCTGTTGCCTATCTGCCATCTGTTTTTGCCTCTGTATTAAACAGTCAAATATTGTAAACTATTTAGGTTACATTATTAACGCTTACATTAATGGTTAATTGTCTTATCATTTCTTACACTATACACATCAAATAATTCCTCATTACTTTTATGACTAATGGCGCTTGATTATGACTGACTCCCAATTTATCAATCCAAATGAAGACACACGTATTACTCACGGTAGCCTTGTTAAGCTTCATTTTGAAGTGTCTCTAGAGAACGGTACCATCGTTGACTCAACCTTCCACCGTGATTCACCTGTCAAGCTTACCATCGGCGATGAGAGTTTATTGCCAGGTTTTGAGCAGGTACTGATGAATCTACGTGCGGGTGACACGCGCTCAGCCCATCTTGAGCCTGAGCAGGCTTTTGGTGAATGGAATCCTGAAAACATCCAGCACTTTAGTCGCACTCAGTTCGCTTTAGTCACCGATAATCCAGAAGTTGGCATGTTGGTCGAATTTGAAGACAAAGGTAAAAACACTTTGCCAGGTACGATCAGTACTATCAATGACGATGAGATAGAGGTGGACTTTAATCATCCTCTTGCTGGTCAATCCGTGCTATTTAAAGTCAAAGTCTTTAAAGTTACCCCACCTGGGGTGACTGGCGTCCAACTAATGTAATAATGAAACGTACTCTAGAGAACAACAACCCTTTTAAAAAGGACATTTATATGCAATATCAGGCGCTTCCACAAATCGATGAACAAGTCTCTAAAATCTGTCTAGGTACGATGACTTGGGGCCAACAGAACACCGAAACTGAAGCACACGCGCAAATGGACATGGCGCTCAGCGAAGGGGTAAACTTTTGGGATACAGCTGAGATGTACCCTTCACCGCCAGACAAAGACAAGCAAGGTGATACAGAGCGTTACGTAGGCACATGGTTTAACCAGACCAAACAGCGTGACAAGGTCATACTTGCCAGCAAAATGTCACCAATGAGCTTTTTGCGTGACGGTCAAACGCGTTTTAACGCTGAGCAAATCAGTAGCGCGATTGATAGTAATCTTGAGCGTCTACAAACAGATTATATCGACATCTACCAGTTGCACTGGCCTGAACGCCAATCCAACTACTTTGGACAGCGCGGTTATACTGAAGATATGGCCGCGCAGCCACTAGAAGACCTCACGCCGTTTTTGGAAACCATCAGTGCTTTAAATGATGAAATTAAAAAAGGTCGTATTCGTGCTTATGGGCTATCGAATGATACTGCTTGGGGTCTGATGCGCTATTTATGGGAAGCGGATAAAAATGGACTAAAAGCGCCGATTACGGTACAAAACCCTTACAGCCTACTTAACCGCTTATATGAAGTAGGCATGGCGGAGATTGCACACCGCTCAAACGTTGGTCTACTCGCCTACTCTCCGCTTGGCTTTGGTGTACTATCAGGTAAGTATTTGGATGGCAAACGTCCAGAAGGAGCACGCCTGACGAAATATGATCGTTTTGAGCGCTATGTCAACGAGCAAGCACAAGAAGCAACCGCCCAGTACGCTAAGATAGCCGCAGATGCAGGCTTAGATATGGCACAGATGGCACTGGCTTTTGTTAACTCACGCTCATTTGTCACTAGTAATATCATTGGGGCCACCAACCTTAAGCAGCTAAAGTCAAATATTGACAGTATTCATCTGACTTTAACCACTGATGTATTAGATGCCATAGAAGCGGTACATACGCGCCAACCCAACCCATCTCCATAGACTGGACAGCCTCGTATTTATACGGTCAACATAAGGTTGTTCATTGTTGATATCAAAAAGGCGCAAATCGCTCTAGTAACAATAGCGATTTGCGCCTTTTCTTATGCTATCCCTATCAAGATTAGACATGAATTCTTAAGCGTTAGGTGACGTGCTAAGTACTCTTGAATGTAGTTCAGTTAAACCCTCTTGCATACGCTTTTGTAGCTCGTTGGTCAACTCACTCTTACTGCGGCCGTTTGGATCTAATGGTTCAAGTGGTAGTACATAAGCGGTCACGTTTTTACTATCAAGGACCCGTTTAATGCTGTCTTTCATCGTAAGCTTGCCATAATAAGGCAGTGCTTCACTTAAGGTACCATCTTTATTAACATAGCATAGTACAAGCGGTTGAATCGGTACATCCGCGTCGATTGCTGCTTGTAATAAAGTACCGTGAATACGCTTCACTTTTTTGCCATCAGTGGTGGTCGCTTCAGGAAAGAATATAACTGAAAAACCTTCATTTAAAAAACTGGCAATTTGCGTTGTCACTGAGCCTACGTCGCCAGAGCCACGTTTGATAAACACTGTGCCTGCTGCATGGACAAGCTTACCAAAGATAGGCCAATCGCCAATTTCTGCCTTTGACAAAAAGAAAGCAGGGCTGACAGTACCAACTACAGGGATATCCATCCACGAAACATGGTTAGATACCCATAGGCCGTGATACTGCGGCACAGGCTCAACCTGGACAATCTTGACACCGAAAGAGCCTGCCATCTTGCGACAAAAAGTCTGAATATAGCGTGGTAACGTCTCACGTGGTGGTTCACGAAAAGCACCAATACGCTGTGCTGTGCGCATACCACCTGCGATAGTCGTCGTCATGCCAGCTATTTTTTTGCCGCGGCCCACCTGCTTTCTGAGCGAAAACTTTGATTTAGATTGGCTCATCTGTGCCCCTCATGATTAGATAACGGTTTAAACAATTACCTGAACAAATTAATACTTAGATAAATGAAAATGTTGATTCAGCCTAAAAATTAATACCCTTATATGAAGGACAAAATTAAGCCAAAAAACGAGGTAAGTATAACAAAGTTTTGTGAGTCAGTGACGATTTGTTCACTCAGTCTTCTTATGCTACTGTGGGACCAGCACGTTCTTCGTTTTCTCAAGGTTTAATACTATTTTATCAGCCGTTTTTATATTTATTGATAAAAAAGTTAAGATAACAATATCATCGATAGCGAGTTACCCTAAAAGCGCTGTAACATAAAATCATCGCTAATTATTTTTATACGCTTTAATATCAAGACATCAGACCATATATAGACCTTAACTGAACGCTGCTGACATGCTATATTTTTATACAATAGTAGCGATTTATTTACTCTATTCAGAGGTGAGAATTTTTGGAATATTTTGAAAGACACTCAGGTGGCGAACGTGCCATTATCGTACATTTAGACATTCGTCAAATCCAAGATCCTGATGATCTAAGCGAATTTGAGTTGTTGGCAGATTCGGCAGGGGCTGATCGTCTGGCACTAGTCACCGGATCACGTTCAAGACCCGATGCCAAATACTTCGTCGGCAGTGGTAAAGCTGAAGAAATCGCTGAGCTGGTTCGTGAACATGACGCTGATATTGTTCTGTTTAACCACAACTTATCGCCCTCACAAGAGCGTAATATTGAGACCCTAGTAAAATGCCGCGTACTTGATCGCACCGGTTTAATTTTAGACATTTTCGCTCAGCGTGCGCGTACTTATGAAGGTAAGCTGCAAGTGGAGCTTGCGCAGTTAAACCATCTGTCTACCCGCTTGGTACGCGGTTGGACGCATTTGGAGCGTCAAAAAGGTGGTATTGGTCTGCGCGGGCCAGGTGAGACTCAGCTTGAGACCGATCGCCGTTTGTTACAGACGCGCGTCAATCAGCTGAAAAATAAGCTCGATAAAGTAAAGCAAACTCGTGCTCAAGGTCGAGCCAAACGTCAAAAGTCAGATGTACCTACTATATCTTTGGTCGGCTACACTAACGCTGGTAAATCAACTTTGTTTAACCGTCTAGTTGATGAAAACATCTATGCCGCAGATCAGCTATTTGCAACCCTAGACCCTACGCTGCGCCGCCTAGACTGGCAAGGCGTTGGTCGAGTTGTGCTTGTTGATACTGTAGGTTTCGTTCGTCATCTGCCCCATGAGTTGGTAGAGTCTTTTCATGCGACTTTAGAAGAGACACTAGAGGCCGATTTGTTGTTACATGTTATTGATTCATCTAGTGAAGATATGCATGAGCAAATCCAAGCGGTCAAAGATGTCTTGGCTGAGATCGATAATGATGTTCCTGTACTCAACGTTTATAACAAAATCGATTTAACCGATGAGCCTGCACATATAGGCTATGCAACTGAAGGTAAACCCAATCGCGTTTATGTGTCTTCAAAAGATAACTTAGGCATGGAAGAGTTGTCACTTGCTGTACAGCAGTTATTAACAGGTACATTGACAACGTTTGACTTGACGCTTCCTTATGATGCCGGTCAGCTCAAAAATACGCTTTATGAGTTAGGGGTTATTCAAGCAGAAAGCTACGATGACACAGGACACGAATGCTTAACCATTCGTCTACCAAGTGATAGACTCAAGCAAATACTAGGGCAAGCAAACTTATCGCCGATTGATGTCTTACCATTAGCGCAAGCAACCCTATTGATGCCTATACTTGAACCATTTGAACAGGATATTAATACTGAGCAAGCGACGACTGATGGTGATGATGGTTTTGGAAATACGGATGGCCAAGATATCAATGAGCCTGTTGATATTGATGACTCCTCAACGACTGATTCATCATCTTAGCCAGTTAAACAAGGTATGTAGGCTTGGTCCAACAAAGGCCTGTACTTGCAACGTTTGCATGTACAGGCCTTTTTTAAGTCACTTTTATTGTTTGACGAACAAGTATTTTTACCTTATTAACGTGCTCAAACCTTACTAGTTAAATCTGTGTATTCAGCGAGGTTTATTAGTTTATTCAATATGTATATAATCAATCGCAAAGTCAATAAAGCGTCTGGTTATCTTTATATAATACTTACCACTCTATGCTATAGCGCTTTTTTCTGTGCCAACAATGCAACTTCTACCTTATTGCCAACACTGACTGATTGCTATTTTGGCAAGGATTGTTTATGAAAGCTACCCACTCCTCGTCTATGCCGCCATGGATTGCATTAATAATTACACTATCCATGGTCGTTATTGTCCGTGAAACAGCCGTTGTTGTTTGTCAGTGGGCGGGTATTGAAAAAGCAGCCAATGTAGTCGGCTTGGTAGCGATGTTTTTTATTCTTGTAGCATGGCGGATACTCAAAGGTTTACCTAACTGGCTGACCAAAGCCAGTAATACGCTACTGGTTGATAGTGGCTTTGCATTTTTGCCAATATCAGCTGGCGCAGGTTTACTGCTTTTTGCGTTAGGCGATGAGCTATGGGGAGTCATGCTAACCATGTTGATTAGTACGCTGATACCTCTTTGGGGGCTTGGCCTACTTGCCAATCGTTGGTTAAGTCGTGATGTCAGTATCAATGACGACACTATTACTGAGCACAAAAAGCCATAATAGGCTTAGGAGAGACAGCATGAGCTTTGATAGTGTATTTATAGCTACCTTGGCAGCGATATTACTCACCTTAGCCGCACACGTTATTGCTCGCGTATTAGCAAGGAAGATATCTTGGTTACCAATGGTCATTACTGCACTCGTCTTAGTCATTGTATTTTTATTTATTTCACGGTGGGATTACAATGATTATTATAGTGTTGCCAAACCTGTCTTTGACCATTTATTAGGTTACGTCACCGTATTATTGGCTGTGCCACTAGCCGCTATGAGCTTCAAAGGGTTACCTGTCAAAAGCTTGACCATTATTGTAGTCATCGCTAGTGTGGTCGGCGCCCTCCTACCCATGTCATTGGCTTATCTATTTTCGTTAAGTCATGACACCTTATTAGCCTTCGCTACTCGTTCTGTAACGACCCCTATTGGCCTTAGTGTGGCAGATTTGATAAAAGCGCCTTTAGCAATGGCCAACTTAATTATCATTGTGTCAGGTTTAATAGGCGGCATGCTGGCTCGGTTCTTATTTCGCAGTATAGATGATGACCGCGCTAAAGGTTTGGCATTAGGATTGGCCGCTCATGCGTTTGGTACAGTAGAAGCTTGGCAAATCAGTCATACAGCTGGACGTTATGCTGCTTTTGGACTGGCAGTCAACGGTTTACTAACAGCAGTTTGGGTGCCTATCTTTATCAGTGCCTTAGGCATTTAAAGTTTGGTGCTTATAAAGCATATAAGATTAGTCAATCTTAAATTCAGTCACTTTTAAAACCAGTCACTCGCAAACCCGATATGTGTCTTATTTTAAAAACTTATGTCTATCAGAAATGTCTAAACCTATATAACTGTTTGTCTTTCGCTTGTCCTTATAACATTATAATCAGATTATAAGTAAACGTATTTATCAATCTTGTTCAAAATAAAAATAGCGTTAATATCTGATTTTTCTAAATATTTATTAAAAATATTTAGTGCTTATTCCAAACCAAGGTTATAGGGTTAAAAGTTATTTTATGATATAGTAAGCAACTATTATCTTTTGTATCTATTGCAAGTGATTTTGGTTAGACGTAATTTTGTTGGCTATTTATGGCAGTCATTGGTGTGACAACCTGCAGCTACTAATAATGGCTTTATTAAATAAAACATTACGCCTATAAGCAGAGTAATTTGCTGTTATTCGATAAAAAGTGATATTTTCTATGATAAAAATTGCCCCTCTATTTAACCGTTTTCTGTCTCCTTTTATGTTGACTGCTATCGCTCTATCTACCCTCTCGGTTACCGCTCAAGCTGGTAACATGTACATATATAAAGATAAGGGTGGCCAAGTTCTCTTAACGAACGTCAATCCGACTGGTAATTTTGATAAGTTTACTAAAAAAGTAAAAGTGACTTATTACAAAGACTCAAAGATGTATGACGGTGATAGTAGTAGTAACAGCTATAGCAGTAGCTCTGCTAGCAAAAGCGGTAGTCGCGATGCTTATGATAGCTATATTCGTGCCTCTGCTACTCGGCATGGCGTTGATCCAGGCCTAATGAAAGCGATGATGCACACTGAGTCAGCTTTTAACCCTAATGCTCGTTCTCCTGTGGGAGCGCAAGGTCTTATGCAATTGATGCCTGCTACTGCCAGTCGCTTCAAAGTCAGCAATCCTTGGAATCCTGCTGACAATATTGAAGGCTCAGCTAAATACATTGCTTGGCTTATGCGCCGTTTTAACAACAATATTGAGTTTGCGATAGCAGGTTACAATGCTGGAGAAGGTAATGTCGATAAATACAACGGTATACCACCTTTTAAAGAAACTCGTAACTACGTCAAAAAAGTGATGAGTCGTTACCATAGCTTATACAAGAACGACTCAGGTCTGTCTGATAATACTATGAGCGCTAATAATGCTACTGTTAATAGCAACAACAATAGTGGTGGGATACAAACTGTCAGTTACGGCACTAGCAACAACAGTGGCAGTGCCAGTTATGCCAATTCCGCCTACGCCGCTTTGCGCTAATATTGAAAGTAAGACATATATTTAAATATTAAAACCTGTACACAAAAAAGCCCGCTAATAGATGAGCGGGCTTTTTATTTTACGATCTAAATACAGTCAGTTGATGGATGCTAAATACAAACTTATTGCTTATTTAGCATCCACCTCGACCTGTAATATATTTTAAAGCTTACTTGTTAGCAGCTTGGGTAGCAGCAACTTCAGCAGCAAAGTCTTCTTGCTTTTTCTCGATGCCTTCGCCAACTTCTAGACGTTTAAAGCCAAGTACTTTTACACCTTCAGCTTTTAGTACATCGCCTACTTTTTTGTCATTGTCCATGACGTATGGTTGACGTAGTAAGGTTACTTCGTCTAGGTACTTACGTAGACCACCTTCGATCATTTTTTCAACGATGTTATCAGGCTTGCCAGATTCTTTAGCTTTTGCTTCGATAATGTCTTTTTCGCGTGCTAGTACGTCAGCTGAGACGTCTTCATCATTGACAGCAACAGGGTTGAACGCTGCGATGTGCATGGCAAGGTTTTTGCCAGTTTCTTCATTGCCGCCTTCATACGATACCACAACACCGATACGTAGACCGTGACGGTATGATGCGATATTGTCGCCTTCAATAGTTTCAACACGGCGAACCTGAATGTTTTCACCGATTTTCTGTACTAAAGACACACGTGCTTCTTCAACTGTTTGACCGTCACCATAAGGCAATTCAGAGATTTTAGCTACGTCAGTCACGTTGTTTTCTAGAGCAAGGTTTGCAACTTTTTCTGCAAACGCTGTGAAGCTATCATCTTTTGCTACAAAGTCAGTTTGGCAGTTCACTTCCAACAAAAATGCTTTTTTGTCACCTTGAGCGATGATAATAGCACCGTCAGCTGCGATGTTACCTGCTTTCTTAGCTGCTTTCGCTTGACCAGACTTACGCAAGTTATCGATAGCAACTTCGACATCACCATTTGCTTCTTGCAGGGCTTTTTTACATTCCATCATGCCAAGACCAGTACGGTCACGCAATTCTTTTACCATTTTGGCAGATACTTTTACTTCTGACATAAGAGTTACCTTAGTATTGTTATGTATGAGGGGCTTAACGTCGCTGATGTTTTACTATTTACGAGCTATGTATAACAAGGGAGACATAGACAGCTATACTTAGTTGTGAAAGAGCTATCCATCAACAACAAAGCATGACGAGTCAAACTGCATCATGCCTATTGTAAGCTTGTATGTTGTTAATAACCTAATATGGATATAGACAGATACACTATCAAAATATCCTTTCAACGTTAGACCTTAACGAGCAGTCATTTATTCTGCTGGCGTTGTAGCGTCTGCGTTATCTTCAGCTGGTGCTTCTTCAGTTGTAGAAGCTTGCTGTGCAGTTTGCTCTTGGTCAGATTTGCCACCAGCTTGAGTCTGTGCATACTCTTTACCAGCGATGATCGCATCAGCAATAGAAGATACATACAAAGTCACAGCGCGAATAGCATCGTCGTTTGCTGGAATAATATAATCAACGTTGTCTGGATTAGAGTTTGTATCAACAATACCGATAACTGGAATACCTAAGTTCTTAGCTTCTTTGATCGCGATCGCTTCATGATCGACGTCAACAACGAAGATTGCATCAGGTAGGCCACCCATATCTTTGATACCACCTAATGAACGCTCAAGTTTTTCCATATCGCGAGTACGCTCTAACGCTTCACGCTTAGTAAGCTTAGCAAACGTACCGTCTTCGCTTTGCTTCTCAAGCTCTTTTAGGCGAGTGATTGACTGACGTAGTGTTTTCCAGTTAGTCAACATACCACCTAACCAGCGGTGATCAACATATGGCATACCAGCGCGTCTAGCTTGCTCACGAATGATACCGCTAGCAGCGCGTTTAGTACCAACAAACAATACTTTGTTTTTCTTAGCAGCTAAGCCGTTTACATAAGTCAATGCTTCATTAAATGCTTTGACAGTATGCTCTAAGTTGATGATGTGAATTTTGTTGCGTGCACCAAAGATGTAAGGACCCATTTTTGGATTCCAAAAACGTGTTTGGTGACCGAAGTGAGCGCCAGCTTGTAATAAGTCGCGCATCTCAATTTTGGTTGGATTGTTTGTAGCCATGTTAAATATCCTGTTGGTTGGGTTATGCCTCCACATCACAAAAACTACCTATTTAGCGACACGCATTTGCTTACGTTACACACTATATCAATGCAACGTCGTAATACTCTACTATATGCAAATTAATCAAGTCACCAAACACCCAGTAATTTTTTACCATGATGTGTGTGTCATTGGTTGATTTAAAAATTAAGCTATTACTTAAAAAAAGTATATTCTAAAAATAGCTGCGCTGTATTTTATCATAACTGCCTATCAATTATAAACAATTACTTTGACGATATGTGTTACATACTTAAATAACAGACAATAAAACCAATGACTTATTAAGCAAACACAAAAAAACGACGCCTATACGTCGTTTTTTAATGATGGCCAATTTATTGATTAGCTTAAGCGATACAAATACCTATGACTGCTTCATAACCACGCCATGTAAAATTGGTAATATAACTATGACGTTCTTTTGGCAAGTAAGACACACTTGGTGCACCTTCAACAATATGAGGCGGTGAGATAATAAACTCCGGACCAAACTCGGTACGAGCATTACCAGATATCGTGTTGGCCATTTCACCAAGTAAGTCCTTCATCATTGTCATCGATGAATCAGGCTCACCCATTATTTTGATCACTTGGCGCAGCATGTTGCTGGGAGCGCTGACATAAACGCAGCCTTCAAGAGGACCTGATATTTCAATAACACCACTATAGTCATAACCGATAGTGCTTTTATTGTTATTCAAATAAGGGGTATTAATAGCCACTTGTGCGTCATCAATTTGTGCAAAAAATGCATTAATCGAACTTAGGAACACACCTAACTTTTCTACTTTAACCATAATATATTATTGTCCATATCCAACATATGCCCGCAACATGTTTAATCTTGCAGACAAATTACAATTTCGCCGACTTGCGATAGCCAAGTAATAGGAATAATAAAGGAACGCTCTTCGCTAGGTAATACGATACTTTGCGGCGCCCCTTTAAATACGAATGGGACAGAGATGTGAAACTCGGCTCCAAACTCATTGCGTGCATTACCAGCGATAGTATTAGCCACTTCACCTGCAAGATCCATGTAAATCTCTTCACTATTTTCAGTTTCGCCCATACTGTTTAATAAAGAAGTCAGTAACTCGCGTGTTGCTGAAAAATACACCACACCTTTTTGGACGCCTGATATTCCAATCACACCTGTATAGTCGTGAACTTTTGGCTGTTTGTTTTCTAACAAATAAGGCGTATCAGCGATGAGCTCTGAACCTCCGAACTGATTAAAATAGTTACTAATAATGTTCAAAAAAATTTGTAGCTTTTGTTCTTTCATAATGACATCTGCTTAGGTCGTTGGATGATATTAGTCTTGTACCAGCTCATACAAAGACTCTACGAGATCTTCTTCTGAAAAAGGTTTACATAAAAACCCACTAGCACCAAGCGATAATGCTTCGATGCCCGTAGATTTATCTGACAATGCCGATACCACCAAAATTCGTACATCAGGATCAATAGCGATGATCTTTTCAATGCATTCAAGACCATCCATCTGTGGCATGGTTAAATCCATAGTAATGACATCAGGACGATGCGTATTAAACTTCTCAATAGCTTGAACACCGCTGGTTGCCGTCGCAACCAACATAAAATTTCCTGAGTCATAAGCCCGCTGGATGCGGTTTCGAATGATATTGGAATCATCAACAATCATTAGTTTATACATAACGTATTTATTATCCTTAATTAAGCGTTAGGCAGCGTAATGACAAAACGTGTCATCTTACCATGCTCACTATTTACATTGAGCTTACCATCATATTCTTTTACTTGAGCTTTGATGATGTCTAAACCAACACCGCGACCACCATCTTCGTCAGCATCTTCTTTCGTAGAAAATCCAGAAGAAAACAGCTGTTTTAACAGGCCATTACGATCAAGTTGTTTTGCCTCTTCGACATCGAAACGACCTTGCTTGACTAACTTTTCACGAATACCATCATAGTCGATACCTTGACCATCATCTTGTAGGGTCACAATAAAATCTTGACCACTACTTTGCATCTCAAGACCAATTGTACCAACAGCAGACTTGCCAGCTGATTGACGCACATCAGGCGTTTCAATACCGTGTACCACAGCATTACGTAGCAGCTGGATACTGATTTCTTTTACGGTCTTTTTAAGATGCTCTGGTATCTTGATTTGTCCCAAAGTAGCACTATCAAGTTGTACTTGTTTGCCTTGTCTTGCTGCGATATCTCGTGCAAAATCATGATAATAATCGAGCAAATGACTGTCAGCTTCTTCATCCAAGTCAATCTCATTGCCTGCAATTTCTAAACCATCTATTGACAGATCTGTTGCTTGATTTTGGACTACTGCTTCATGTACATCTGATGCTGCACTAGCTGGCGCTGTACGGTTGATACGCTCACCCAATGTCTCGATAGTGTTAGACAAACTGAGCAAATCATCCAAATGCACTGCTAAAGGCAGGAAGTCATTACCAGACAGCTTGCCTTGATTTTGTAGCACGTTAAGCTGATCTTCTGCTTCTGATGCAATCTTAGTAAAGCTGTGTAACTTTAATGCTGAGGCCTCACCTTTTAAGCTATGCATTTCACGATAGATAGCGTTTAATTTAACCTCAAGCTCATATTGCGTACTGCCAGGATTTTTTAAGATATTGTTGATTTTTTCAATATGAGTTTTGGTGTTAGTGATGAACTCATTAATGATTTTTGGATTTACATTTAAGATGGTTGTTAACATCTCAATCTGCATGTCATTTTGTGAACGTTCTTTCTCTAAACGTTGTTCTAGATGAACAGCGTCTGATACATCGTTAACGTTGACCAAAATACGAGCAATGTCTTTATTTTCATAAACCCGTGAAAATCTAAAATCTAAGAAACGGCTGTCCGAACCCTGTTCGCTAGTAGTGTTATGTAGCAATACTTTGTGTAGGGGGTTTAGATCGTTAACCAGTTTTTCTTTCACTCGTGGATTGTATAGCTGCTCAACGAACTGGCGTGTGGTCGTTAGATCTTTATCAGAAATACGGCCGCGTAGTACGCTGGCAAAGTTTTCTCCTGCTAAGCTATCAGAGCCAATAATCTTATTGAGTGCCTTTGAATGCTGCTGACCAATATTTAAGTCTTTATCAAGCAAGAACAGGCCGGTATTAACCGTTTGCATAATCTCTTGGGTCTCGCGACGTGCTGCTAATGCTTCAGCATCTGTTTCACGTAGGCGACGTACAAAGAAGAATACAAAGATCAAAAAGTAGGCAAAGATTGCTGCAACACCAAGTATCTGAACCAGACGAATAGTATTGGCTTGGTTTTCAGCACTCGTAAATACATCATCAGTCAGTTGGTCTAAAGAGTCATTAATAAGCAAACTTGATGTCTTTGCCTGTTCGACTGCTTGCGTTAACTCATCAGCAGAGTCAACCATAATATTATCAGCATCTTTTAGATACGCTTGAATTTTAGGTTCTAAAAGCTGCCATTGCTCACTAGCTGCTACGATGTTGGCTTGTGCCTTATTATCAACTTGCGGTAAATCATAAGTATCGCCATCGATATCAGTAATCGTACCACCTTGTCCGATAGCTGTAATAGAGTTGGTAATCAACCCAGTATTCTGCTCTAAACGCTCAAAAACTCGCTGCATATGAGGAGAGTTGGTATCCTCACCGTAGCTATTATCCAAATCAAACAAGTCTTTGATCACCGCCTGCGCACTGTTGGCAACTTGGTTGGTTTGATCAATTAATACTGTGTTTCTTTCTAATAAGCTTGAGGTATAAAACGTAAACGCAAGCAAAGCACCAATCAACGACAAGAACAATGCAATTGATATAATCAGACCTTGATAACGCTTATTATCGACATTATGTGTGGTTGCCATGTTGAAAGTCCTTTAGTTTGCTTGCTCAGTAGTTTGGGCGTCAGATTGAGCTTCACCTAACCATTTTTCTTCGATTGTCTTAAAGGTCCCTTCTGCTTTAAGTTTGGTGATACCTTCATTAACAGTGTCGATAAGCTGAGTGTTATCCTTTGCCATTAGTACAACTTGCTGCGCTGAAGGCGTATCTTCACCTTCATACGGTACGATAGTAACGTCATACTCTGGATGGGTCTTAGCGGTGTATTGCAAAATAGGCAAATCATGTAGGATAACGTCGACCTTGTTTTGCAGTAGGTCTTCAAATAGTAAAAAGGCTGTGGTTCTTGTAGAAAGCTCACCATATTTGCCAATTTCTTTTAGTTGCTCTGCAGGTTTTGCACCTTCCATACCAGCAACATGTAATCCTCCTAAGTCCTCTAAACGCTTCAAGTCTAAGTCTTTATTTGAGTACATCATGGCTGATGGGTTAAAAAAGTAAGGTGTGGACAAGCCATACTTTACGTTACGATCGTCTTTATAAGAGATACCTGATACCGCCAAGTCACGACCGCCAGTCTCTACGCTATCAAACATGTCTTGCCAAGTTTCTTTATAAAACTCGACTTTAAAGCCTTGCTCTTCTCCAATAGCACGGATAGCATCAATATCAATACCTTGCATATTTCCATAGTCATCCTGAAAGGAAAACGGAGGCATGGTCCCTGTTGTTGCTACTTTAACTACTGGAGCATCATCAGGTAATTTACTGACAAAAGTATCTTTGTTTTCTGCCACTGTTGGACTGGTCGTTGTTGCGTTTTCTTGCGTAGTTGTATTGCCTGCATTGTTAGAGTTGCCACAACCAAATAAGCCCACACTTAGTACAATAGGAAGTACACGATATAACTGTTTCATAATCTATCCTTGAAAAATTGAGAGGTTTTTACAGTTTAATAAATTGTACTTATCACGCTTTCGTATTCAACATTTACTTTTTATTTAATACAAAATGATTTTTCATAAACATCTTTTGTATTTTTGAATTAATAAACTGTCATAAGCTCGAATAGATATTGACTGTTACAGCTTCAAAAAATAAATATCAAATCCATATTTTTCACCTAATACGATATAGAATGAATAGGTAAATAACACGTTGAACTCGCAGTACATTTATTACACAAACTTACAATGAATAATACTCAAGTAACTTTGTAATAGCAATCAAGGTAAGCGAGTAGTAATTGATAATTATTATCATTAACTTGGATATTTGTGTGTAATAACGCTCGTGTATACATAAACAGTATTAGATAAGTTCAAATGTGATAAAAAAAGCATTCATACGATTAATACGTATGAATGCTTTTTAGCAGAGTGCTTTTAGTTAATTGAGTATTTTTAAGTTTATTGATATTAAGTATTTGGTTTACGTTGTTCCGATACAGCTTGCGTCAGATCTTCACCAAACCATTTTGTGGTTAAAGTGGCATAAGTACCATTTTGTTTTAGACTCTTTAAGCCAGCATTTACCTTTTCAAGTAACTCAGGCTGTCCCTTTTCAACGAGCAGTACTTTGTATGCACTTTCTGCATGGATATCTTCATAATCAAAATATTTTGGCTCCAAATCAGGTAAATCATTCATAAGATAACGAAGGGCACCCACATCTTCGGCAACTGCATCAACTTCACCTCGCGCCATAGCCTTTACTGCTAAAAAAGTTGACGGATATGGGCTAACAGATTCAACATTGATTTCACCACTACTAAAGTAGTCATACTGTACGGTATCGCTAAGCACCCCAATCTTTACATCGTCTAATTCGTCTACAGAGGTGAGATTTAAGGACTCATCTAAATACACTAAGCTTGATGGTAGCGGTGCATACGGGTCAGACAGTAAATACTTTTTGTCACGCTCCGTACTATATGGTACAGCCGCTGCAAGCATATCTCGAGTTTTGTTATCTAAGTTTTCAAATACCTCTTCCCATGGATCACTATAGATTTCAACTTTAAATCCTTGATCCTCACCAATCTCACGCATAAGATCAATATCAAATCCAGTAACACTTCCATACTCATCATTAAAACCATAAGGAGCAAACTGCGCGTCAGTGGAGAGCTTGACTGTCGGTGCAGTATCAGGCAATTTACTTACAAACGCATTGTTATCTTTAATAGCTGTAGTACTGTTGGTATTTACATTGTCCTGAGTGGTCGCGTTGTTGGCATTGCTACAACCAAACAAACCTACGCCTAACATCATTGGAAGTACTTTATATAATGTCTTCATAACTCATCCTTGAAAATTAAAAGATATTAGTAACTTTTTCCTTAACAAACTAACAAATTTGTATATAAATTTTTTGTAATAAAAAATACAAACCGTTACATTCGATATTAATTCAGTAATTTTAGGATAGCTAGAAACATAGAAAAAACTAGATAAATGGACGAATAGTATGATAAGAGGTAGATAACAGAGGTTATTTGAAAATTTTACCCATCTATTTGAATGAAATAAATTTTTGGGATATATATAAATTATTGTAATATATCTTTTATTAAAGGTATAAAAAAAGCATTCATTATCTATTAGATAACTGAACGCTTTTTAAATAAAAGCTAATAACAAAATTTTAATCGGTATCTTCAAGATTTAAGTTACGATCTATTTTCCAAATTAAAAAACAGCCCAGACTCATTAAGGCAAACATTGCAATACCAATCTTAAGTACAGGATTAACTGGAAATAAGTTCAACAATAGCCCACCAAAAATACCGACTGAAAACATCAAAGAGCCTTGTAAGGCACTTGCCATTCCAGCACGGTGTTTTTGAAATGCCAACGCAATGGCAGAAGCGTTTGGCTGAGTCAGACCAAGACCTGCAATACAAAAGAAAATACAGCTTAAAACTAGCGGCAGCCAAGCATCTGTACCAAGAAAAATTCCAACCGCAAATAATACGCCTGCAGAAATCACCTGCATCATCGCCCCAAAACGTAAGATACTCAAAATACGAAAGCGATTGGTGAGCCATTGATTAAGCTGAGTTAACGCCACAAACCCTGCAGCGTTCATACCAAAGAGCCAACCAAAATGCGTCGCTGACACACCATACGTGTCCATAATTAGCTCAGAAGCCGAGCTAATATAGACAAACATCGCCCCCATCAACAGCCCGCCACCAATCGCCGGATAATTAAAACTTGGATCTTTTAATAAGCTCCAATATTGGCTGAGCACTTCTTTAGCAGGGCGCACATTACGGTTTTCTGCTGTAAGGGTTTCAAAAAAGAAAAACTTAGTTAATAGTAAATTAAGCACCCCAAAAGCTGCTAAAAACCAAAAAATCGAATGCCAATCAAAGAACTGTAGGAATAGTGCACCAAGTGATGGCGCTAAAATAGGCGCCAATCCCATTACCAAAATCATAATAGAAAAAGCTTTAGCCGTTTGTTTGGCGGTGAGTCGATCACGTATCGCTGCGCGGGTGACGACCGCACCTACGCAGGCGCCAAGTGCCTGTAATGTCCGCCCAGCGAACAAAATATACTCGTTACTGGTCGTAGCACAGACAATCGATGCAATGACATACAAGGTCATACCTATATATAAAGGTTTGACCCGACCAACACGGTCACTAAAAGGACCATAAAATAGCTGCCCAAATACCAAACCAAAAAAGTAAGCTGGTACGGAGTTGGCCATAAATGCTGTAGATACCTCAAAATCATCTGCCATCGATGGTAATGCAGGCAGATACATATCGATAGATAAAGGTCCTATCGCCACAATCAGCCCAAGCATCATAATCCATGCAACAGGCAGATCAGCAGCGCGCACACGTTCAGCAGTCATAGGTTTATTGGGCAAAGAGGTTTTTGGAGCAGACATAGCGGGACCATTTTATACAGAGATTGCTGTTGATACTTCGATTGCTTCTATTCAATATAAACGTTATCAATAAAATATTCCTGTTTATTGACAAGCATTACTGATAAAAACAATGGTGCATATCTAATTTATTATCGTTACAAATATGCAAGCAGACAGTCCTATATCGTACTATCTGCTTGTATTTCAATAGAGATATAACCTTAATAGAACAAACCTCAATAATTAAACAGCACCTACAACACTGCTATAAGCTGAGGATTAAATTAACGAAACTGGCGTTTGCTAAACACTGTACTGACCTCTTTGGCTTTTTTGAGCGCAAGCTTACGATTTCGTCCTAACATAAGTTTTAACTGCCACATTTTTTCTTTATATAGCGTCGTATGCGACTGCTGATACATGGCATTGATGACACGCTTACTTGCGAGCACCGCATCAGGAGAACGCTCGGCAAACTCAGCGGCCAGCAACTGTGCTTGTTGTAATGGTGATTCACTACAATGACTAACCAACCCTAGTGTTCGCCCCTCCTCCGCATCAATGGTACGCGCACTCATTGCTAGCTCTTTTAGCACGTCTGCACGCACGACCCCTAGTGCCGATTGTGTCAATCCCATGTCTGGCACTAATCCCCACTTGGCTTCCATAATGGACAGTTTGCAATCAGGATGACTAATGCGCACATCGCACGCCAGAGCCAGCTGTAATCCTGCCCCAATGCAATACCCTTCTAATACAGCAATCACAGGAACTGGTACTTCGCGCCAGACCAAGCAGACCTGCTGAAATAGGCTTTGGTTAGGTTTAATTAATTCCCAAAAAGCGTACGCTTGATTTTTGGGATGATTCAAATCACCCAAATCTATACCAGCACAAAACGTCCCCTCAGCACCATTAAGAATGACGGCACGTAACGTTTTATCCTTACTAATATGTCTAGCAGCAGCGATCAGCTCATCAACCACTTGAAAACTCATGGCGTTCTTTTTTTGAGGACGATTTATAGTAACGGTGGCAATATTTTCGGTAACGCTAACTTGTAGGGTTTTATATTGATGAGCGGCGATAGCATGCATAACAATCCTTAATAAGCAATTTGGATGATAAGTTGATGTTCGTTTTAGCAGTTATACTTTATTAATCTTAACAGGCTTATATCTGCTGTAGCGCGCGAATAACTGACTGCAGAGGTATCGATATTTTATTGGCCATATCGTTTTATAATATCTGACGCATTACTTTAGTGACAGTTGACCAGATAGTTATTTTGACGACAACCACACTAGATCATTTTCCAAGTCATATCATTTTCGCTCAAGCGATGATAGTTCAGTTGCGGATATGGTGATAGATCAAGCGCCTGTAGATTGTTGAGCGCAAGCAATAAGTTCTCATAGTACGGCTTGAGCATGGCAAACTGCACCGGCGTAGTATGTTGAACATTTAATAGACACTTATCTTCCAAGTCTTGGCTGGCTTTACGCAGTTGCGGGACACCAGTATAGCGACTGGCACCCAAAATGCGGTGTGCAACTTGCGCCAGCATATTTCGATCACGCGCTTGCCACGCTTGAGATAAGGCCTCTTTTTCATCCGCTATTGTATCGATCATCATAATAATGAGCTTAGCAGCCAAATCCGGCTTGTTTGCCGAACGTGTCAGCGCATCTTGCCAGTCCAATATCTCCATCCCAACGATGCTGCTACTTTTTGAGCCATGATCCTGTTGTGTTTGTTCCGGTGAAGGGTGTTGTGATTGCTCATCTTGTTCAATGAGAGTATCTTGATATTGTAAGCTTTGATAACGAGGCTGAGTCGCCCGTTGGGGCTCTCGCCTATACTCATCACGAGGGTGAATATCTCGCATATAGTCATCACGGATTTTTTTTAGAGATAGTGGACGTCGCACAGTTTTATCTACAGACGGACTTTTGATTTTGGTATTGTCTACGACATTGGACGCCATGCTATGGGTAGCGTCAGTAGGCGCAACTGGTAGTAAATGCTGCGACGTTGATGTACGCCCTAACCATTTTTGTAGCACTTGTAACAATTGCGGTTGGCTAATTGGTTTGCCAACGTAGTCATCAATACCACTTGCGAGTAGCTTATCGCGCTCATCAGACAATCCGTGAGCCGTTAGTGCAATAATAGGAATATGGCTATCACCAACCTCTATTTTACGGATTTGCTGCGCCGCTTCACGACCCGACATACGTGGCATTTGAATATCCATAAAAATAAGATCGATGCTGTCTTTATCTTCTGGGTTGTTTTTTGAATGGGCCAACGAATTTTCTTCGGTATCTATGTCTATGGTTGAGGCAGCATTGGCCGACACCTTATGGGTTTGCGCACGGGCCTGAGCTTTTGATATCTGTGTTTTTTTGGATAAGCTTTGTTGCGACGATTTAGCATTTCTTATATTTTTGGCCTGCTGCTTGCTGATCAATTCGATGGCATCAAAGCCACTATTGGCAGTGATGACATGAATACCAAGCTCACTAAGAAGCGCATCTAATACTAAAAGGTTGGGCAGATGATCGTCTACTGCCAGCACAGTTATGCCATGCCAGCGCGGTGCTTGCGCTGCGACCGGTTCGCTTTTCTTTTGAGTGTCGAGCATGGCATATAACTGCCTCTTATCTAACGGCTCATATAAGACATTGGCATGATAGCGGTTTAATAACGCTTGGTCAGCAGCAACTTGATAGCCAAACACAGCAAGCTTGCCTTGATAGTGCAAACGAATTTGCTTAAGCAGTGCTGTCATGTCATCTTGTGTGTCGTTGTCGACGATTACCCAGTCCCAATAATTGCCATGCTCTTTTAGTGACTCAAGCACACCAGGTAACGAGTTGGCTTGAGTAAGTTTGATAGGCAGGACTTGCAGGCTAGCTTTTAAAACTTGTCTTGACGCAATGTGATTGATCCAGACCAATACATTGAACTCATCATTCGCACTAGCCAGTGGTGCAAGTACTGGCAAGGCAATGGTTTGACCAGTGGCAGCTTCCAATACATCGATATGAGTTGGCATACGAAACCAAAACGTCGCTCCTTGATTGGCTATATTTTCTTGTGCATTGTCATAAAACCCAATATCACCGCCCATAAGCCGTGTTAGTTGCTTAGATATGACAAGGCCCAATCCTGTGCCACCATACTGACGCGTGATAGAAGGATCACCTTGGCTAAAGCTTTGAAACAGCATCTTTTGGTCTGCAAGAGATATCCCTTTGCCACTATCTTGGACGCTAATCATCAGATGATTATCGCGATGATCATCTAAGCTTACGCGCACCACGACATCACCGCTATCGGTGAACTTAATGGCATTACCGACAAGATTGGTTAAAACTTGTTTGAGGCGTAGGGCATCACCCACGATTCGCATCGGCACATCGTTATAAAACAGTACGGCCATACGTAGACCTTTCTCTGCCGATACAGGAGAGAGCATATCGACCACGTCATAAATAGTGTCATAAAGATCAAACTCGTGACGATCAAGCACCAACTTGCCTGCTTCAATTTTGGAAAAATCCAACACATCATTTACCAATGCCAGCAGATGTGCAGACGACTTACGAATGGTATGTACGTATAAGTCTTGTTCAGGATTGAGCTCACCGTGACGCGCCAGCAAATTAATAAATCCATCAATACTGTTTAGAGGTGTGCGCAGCTCGTGACTGATATTGGCTAAGAATGCAGACTTAGCCTGACTGGTTGAGATGGCATCATCACGAGCATTTCTGATAGAAATGTTTTGCATCTCCATCTCATCAAAAGCCAGGCGTAGATCGTCCTCGGTTTGTTCCGCGTGGTCTTTCAAATCCTGAAAGCTGCTGTGCAAGCGCCGTAACGTCTTAACCAAGTCTTGTTGTAATAAGTTCAACTCTCCATCAGACTCAACGGGAATAGGCTTGTATAAATTGTCCACATGAGTACGCTGCAGCTGCAAACGCAGCTCATAAATAGGTGCAATCCAGCGTTTGGCATAGATATTGAGACTTAATAGCAAAATCAAGATAGTAAAGAGACCAGTAATGACCAGTGCCATCGCGATGCGGTAACGCGCAATATAAAGTGGCTCGTTATCCATGTCGACGAGCAACCACAATCTATGCCCTTCAAAATTACCCAATACAGTGCCATAAGCTGTACCGATAGGCGTCGATTGCTGGGACAAAAAACTTTGTGATGCATCGATTAGAGGCCAACTTTCACTAACACCATAGCCGACTGTTGCAAGTACCTGATTATTTTCATTGATAATGGCAATGCGTTGTACATGCTGCTCTGACTGCATGCGACTGAGCCTATCGCGAATCGATACCAATGTCGCCATCGCCCCTTGCGGAGCGTCAGCTGTCTCATTGAGACTTTCATCAATAACTGCAGCAGTCGATAAACGTGAGGTAGACACTCCTCCGAGCGCTTCTTCTGACAGCACTGTACTACTTAGTCTGCCTCCGCGGGCACTAATATAATGGTCCGAATGTACTTGTGATAATGGCAGATACTCAGGTCGGATATTGTTTTCAAGTGCTGCTTGACTGGCTGCCGCCATATTATCAATCATATCTTGCGAATTTTTTTCATTGGCTTTTGATCGCTGACGTTCTTGCACTAGCAATGCAGGGATCAGCTCAGTAACCATAGGCTTGTAACGAATCAACACAGCCTCGGCTAACGCTTCTTGTTCTGACTCACTAGCACGCATCGTCTCATGAAAAACAAGAATACCGCCGACTGCTGCTAACACACAAATCGGTAAAAACACCAATATGATCAACTGACCATAGGCGCTACTGGTATCAAAGCGTTTTTTGTATGCCATGTTAAAACTTATCCCTACAGGTTTCTGTGCTATCTATCAATAACCACTATAAATGATTTTATCCAGCCATCAATATGTTAAATACTTTCATTATTTTAGCAGCATTTAGAAGTGTCGGTATTATCTTGGTCATTCATATCAACTTATCATAAATATCAACAATTATTTTATACTGTTATGACTATCCGCTGTCCTCATACTTAGATACCCAACAGACTCTAGTTGACTGACTTTTTAATCTTATTCATTTACCAAAATATCTTGATGCTATCAGCGTAGCTAAAAACAAAATGATATAATGATGCCATTTTCAATTTGTCATAACTTTCGGTTATAGTCGATACCAAATAAAATGGTTACACGACATTATGAGATGTGACCAGTACAAAATTGACTAGAACAAAGATTAGAACTGTATTTACAATACTATTATTCCAAAATAGACAAAGGTGCCCTATGTCCTCCACCACTACGCCAAACGCCAATTTTATCAATCAAGTTACCGAACTTGCTGATTGTGTTGGCCAAACGCCACTCGTAAAATTACATCGTTTGCCTGTAGAAGAAAGTATTACCAATGGAGCGACTTTGCTGGCAAAGCTCGAAGGTAATAATCCTGCAGGCTCTGTAAAAGATCGCCCTGCTTTTAATATGATTTATCAAGCAGAACAGCGCGGAGATATTCAGCCTGGTGACACCTTGATTGAAGCAACTAGCGGCAATACGGGCATTGCCTTAGCCATGGTTGCCGCGATGCGTGGCTATCCGATGACTTTGTTAATGCCAACAAGCTCAACTCAAGAGCGTAAAGACGCCATGAAAGCTTATGGCGCAACCTTAATCGAAGTCGATGAAGGGATGGAGGCTGCACGTGATTTGGCATTACAGATGCAAGCTGATGGTCAGGGGGTTGTGCTTGATCAATTTAATAATATTGATAATAAGCAAGCACATTATTTGACGACAGGCCCTGAACTGTGGGCGCAGACCGAAGGCAAAATTACCCACTTTATCAGCTCAATGGGCACTACAGGTACCATTACAGGCGTATCGCAATACCTTAAAGAACAAAACCCAGCGATTAAAGTTATCGGCCTGCAACCTGATGAAGAGGCGTCTATCGCCGGTATTCGCCGCTGGCCTGCAGCTTATATGCCAGGTATCTTTGAGGCAGATTTAGTCGATGAAATCATGGATATTGACCAACATATCGCTGAAATCTATATGCGCAAACTGGCGAAGACTGAAGGTATCTTTGCTGGTGTCTCATCAGGCGCAGCAGCGTGGGCGGCTATACAAGTCGCCAAAGAGAACCCTGATGCTGTTATTGCCTTTATCGTCTGTGATCGCGGTGATCGCTATCTATCAACTGGTCTATACAATGTCGATGACACTCCTGTCGATGATAATACTCAGTCGTAATGCCTGACCAATGCTTGCACAATAAGTAACTAGGACTATTTATGTCACATGCCCTACCTGCCAATCCTGTACTGGTCTTTGATATTGAGACTGTGGCGGATACAGATGCTGCACGTCGTATTTATCCAAAACTGGCTGACTTAAGCGACGCTGATGCGCTCAGTGCCTTGACTGCCATTCGAATACAAGAAGCTGGCCATGACTTTATGCGCTTACCATTACAGCGCATAGTGTGCATCTCAGCGCTATACATCAAAGATGGGCAGTTTTCTTTATTTTCTTTGACGGCAGATAAGTTTAGCGAAAAAGATATTCTTGCCAAGTTTTTCCGCGCCTTCAGCGATATCGAAACCTTGCCACAGCTGATTAGCTGGAATGGTTCAGGCTTTGATATACCCGTACTCATTTACCGCGCTATGCAGTATGATCTGTCTGCCCCATGGCTGTTTGAAGAGGGCGAGCGTATTAAAAACATGCGTTTTGATAATTATGTCAATCGCTTTCAAACCAAGCATCTAGATTTAATGGACAGATTTAGCCAATATGGTGCGAGTCGCCGTGAAGCGATGGATGTGGTTGCAAGCCTGTATGGGCTACCTGGTAAGACCGATGTGGATGGCAGCATGGTAGGCGCTCTGGTTAATGATAATGATTGGCAAACACTATCGATCTATTGCGAATCTGATGTCATGAATACGTGGCTGATATATCTACGCTGGCTGCGTCTAACCGGTAAGCTGTCGTCTCCGTCTTATAATCATTGGCAACAACAAAGCCGTGACTATTTAGCAAACTTTACTCAAGCAGATGGTCAAGCGCGCCATCATGAGTTTCTTGCCGATTGGACATCCGTACCTGAACCATAAAAGACCAAACACAGTATTATCGACAATAGCACCTACTCTCATTTTTAGTTATTTATTATTAAGGCAGGTTTATGCAACCCACCGATTCAAAAACGTCTACAGCACCTGATACTATGTCACAAGCCAACGATACCCAAACGATCACTATCCCGCCTAATAAGAAAAAATCTAAACCTTCATCCAAGACACGTCGGCGTCTAAAAGAGGCAGAGCCACTTCCCTTCAATATTGATGGATTGTCGCACGATGGGCGCGGGGTTGCCGTATATGGTAATGGCTTTGATGAAAAAGAGGGACATGTAGCAGACAAGCATGGCAAAAAAGTTTTCGTCAGCTTTGCTTTACCGGGTGAAAGTGCTTTGGTCAAACTAACCAATAGTCGTGCCAGCTTTGAAGAGGGAGACGCGATTGATATCACATCCAACCCAAATCCTGAACGTGCTGTACCGCCCTGCCCGCATTTTGGCGTTTGCGGTGGTTGCAGCTTACAACACTGGCAGCCAGATGGTCAAATCAACTTTAAGCAATCGGTACTTGCTGAGATGCTTATACATCAAGCCAATGCTGAGCCGGACAACTGGCTTGCACCGATAGTTGGTGATCGTCTCGGCTATCGTACCAAAGCACGACTTGGCGTACGCTATGTCGCCAAAAAAGAAAATGCATTGGTCGGCTTTCGTGAGCGCTCAAGTAACTTTTTAGCCGAATTAAACGAATGTCATATTTTAGATCCACGTATTGGCTTTGAGATTGAAAACCTCAAAGCACTTATGAGTACACTTGAGAGCCGCGATAAGATTGCTCAGCTAGAGCTAGCAATGGGTGAATACCTACCAGAGCTACCTGATGGCGATCAGCCTGTTGCTCTTATCGTACGTCATCTAGCTCCATTATCAGACTCTGATATCGAAAAGCTTAAAGCGTTTTTTGCAGCGCGTCATTGGCAGCTATATTTACAGTCTAAAGGCGCTGATAGTATCCAACGCGTTGCCTTGACTGACAAAGATGATCTGAGCCAACAATTTGGACGTTTATATTACCAACTGCCAGAATATGACCTTACTTTCGAATTTATCCCAACTGACTTTACGCAAGTAAACCTTTCTGTCAATCGTCAGATGACCAAGCTTGCTTGCGATTTGTTAGATCTAAAAGCGGGCGAGCGGGTACTCGACTTGTTTAGTGGTTTAGGAAACTTTAGTTTGCCTCTAGCTCGTCTTGTTGGTGAAACTGGCGCAGTTGTAGGTGTGGAAGGCAGCGACGCAATGACAGCACGCTCAGCAGACAATGCACGTCGTAACGGTATTCATAATACCAAATTTTATAACCAAGATTTGACTCACGACTGTACTGATAAACCTTGGGCTAACGAAGGTTTTGATGCGTTACTCATTGATCCGCCACGTTCTGGTGCTTGGGAAATCATGCAATACTTGCCTAAATTTAATGCTGAGCGGATTGTCTACGTCTCTTGTAATCCTGCTACCCTTGCACGTGATACAAAAGCTTTGTTAGAGCAAGGCTACCGTCTCACCCATGCTGGAGTAATGGACATGTTCTGTCATACTGGTCATGTCGAATCCATTGCTCGCTTTGAGAAAATAACAACTTAATTTTTATTGATTGTATCATTGGGCTTATTACTGATTTAAATTGAACTGTTTTGCACAAATGGAATTTCGTCAGAATACCGTTACGCTTGTATGCATTATCACTACAGAGCCTTGCTTGAATTAGCTTTCTAAAGTGACATAATAATATCCATACAAGCTGTATGTGTTTATCTACACATTGTGCATATTTGCGCTTATCGTCTTAAAATACTGGGCATAAACTCTTTATAACAGCTGCTAAAAAATGGATTTTTGTAGCTGTGTTGATCATATCTGATAATCATGAATTATGGGGTAGATCAAGCGTTTTTGCATAGCAGGTAAGACGATAAGAAATTTTGAAAATAGCTAAGAGGAGTCGGCTATGGTAAAAATTCGAGAAGGTTTACCGCTTATTGATGGGCAAACAACACAAGCTGATAGTGCAGCTTTAGCAGCACAGTTGGTGGCAAGCCAGCGCTCTCATCAATCTGCTAATAGCTACGCCCAAGTACCATCTGATATTAAACAACAACTAGCAACGCATAAGCTACATACCACTTTTGATCGCTCTGCCTACTACTCTTATCATAGTCATGATCCCAAATTAAAAAACGAATATTCGGATCACATTCTTCTAGACGATATGCAGATGCTTGCAGAAGCATCTATCGCTGATGATTCAGGTCAAGCCAATATTGATGTACCCGTATGGCTAGATAATGTTGCAAAACGTATCGACCAAGAAACTGTCCCTAATTTAGCCGCTGCTTGCGAGTTTATTCGTAGTCGTATGAATACTAGCGAGTCTGAACGTTCTGGTGCTTATGTGACGGGTATTGGTATGGCAGATATCCTGACTTATTTATATCAAGACGAAGACGCTTTGGTGGCTGCTATGTTATACCGTAGCGCACGCAAATCGTTGGTGAGTTTGACTGATATTGAGCAAAGCTTTGGGGTAGAGATTGCAAGTTTAGTTAAAGACGCCTTAGCTATGGGAAAGCTGTCTGCCATTATAGAAAGCAATAAGCGCCTAGAAGACCATTTCGTCAACAATCAACGTGATCAGCTATCTAACATCTACAGCATGCTTATTTCTGTCACTAACGACGTGCGCGTGGTACTTATTAAGCTTGCCGAGCGTACCTTTGCCATGCGTGAGTTATCATTCTCCAAACCTGAACGTCAACAGCGTGTGGCCCGCGAAGTGATGACCATTTATGCACCGCTTGCTCATCGATTAGGTATTGCTCAGTTAAAGTGGGAGCTTGAAGACCTGGCTTTTCGTTATCTTGCCCCTGAGCGTTACAAAGAGATTGCCAAGTTATTATCCGAAAAACGCAGCGAGCGTGAAGACTATATTCAGCGAGTGCAAAACAAGCTAAATGATGCGTTAGCAGAAGCTGATATTACTGCCGATGTCTCAGGACGAGTCAAGCATATTTATTCTATCTATCGCAAAATGAAGCTAAAACGCTTATCGTTTGATCAACTCTATGACATTCGAGCACTACGAGTATTGGTGGAAAACCCAGCGGATTGTTATCATGTGTTAGGTTTGGTACATGGCTTATGGCGGTACATTCCTGAACAGTTTGATGATTACATTACCAACCCAAAGCCTAATGGCTATCGCTCGTTGCATACTGCGGTTATCGCTGAGAACAAGTCACTTGAAGTACAGATACGCACCCAAGGCATGCATTTTGAGGCCGAGCTTGGTATGTGTGCTCACGTAAATTATAAGGAAGGTCTCAAAAAGAAAAAAGACAGCTACCTCACTCAAAAGATCAGCTCATTACGTCATCTGCTTTCTATTAATAACGAAACTCGGAGTCAAAATCGTTTAGGGCTCATAGCAGAGGGTGAGTTTACTGACCGTGAGTTAGGTGAACTAGAAGATGACGAGCCAATCGTTGATTTTGATGAGCTTGAGAGGATTTACATTTTTAGTCGAGATGGTGACATCACTGAACTACCAAAAGGGGCTACCGTACTTGACTTTGCTTATTATGTACACACGCAAGTAGGCAACCGCGCTCAAGCAGCGCGAGTCAATCAGCGTTACGTGCCATTGACTTACCAGCTAAAAACAGGCGAACAGGTTGAGATTATTACTAAAGCGTCACGTGAGCCTAATCGTGATTGGTTAGTTGCGTCACTTGGTTATATTCATACCAATCGTGCCCGCTCTAAATTGCGTCAATGGTTTAACAAACAAGACCGTGATAAAAATATCGAAATCGGTAAGCAGATGCTAAGTAAAGAGCTTGAGCGACTTTCAGTACATCCCAATAGCATCGACTTGAATGACTATACGCAGCATTTTCATGTTAATAATACGGACGATATTATCGTTGGGCTTGTTACAGGCGACATTGGACTCCATCAATTAACTGGTCACATCTCTCGTCAGCTGCATTTAGAGCCTGAAAAAGAAAAGGAAGATTACACCCCTAGTGTTGATCCAAAAACAACAGGCAAACTTGATGCCTACAAAATCTGTATTGATGGTTTGGATAATATTGAAATAAATTTGGCAGGTTGTTGCCATCCTGTGCATGGTGAGCCAATTTCTGGATACATTACTTTATCTCGCGGCGTTAGTGTTCATAACCGTGGCTGTCCTGAATACATGCGTCTGATTGAACGTGACCCTGAGAGAAAGATCAGTGCAGCTTGGAAGTCTAAATCCGGTCGTTATCAGCCTGTTGATATCCATATTGAAGCTTATGATAGACGTGGATTATTGCGTGATTTAACCCAAGTCATTGACAAAGAAAGTGTCAATATACGCAAGGTTGAGACCTTGAGCACTGATGACAATATAGCCTCGCTAAAATTTCATATCGAAGTCTCGGGATTGGCCCATCTATCCAAACTGCTTGCCAAGCTTGAACTGCAGCCAGGGATTTTGCATGCACGTCGTACTATTGTCTAACCGTTAATCGATAACTTAACTTTATATTTTATAAATTTTGTAGAAAGCCCTTATGCCTGAATTACCCGAAGTTGAAACCACAAAAACCAGTCTTGCCCCTTT
Organism: Psychrobacter sp. 1Y4; assembly: GCF_051847555.1. Classification (NCBI taxonomy): domain Bacteria; kingdom Pseudomonadati; phylum Pseudomonadota; class Gammaproteobacteria; order Moraxellales; family Moraxellaceae; genus Psychrobacter; species Psychrobacter sp. 1Y4. The sequence goes on along the minus strand of NZ_JBPYDE010000001.1, from coordinate 269,266 downwards.
ATTAAAACAAAGAGTTACCGCCATACAAGTATTTCAACCAAAACTACGTTGGCCGATGCCAGATGACTTAGGTATATTAGTTGACTATACGTTGCAAGACGTAGAGCGCCGAGCAAAGTATTTAATACTGACTTTTATACCTAGAGTAAAATTGATAGAAAATGGCCAAAACACCATTGAACATCGACGTCAACTGATCATACATTTAGGCATGTCAGGTAGTCTACAACAGCATCCTTTAGGTACTGATAAACGTAAGCACGACCATTTGATAATAACTTTTGACAATGACGGTATTCAGTCGCAACTGCATTATCATGATCCCAGACGTTTTGGCGCATTATTATGGTATAAGGATTATAGTACCAAGCTTTTAGATCATCTAGGACCTGAACCACTATCAGAAGATTTCGATACTGACTATCTGTATCGCCTGATTCAGCGTAGCAATGTCAATAGTATGTCGGATAAGACAACCAAGCGACGCCCTATTACTCGTGCTATCAAGTCAGTCATTATGGAGCAGCAGGTCGTGGTTGGTGTAGGCAATATATATGCAACAGAGAGTCTATACTTGTCTGCTATTCATCCTGCTACCCCAGCACATCAATTGTCTTACGAACAAATAAGTATATTGGTCAAACATATTAAAGTCATACTACAACGAGCAATCGAGCTTGGGGGTTCGACACTACGTGATTTTACAGTCGCCAGCGGACAAACGGGATACTTTCAACAAACCTTAAATGTCTATGGTAGACAAGGTGAGTCTTGTCCGCATTGCGATACTGTACTCGACAATATCAAACTCAATGGTCGTGCTAGCGTGTTTTGCCCACTCTGTCAGCCAATTTTATAAACAAATATTTACTAATATATATGAGATAAAGTCGATATAATATGTTTTTATATTGCTTATCGGCACACATCTTGCTTTAATAAAGAGTCAACGCTGCTTTGTAAGTACCTTTGTTTATAAGTACCTTTGTTTGTAAATATCTTCAATAGCAGTGTTTATTACTTATACCGCTTACATGTTTTAGGAAATAATGATGACTGCTAATGCCGATAACCCACGCTTCAATAAAAGTAAGATTCTTACGATGGCCTTAAGCATAGGCTTTATGATAGCTTTTACGCAGCCAGCCTCGGCTGCAATAGAGATAGATGAGCGTGATTTTGGTCCATCATATGACACGATGATTGTTGATACAGTCGTTGGAAAGCCCTTACAATTAGTCACCGCTGTCACTGGTACTGCCGCTTATCTCGTCAGTCTGCCTTTTTCTCTTATCGGTGGTAACGCTGATCAAGCACAACAAAAACTGTTCGTTGAGCCTTGGAGTGCGATGGGGCGCTGCTTGGGTTGTACAGTCGCTGAAGACAATTTTTATAAGTCACAAGACGCTAACGACAATATCGTACGTATTGTCGTTGACCAACCTTCAGAAATCCTTATTGATACTAACGATCATGTCGTAGTAACAAAATAACCAACTATAAAAAATTGATGAGCAAACATAAAAAAAGGCTAACGTTGCGTTAGCCTTTTTTCAATCATTCTATACTACAATATTAAGCACCTTTCTTACTACGACCATGACGTTTGCGCTCACTTTCAGTCAAGTAGCGTTTACGAATACGGACAGCTTTTGGCGTCACCTCTACCAGCTCATCATCTTGAATAAATTCAAGCGCTTGCTCAAGGGTAAACTTAACCGCTGGCGTCAACGTCAACGCTTCATCAGTACCACTGGCACGTACGTTAGTAAGCTGTTTAGCGGTCGTTGGATTAACAGCCATATCGTCGTTACGTGAGTTCAAACCAACGATCATACCTTCATATACTTCAAGCTGTGGCTCAGCGAATAGTTTGCCACGCTTTTGTAGATTAAAGAGTGCAAAACCTAAGCAAGTACCGTTTGCCATAGATACCAATACACCATTAGAACGGCCACCGACATCACCAAGTTTCTGTGGTCCATAATGAGAAAAGCTTGACGTCATGATACCAGTACCTGAGGTCAACGTTAAGAACTCAGAACGGAAACCAATCAAACCGCGAGCTGGTATGGTTGCTTCAATACGCATGCGACCTTTACCATCAAGCTCCATATTGGTCATCTCGCCTTTGCGCAGACCTACTTGCTCCATGATAGAGCCTTGATGCTCTTCTTCAATATCGAACACAACGTTTTCATACGGTTCTTGTAGTTTACCGTCAACTTCTTTAACGATAACTTCTGGGCCTGAAACACCCATCTCAAAACCTTCACGGCGCATATTTTCGATAAGTACAGATAAGTGAAGCTCACCACGACCCGATACTTTAAATTTATCAGGAGACTCTGTATCTTCTACACGTAATGCCACGTTATGAATCAATTCACGCTCAAGACGCTCACGAATGTTACGTGAAGTCACAAATTTACCATCACGACCAGCAAACGGTGAATTATTTACTTGAAAGTTCATTGATACAGTTGGCTCGTCTACTGTCAATGCTGGCAACGCTTCTACGTGGTTAGGATCGCAAATAGTATCTGAGATGTTTAGCGCATCAATACCGGTAATACAAACAATATCACCAGCCTGTGCTTCTTCAACATCAATGCGATCAAGACCATGATAGCCCATAATTTTCAAAATACGGCCATTACGTGTTTTGCCGTGCTTATCAATTATTGTTACTTGCGTATTTATACTAACTTTGCCACGCTGGATACGACCAATACCAATAACACCAACGAAACTGTTATAGTCAAGGCTTGATATTTGCATACGGAACGGTGCATCTGCATCTACTTGCGGAGGCTGTACCACATCGACAATAGTTTTAAATAACGGCGTCATGTCATCAGCCAAATCTTCAGCGTCTAGACCTGCAATACCATTCAATGCCGATGCATAAACCACTGGAAAATCTAACTGTTCATCAGTTGCACCAAGGTTATCAAATAGATCAAAGATCTGATCCATTACCCAATCAGGACGGGCACCTGGACGGTCAATCTTATTAATAACAACAATTGGTTTTAGACCTTGCTCAAATGCCTTTTGGGTCACAAAACGGGTTTGAGGCATTGGTCCATCAACAGCATCAACAACTAGAAGTACGCAGTCAACCATTGACATCACACGCTCAACTTCACCACCGAAATCAGCGTGGCCTGGAGTATCCACAATATTAATACGGTATTCTGTATCGTCAGAGCTGTCTGTCCAACGAATGGCCGTGTTTTTGGCCAAAATAGTAATACCACGTTCTTGCTCAATATCACCTGAATCCATTGCACGTTCAGCAATGTTTGCACGATCGCCAAAAGTACCAGATTGATGTAATAGTTTATCAACTAGAGTTGTTTTACCATGATCAACGTGGGCAATAATTGCAATATTACGCAGGTGTTTGATATCGTTCGCCATATAAAATGCTCGTTTCGTCTTAATAAAATGCAGTAGCAGTAAGCGCCGCTGGAGAATCTTTTATCATAAAGCAGATAGTTGTTTTTACTTTACTATAGAGTGACTACGCAAGAGGGGTAGTGAAATAAAAAATACTGGCAAAGTAAGATTTTCTACTGATAAATCCATCATACAGATAGCTATGCTAATGTACACTTTGTCAATTTACAAAGTGTTTGGGCGGCTAGTATAACATTATTAGATTATAAATTTATGCAATAAGTTATTTATCTCACAGTATAAACAAAAAAAAGCCACCTAATAGGCAGCTTTTTTTGTAACTATACAATCTAGAACATAACTAATTGGCTATATATTATTGAATAACCATGTCTTTAGTTTGTTCAACAGTCATTGTTTTGTCACCAGTGATGATGGCATAAACACGACGGTTCATTGCACGACCTTCTTCAGTATCGTTTGGTGCGATTGGGCGGTCATAACCGTAACCAACTGTTGATAGACGGTTTGGAGCGATACCAAATTCGTTAGTCAACATAGATTTCACAGCAACAGCACGAGCTTCAGATAGACGTTGGTTGTAACGTGCTGAAGGACCAGTTTTAGAAGCATGACCTTCTACGCGAGCGCTAGAGTTAGGATACTCACGCATCTTCTCTGCTACTTTAGCGATTTCAGTTTTGTACTGGTCTTTGATAGCTGATTTGTCGTTATCAAAGAATACACGTAGCTCCATTTTTAGCTCATCAGTAATATCTACTGCTACTGGGCAACCGCGCTCATCAACTACGACGTTCATAGGAGTGCCTGGGCATTCGTCGATGCTATCAGGTACACCGTCGCCGTCTGAATCAACGTCTTGCTCAACCACTACTACTGGTGGAACAGACACTTCTGGCTCAACTTGTGGTGGTACAGCTACTGTTGGTGATAAATGGCCACCAAGTACAACTTCTAGACCGGCCAATGCCATGCCTTCCCACCAGTTGTTATCAAAGTTATGAATCGCACGAGCTTCACCACGTAGGCTTAACGCGTCGTTGATGCGATACATAGCACCTAGACCTAGGTTACCGATGGTATCTTTTGATGATGATACTTCAGTACCGGCCGATATATCTTCACCATCAACAGTTACTTGTTGACCATTAGGTGCAACACCAGCAATTGTTTCCTGGTTTTCTACTTCGATCTTAGACTGACCAGCACCAACTAATACATATGGTTTGAACGCGCTATCAGTATAACCAGTAAATTCTTCAGTACCGATCAAGAAGTTACCAGAGATCATTGTTTGTTCAACATCGAAACGGTTAACACCAGCATCTGCAGAATCTTCAGACGCTTCACCGTTAGCACTTGATACGCCGTACTCTACTTGGAACTGAGTAGAAGGAGTCAGTTCAATACCTAGAGCAGCACCAGTATATAGGCTACTTTCTTTAGCCACACCACCATTAGGTACGTTCCCACCACGACCATCGATAGAGTTACCGTTGGCATCGATATATAGATCTTTACCAGTTTTTAGAATATCACGCTGCTCATCATGAGCTTCGTCAGTATAATGATAACCTAGTAATAGCGGGCTAATCGTAACGCCAGCGTTAGCTGCTAAAGGTGCAGCTGCTACGGCAACCAGAGCTAGAGCAATTTTATTCAATTTCATGGACTTCCTCCAAAGGATGATTTGAGTGATGCATTAAGCAAAACCGCTTCCTAAGATGTAATAAAAGTAGACATCTTTTACGAATGCATAATTATACAACAAAACTAATTAGGAAGTAGCTTATCGACTATCTATTAATTTTACAACTTTTTTCGTTAGGCAGCTACACATTATTACACGATAGTGTTGCAACACAAACACAATAGCCTGCTTGTTTTACTAAGAACTAACATACGTTGCAATTTTAGTCTTTTGAATGTTAATTCGCAATAGAAGTAAATTAGATTTTACCTATTGTCTGCAACTAGTTTAATACAATCGAATTTTTTTCTCTATTAATAAAGATTAGTCTTCACTAATTGAAACAAATTTTGACAGTTGCACTATAATTCATATATATTAAATAGTAAACATTATTCTAGTATATACTTTTAAAGTAATGAGCTGATATGTGATTGTTGCGTTAAAAACGTTGTTGTTAAGGTTTGTGAATTTAAAAGTCCAAGGTATTTTTAAAAGTTAAAGTCTTGTATTAGAAAAGGTATCAATGTAGGGCTTCACTCAAATGTATAAAGCTGATGAATTTGGCCTATATAATTAAATCTATAGCGTAAGAGATGACTATATATGATTAGAATATGTCACACCATATCGAACCTTACTCTATCTTATCTGAATCTAACTGTATGCTTAAGAGTCCCATACTTGTCGAAATCTTATCAACAAAAAGGGTTTACTCTTGTAGAGCTTATGGTAACAGTGGCAATTTTAGCTATTATCGCAACGATCGCAGCGCCAGCGATCGTAGATCAATTGGCAAGTATGGAAGCCAAACGTATCAAAAATCAACTAGAAAGCACTCTCAAAATAGCGAAAGCTGAAAGTTTTATTCGACGGCAGAATCTATTAGTATGTTTATCTGATGCAGGTGGACGGTGTAATAAGAATAGTGATAAAAACCTTTTGTTATTTGTTGATAAAAATAATAATAAAGTTTTTGATATTAGTACGGATTATTTACTTAGTAAGCAAGGCTTAAATCCTAAATATGGCACACTACATTTACGGGCTGGAAAACGGCATTATGTTAAATTTTATGGTGATACAGGCAAACCCCGAGGACACTTTGGCCACATAAAATACTGTCCAAGCTTAACCTATAGTCAGACTATGTATCAAATTTCTTTTAATCAAAATGGTAATATCAAATACAAACCTAATGATAGACACCCTACTGGTTGTACATAAATGCATTATTTGTTGTAGCAATATTATTAGAGGCGCTATTAGCTTATACCTGATCTACAAAGTTACTTATGCATCGCAGCTTTCATCATAACCACTGCTTGCTCTAAGCCTACGAATACAGCATCAGCGATCAAGGCATGTCCAATATTAAGCTCATAAATATCACCTATCTGAGCAATAGCATTTACATTGTCACGAGTCAAACCATGACCTGCGTTAACAAGTAACTCGCTGTCTAAATTTTTTGCAATGCTCACTGCCTGTTTGATACGCTCTAATTCGTCCTTTTGAGCATTCGTATTTCCAGCCAGACCTAACTCAGCATAAGTACCAGTATGTAGCTCGATAGCATTAGCATGACAGTCAACTGCTGCTGCAATCTGGTCCTCGTCCGGATCTATAAATAAAGAAACGTTAATTCCTTCTGCTTGTAAGTCTTTAATATAAGGTTTTAGATGACTGATCTGCCCTGCTACATCCAAACCACCTTCGGTCGTTAGCTCCGCACGTTTTTCAGGCACCAAGCAAACCCAATATGGCTTAACTTTATGAGCGATAGATAACATCTCAGACGTTGCTGCCATCTCTAAATTTAATCTGGTTGTTAACTGTTTTGCTATCTCATAGACGTCTGAATCTTGAATATGACGACGATCTTCACGCAAGTGTATGGTGATACCATCTGCTCCCGCTTTTTCACATAATAGCACTGCTTCTAAAGGACTGGGATAGCCAACCCCGCGTGCTTGACGCAAGGTTGCTACGTGATCAACGTTGACACCCAATAAAGGGGTTTTTATTGTATTCTTCGATGAGTGCTGTAAAGATGTGGTCATAAGAAATCCTTTTGATAACGAGTTCCAAGTAACATACAGATGATAGGGCTACAGTAGTACTACCTCAAATACTTTTTGAACGACCATACTTTGTCTAAATATTGATGCCATCATTGGTAACGTTGTTGCTGCTGCCACAGTAATCGACTTTGCAACGGCTGATAATCAAGCAAGTGATCAATCAGATGTTTATGAAGACGTGACCAATTATTTAGTGTGGCCTCAACTATTCCTAGATGTGCCATATCAATAATATCTGCACCGATAAAAAGTGTTTGTAGCGTATTGATCGTCGTTTTATCAGGTTGGTTAGTAGCCACAAAACCTACATCAGATAAAAATCGATAATCCGTATCAGGTTCGATAGGCGTTAATAAATTGTCATGGTCTAGCGTCAAAGAAAAGCCTAACTCTTGAAACAAATCAGCCTCAAACTGACGTAAGCATAACCTAAGAGCAGTCGCTGTTAATGGCTGCTTTAATTGCGTTAAGCTGTCTTGATAATGCTGCCACAATACTGGCATTGGGTCTTCGCTAGGCAATAACTTCCACAGTATCTCATTCAAATACAAAGCTGCATACTGCTGCTGACCGCTTATTTGCTGATAACGTGTCGGCCTAGGCGTTGTAGCATCTTTTGTAAAACTATCTTCTACGGGTAATAAACCAATCTGACTAAAGGTTTTTAGATCGCGCTTACCTGTTGCAAACAGTTGTAGCGGCTCAAACAAAGGCGCACCTTTTTTACCAATACCGTGTACTACGCCATGTTGCCAAGAAAATAAATAGTAAAGCGCCCGTTTTTCTTGGTAAGGACGCTGATGTAATAAATATCCTGTTAATGCTTCATTACGCATTGGCTATTACCTCAGCATCATGTGTAGATCAAATATTTATTTTAAATCAATAACCTAGGCTGGTGAGTGCGCGTTCGTCGTCAGACCAGCCACGCTTAACTTTTACCCACAAAGTTAGCATGACCTTTTTGCCAAATAACTGTTCCATATCTTTGCGTGCATCCATCCCAACTTGCTTGATACGTTGACCTTTTTCGCCAATCACAATAGCTTTTTGTCCATTACGCTCTACATATATCGTGGCATCAATAAAAGTACAGGCTTTACGTGGACGACCAGTTTTTGGGTCTGTATGAGCTGCTTCATCTTTAAACTCATCGATTTGGACGGTGAGATCATAGGGTACTTCGTCGCCTGCACTACGCATGATTTTTTCGCGAATAATTTCACTGGCTAAAAAACGCTCTGAGCGGTCAGTAATTTGCTCAGTATCGTAGATAGGCGTGGCATTCGGTAGATGTGACGCAATTACTTCTTCAAGACGGTCTAAGTTTTGGTTTTTTAAAGCCGAAACAGGTACGATGTCAGCAAAGTCGAAGCTCTCATCAAATGTTTCAATCAATGGAAGCAGCGTACCTTTATCTTTTAACGTATCTGCTTTATTGATGACCAATACGACCGTCAAATCAGTTTCACCAAGCTTTTGTAACGTCAGTAAATCATCTTCACGCCACTGGTCTGAGTCGACTACAAATAATACTAAGTCCACGTCTACCAAAGCTGATACGGCAGCTTTATTCATACGCTCATTGATAGCACGTACTTCATTGTGATGAATACCTGGCGTATCTACGAACACCGCCTGCATCTCATTGGTACTCAAAATACCATGAATGCGATGGCGCGTCGTTTGCGGCTTGCGGGAAGTGATTGATAGCTTTTGACCCAATAGATGATTCATCAGAGTCGACTTACCAACGTTTGGACGACCAATGATCGCCACATAACCTGCTTTAAAGTCGTTAGCAACCCCAGCCTTATTACTTGGCGCAAAAAACCCATCAATCGCAGCATTATTTTCAAGAGTAATACTCTTATCATGTTCATCAGCATCACTAGTGTCGTGCGGCTGAACGGCGGTTAATGAATCGCCTATTTGTCTATTTTCTTGCATATTTTCAACGTTTTCTACAGCTTCATTTTGATTGGTGTCAGCATTTTCTGTCATATTATGGGCATTATTTTTGGGAGTGAATGGCAAGTCATTATGATTGCTCATAGGGTAATCCTGTGGGGTTTTGATAATAATCTTAGTAGCACGTTCTATATTTTAAGAACATCTACAAAGCTAATGTTAATGTAAAGATATTTGAAGTCTGATGGCATCTACTGAGACACTATAAATTGGTAATGTAATCAATGCTTTAGGGCTTATAAAACCGAACATCATATAAAGAAAAAGCTATCAACGTTTTTTACAAGCACCTGGCAACTTATGTAATTGATTAATCATTAATTCAGCTGCTTTTTGCTCGGCTATACGACGACTCTCACCAGATTCAGTAATATCAGGACAATTATTAATATTGACCTGACAGCGTACTACAAATATTTGATAAGGAGCATTGCCCCGTGTTTCGACCAACTCGTAATGAGGCAAATCAAACTGTTTGGATTGTAGCCATTCTTGCAAACGACTTTTGGCATCTTTCAAAGCTTTTTGGTCATTGACGTTATCAATAAGGTCACCATACCATGCTAATACGCAATGACGAGTAACCTCCATATCTTGACTGTCTAAATAAATAGCCCCAATCAATGACTCCACAGCATCAGCCAATATCGAGGCGCGGTTACGACCGCCACCTTTACGCTCACCAACACCTAGAATCAAATGGTTAGACAATTCTAAATTTTGCGCAATAGTCACCAATGATTCTTGACGTACTAACGTAGCACGCATACGCGTCAGACGCCCTTCGTTTTGATTTGGATAACGATGATATAAAGCTTCACCGATGATCATACCAAGAAGCGCATCCCCCAAAAACTCCAAACGTTCGTAGTTCTTCTTGCTATCAAATGAACGATGCGTCAAGGCCAAGTTTGGTAAACTCAAATCATTAAACTCGTAGCCTAATTTTCGGGTCAATACTGCCAGACGCTGAACAAAATCTGAGCCTTTTGGTAAAGTCTCCATAGATGCGCTATTTTTTTTGGCGGTAGGCAGCGCTTTGTATGGTTGTGAAGTTGATTTCATGCGTGGCTTTTGGCTATCCTTTAATGTTAGTGATCTGTACAGTTAAATAGTCGATTAATCTACTGGAGCGGCATTTATCTCACCTTCAAAACGATTAACGATATCAACGTTACCGAAAAAATTACTGGTTTTGTCATAATCTTTATAAAGAGCAAGCTCACCTGGTTTTTTATTGGTAAAAGTAAACACCTCTTCAGCGGTCGTATCGTAATCAGCGTTGATAGACAGTTGACGATTAACACGCTCAACGAATTGTTTTGCAGTCTCGCCATTATTGTTCGCCTCTTTTAGCTGAGTACCTAATGTTTTACTCAGTTGATAATCACCAACTTGAGCCGGCATAATGGCAATCACCAATTTGCCAGCAATAACAATAATAATAAGCAATAAAACTATGCTAGTCACACTCGCCCCACGTTGCGACGACAACCCTGTTAACTGCTGCAGCATAAATTCTCCTAATATTTAATATAATTGTATTTCATACTCTATGATTTATATCTTAATATTTTCTAACCTTTCTGTGCTCTTACACAGCTAGGTTGATGAATTACATACAGTATATATATTAATTTAATTAGGGTTAATATTGATATTAGCACAATAATCAATCAATAGAGTAGCGACTAATCAATTGAACCATTACGTGCAAAAGTTGGAAGATTCAGACCAGGTGGTTTGTGCATCCAAATATACACAGCTTTACCGGCTAAATTCTCATCAGGTACAAACCCCCAAAATCTGCCATCAGCACTACGATCACGGTTATCACCCATCACAAAGTATTCATCATCGGGCACTGTGACACGCCATTCTGTCCCTGCGGAACTGACCACTTCAGGAGATTGCTGTTGCAAAAATGGCGCATATTGTGAGCTGTTCATATCTGATAGATAACGTACTAAATGCTTATTCTCACCTTGTGTTTCTTGAAAATACTGAGCTTGTTCTTCTTCTTGCTGGCCCATTTGCGTAGCCTCAGACTCTGTCAATACTTGACCAGGTGTCACTTGACCAGCAGGATAAAGCTGTGCAGTTAGATCATTATTGGCATTAAAGTCTACAGGCTTAGTATCGACTGGTACGTCATTGATCGCAAGCTGTCCTTGACTATAGCTGACAGTATCACCAGGTAAACCAATGACACGCTTAATATAATAAATGCTAGGGTTTTCAGGATAGCGAAACACCATCACATCGCCATGCTCAGGATTACCCGTTTCTAATACTTTATTATAAGTCAGAGGCAATCGCACTCCATAAGCGTATTTGTTGACTGCAATAAAGTCGCCAGTATATAAAGTTGGCACCATAGACGATGATGGAATATTGAAAGGTTCAATTAAGAACGAGCGTACGACCAAAACCACTGCTAAGACGGGGAAAAAGTCATAAGCCCAGCGTACCAATAAGCTCTCTTTACCATGGCCACGTGTTTTACGCTGTTTTAGTGCCAACTTATCTAGTAGCCATATTAGCCCTAAACCTATCGTTAATGGCACTAAAATCAAGTTAAAATCAAAATCCATACTAATTTGCCTATTAAAAAGCTGTTTATCTCACGGCTTTAACGGTAAGAACAACGACATTTGACGTATTGTGTGTAAAACCAAAGTAAGACAGTGTAAACCATCAACTATCTACTTGCAGTACCGCCAAGAATGCCTCTTGAGGAATCTCAACATTCCCGACTTGCTTCATACGCTTCTTACCTGCTTTTTGCTTAGATAACAGCTTTTTCTTACGTGACACGTCCCCGCCGTAGCATTTGGCAAGGACGTCTTTACGCATGGCTTTGACCGTACTACGACCGATAATCTGACTGCCAATCGCTGCTTGAATGGCCACATCGAACATCTGGCGCGGGATAAGCTCTTTCATCTTGGTCACCAATTGATTCCCGCGGAAACGTGCTTGGTCTTGATGTACGATCATCGCCAAGGCATCTACCTTATCACCATTGATCAATACATCAACTTTGACCAGCTTGTCTACTTGATAACGCTCAAAATTATAATCAAGCGATGCAAATCCACGAGAGACTGATTTTAGACGGTCAAAGAAATCCATGACCACCTCACCCATTGGGATATCAAAAATCAGCTGAACTTGCTTACCCATAAAGCGCATATCAACTTGCACGCCGCGACGCTCAATGCACAAGGTCATAACGTTACCCAAATAATCTTGCGGTACTAAGATTTGACAACGGGCAATCGGTTCGCGGAACTCTTCAATATTGTTAGGCTCAGGCAAATGCGAAGGATTGTCGACATAAATGACTTCACCATCTTTCTTTTCGATCTCATAGATAACAGATGGCGCAGTGGTGATCAAGTCCAAGTCGTATTCACGCTCTAGACGCTCTTGGATAATCTCCATATGCAGCATACCTAAAAAGCCGCAACGAAAGCCAAAGCCTAGCGCATCAGAAGTATCAGGTTCAAAAAACAGTGAGGCATCATTAATTTGCAACTTTTGTAGTGCTTCACGAAACTTTTCGAAATCATTGGCATCAACAGGAAACATGCCTGCATAAACTTGCGGGGTCACTTGCTTAAAGCCTGGAATGCGATCAACGTCTGGTGTTTTAGCATGGGTGATCGTATCACCGACGGGAGCCCCTGCAATGTCTTTGATACCGGCAATAATAAAACCCACTTCCCCAGCTTCTAAAATACCTGTATCGACAGGCTTTGGCGTAAACACACCAATAGAGCTGACCGGATGCGCCTCTTTGGTCGATTTAATGTAAATCTTATCGCCTTTTTTTACGGTTCCTTCACGCACACGCACCAATGAAACCACGCCTAAATAACTGTCAAACCATGAGTCTATAATCAAAGCTTGTAGCGGTGCTTCGCGGTCACCCGTCGGTGCAGGAATAACTTCAACTAAGGTTTCTAATAGTTTGTCAACACCAAGCCCTGATTTGGCAGACACACGCGGTGCATCAATGGCTTCAATACCAATGATATCTTCAATCTCTTGAATCACACGCTCAGGCTCAACTTGAGGCAGATCAATTTTATTTAAAACCGCCATTACCTCCAAGCCTTGATCAACTGCAGTATAGCAATTGGCAACGGACTGCGCTTCTACGCCCTGCGCGGCATCTACCACCAGTAGTGCACCTTCACAAGCGGCTAATGACCGAGAAACTTCGTATGAAAAATCGACGTGTCCCGGCGTATCAATAAAGTTGAGCTGATAGCGCTCGCCATTTGGATGATCATAGAACAGGGTTACTGATTGTGCTTTGATGGTAATACCGCGCTCGCGCTCGATATCCATGGAATCAAGTACTTGTGCTTGCATTTCACGATCTTGCAAGGCACCACACATTTGAATAAATCGATCGGCAAGCGTTGATTTGCCATGATCAATATGGGCGATAATAGAAAAGTTACGAATATTGGCTAATGCAGTCACAAAGCGCCTACTAAATAAAAGGTGATTGGATAACCGCTATTGAACAACGATTCCTGAACAATAGTAAAAAGCGAACGGTTATTAGATATTAATTATGATAAAAATGTTGTAAAACAGAATTAACAATAAAGATAAGTGTTGTCGATGGTTGTCGCCAAAGTGCGTCTGATTGAACTGAATTAATAATATTAACTATTAAAATCACGACGGACGACACTTGCTAACCTACATAGACATATGAGCGTATTCTAGCAGTTTTCCACTATAAAGTAAGAAGATTTTATTAGGAGCAATCTGGTTGAAATTTAACACTATAACTGATCAGCATTGCCAGTTGCATAAGCCTTAATTGTATAAGGCATAATAGTTTAGAGTTACGGTAGCAAATCAGTGACTATAAGTGGTTGCATTAAATGAGTTACTCGATATGTATAAGACATTATTTGACTGTATCAGATACTGCGTCTGTGCTAACTGGTCGTTGCAAGTATTTATACATCCACGGCGACTTACCATAGAATGCCCCATTGATCTGTGTTTGTTCGATCAAATACTCACGGAACCTCAAATAGAACTCATTGTCTGGATGTTTGGGTTGCTGCCAAAATTGTGCAAGCGCCTTAGGATCTGTTAGCTTAGGCGTGTCATAGATAGCGCGTCCCATAACCTTAGTGGGTTTTTTGTGATATACCGACTGTAGACCCGTTGTACTATTGATGGTGACCATGCCAATGCTGTGCTTCATGAGCGTTGGCAGATGCATGTCACAACCATAAAATACTCTTGATTTGATTTGATAAAGGGCTGCTAAGCTTGCTACCAATTCGCGATAATCCCGATGGCCACGGTCTAAGGGATGATGCTTAAATACGAGCATCTGCTTTGTATCAGCATGGTCTGCAAAGCTTGCAATAACTTCGTCTATGAACTGCACGACATCACGATAACCACTATGATGGGTAATCTGCGAATCATTATGTACTTGCAAGCTGACCAAAAAATAATTGTTATCTGCGTGAGTGACGAGATGGTTTTGTAGCTTCTTATCTGGTAAATACCCACGCAATTTACGCCAAGGCGCTTTTAACCAAGCGATTGCTTCTTGCCATGCGGTCATTCCGCGATAATGTGAATAGTGCGGATAACGCGACTTGTATAGGCGGGTAACGATATAATAAACGATAGCAGCAACACTTAATCGATAAAATCGATTGTGCGTGTATAACGGTTTATCATTGGCTTTTTTGAGTGCTTTAATATCGGCAATGTTTAAGCGTGAGTAGCCATTGATACCATGCTCTTGTAGGGTAATATAATCAGGTCGTAAATAGCCTTCTTCAAACACAAAAAAGGATATGCCTAACTTTTCACTCAAGCAGGCAGCTTGCGTATGATGCGGGCGACAATCACCAAAGCAGACAATCGCATCAATGCTGTGCTCTTCAATAAAAGCTTGTAACCAAGAGGAAAACTGCCCTAAAGTCCCTACATAATCATGAGCATTAGGATGACGATAAAAAAACGCATCACCAGCATTGAAGTTAATTTTACTTACTTGAATATCTTGAGTTTGCAAAAATGTTGTAAAACGATTGAAAAAACCACCCATCTTTCCTTGTAGCAGCAAGACGTGTCGATGAGTAAGCAATTGATGCATCGAAGCTGCCATAAGATTAGGTACCGTCGGTTAGAAAGTTAAAAATTAACGTTGAACAAATAAAGCAATGTTGTAACAACTGCTAAATTGTACACAAATTATACCAAAAAAAACATAATTGTCGTAATGGATTTGTTTTAAACCTACTGGTTTTTTTTGTGCAAATGCTGTTGCCATGTATGACGCTGCTGCATAAAGCGCGTAGTAGTATGACGTTTCAACTGATTAGTAAGCTTTGATAGCGTAGACAACTTTACTGGTAAAATAGTGTTTGTTTGAGCCACACTATCATATGATTTATTTTGAGACACTTGTTGATTTTGGTGCTTAGCAGGATATAAGTAATCAACCACTTGCTCTACTTGCGCAAGTCCATAACCCTCAGGTAAGCGATATATTGGATAGCGTATGAGTGCACAGTACAGTAGCTGCTTAAGCGATAATGCTGTGTCCCGCTCTCGCCTCTGTAGATAATCCACCTTTGGTGATAATTGTGCATCTATATCGGTCGTCAAGCCCCACCCTGCATAAAACGGCAAACCGTAACAAGTCACTTTTAGGCCACGTAATAATGCTTCAAAGCCAGTCAATGAGCTAATCGTATGTACCTCATCGACGCACTCTAAACAATCAGGCATCGCTGTATCATAGGCAACTGCTTGTACTTTTGTTAAGCACTCTTTGTCAACCTTTCCTGCTCTTAGGCCAGCTTCAACATCTGGATGCGGTTTATAAATCAGATAGGCCTTAGGATTATCTCGCCTGACACGTTCAATCAGACCTCGGTTGGTCTTAATATTTGAGCCGCAATACTGCACCGACAGATCGTCTTCCACTTGCCCAATGATAAGTATACGTGGACTGCCAGAGACCTTTGCATCCTGCATCCATTGCGTTTTTTGATTAACATTGTCTGTTTTATCAGTAGTGCCAACCAAAGCATTGACTTCCGTACCGACATTGTATTTACTCACTCGCTGAGTAAGCAGTTTCGCTTGAAGCGTCTGTACTCGTGCATTTTGCTGTGGCGTCAACGCTTCACAGTTGCGTAATAAGGTTTCTAAATCTGAGGGCTGAGTGGCATCATAATAAATACCTTGTTTGTCTATTACTACCGACAATGGTGCGAGCAATGTTGCACCCAGACCATTTGAGCGGATAAAACCATCTTCCATACAATAAATAGCTGGCATATCCGACATTGGCGGCTTTGCAAGTTTACTCTGTAGTCGTTTTTGGACTTGTTGACGTTTAGCTAAACCCCACACTAATAGAGGTTGCTGATAATTGACCTTGAAATGATCCGGATGTAGCAAGTTTTTTAGACGCGGTTTTGGTTTGATAAATAATGTTGTACGCGGCAGATTGGTAAAGGCTTTAACGAAAGGCAGTTTCCAACGGCTAAACTCATATACCGTCAACTTACCTTCAAGATGCGATTGCCAATGGCGATTGGTTACCAACCATTCAATTGCAGTATCAATATCACATGCCTGCCTCGTGGCTGGATCGACATAGCGACTATAATCAATATAGGCACTATAAAATAACGTCTCTAACGTTGCTGTTGAGGTTTGGCGGCGCTTTTTAACTGCTTTTAGCAATCGTTTTGGTGCGCCGCTGTCATCAGTGAGCCCCCAACCGCTATACCAATTCACCCCAAAGCAATGTACAGCCTTGCCTAGCATTAACCCCTCAAACCCCATATGCGAGCTGACTGTATAGACATGATCTACCTGTACCAGTAGCGCAATTGGATTGAGTGCTTGCGTTAATAGACGAACATTTTTAGGTAGCTTGAGACGGGTCAGGTAACCTGACTTGGCCGCAGGATGGGCTTTAATCCATATATAGGCATCAGGATGATTGCGACAGGCAGTCTTTAGCATACGTTTAAACTGACCCTTACTTGCACCAGCGCCTTTGATAGAAGCATCGCCAGCGACTTGATCAATTAAGAGTACATGCGACTTTACCGAGTCTTCTTTTAGATTGGTGTTTTCTTCAGTAACCAATTTGTCTAATGAGGAACAAGTAATCACAGCATTATATTTACTCAACTGTTTATCGCAAATATATGTCATTAACTGGCGAGCATGGACTTTATTTAAAATATTACTATCAGAGTTAGCGTATTCTTTAGCGCATGCAACGATTAATTGCTCAAGGCGTGAGCTTTGCGTTAAATCGAAGTAGATACCAATGTCATCAACAACCACGCTCAGTCCATGACGACTACTAATACCAGAATCTAGAGAGCGTAAAAAGCCATCCTCAATACTTAAAGTTGTTAGTTGTTGACGATTAGCAATCTTTTTGGCTCGTCGATAGCTTTTTTTGTGCCCCCAACCGATAAAGGCGCCGGGCGTTTGAATGGTCGAATTAAAACGCTGCTGCACGCTTGACCATGGATACCAGCGCTGAACATCAGCTTGTAATATTTGAGATAACAGTACATTGTTACGACGCATGCCTTTGCCAATGACTGCCAAATTATTGGGCAATCGACGTTGAGTTGATAACAAACGTAGCGCATTATTAGAGGGAGAAGTTAAGGTCATCTTGCCTTCATGTGCCACGCTTTTTGCCATCTCTAATATCCTTGTCAACTATTTATGTCTTAACTTATATATCAAGCATTACATAGTTATAAGTCTAAAATAACTTTAGCCGCGACTGCCAATTGATAAACAATTTGTGATATTCCGCGGGTAATTTCGACGCGCTTGGTTTTGACCTTTGGTAAGACCATAATCTCATCACCCTGCTGGATACGATAAGCGGTATTGACCACTTCGTTCGCGCCATTTTGATGAATCACTAAGATTTCTTTAGTATCCGCATTGTCTCCAAAACCACCTGAATTGGCAATATAATCACCAGCGGTAAAGTCCGGATTAAAGGTGAGCGCGCCTTGTGAACGTACTTGACCATTAACAGTAATCACTGATGTTTGCGCAGGTATTTCGATGACATCGCCTTGCTGAAGGATAATATCCTGCCAAGAGTTTGGTACAACTACTATCTGACCGTCAGGTCTCACAGTACGTGCCTTGGCCACAAACTGCTTGACCAAATTGGCATCGTCTTGGCGTAGCGCTGCCTCCTCACGCGTCGTTGATTGAGTAGCAAGCGTTAATTCTTCTAAGCGATCAAGTGACTCATTAATCATGCGTTTTTGCTGTTCGGCCACCGACTCACGGTAAATAGTCAAGTGCGTAAGCTTCGCTAATGGACTTGGTTGTAACTGCGGAATGATATCTTTTAGACGAGCGCCATAAGGTACGACCATAGCGCCATTACCAGTATGAGCACCTTTTACTTGTACCGCGATAGTGCCTGCATAGCGGTCTGAGGTAACGACCATTTGATCACCATTATAGACAGGTACATTTTGTGCGTCGGCAAGCGAGTAATATTCTGCCGTTTGTGCGCGTCCTGCACTGCGAGTGATGCTGACGTTGGTTGCATTGGCAGCTGGGTTCGCAACTTGTAATACGTCACCAATGGTCAAGTCATTGACATCAAATTCAAAAGTATATTCGTTCTGAACCTGTCCGCTCACAGCGAAAGTTTTTTTCTGCGGTGCAGCCGTGATCACATCGCCATCGCGAAAAGAGAATGGCTGCAGCTTACCTGCTAATAAAAAATCATATAAATTGACTTGCTGTAATAGCTGACCATTACGCTTGATTTGAATATCAATATAACTGCCACGTGTTGGGTCAACGCCGCCTGCCCGATCTAAATATGAGAGCACTGAGTCTGCTGCGAGCCCGCCATAATACCCTGGTTGTTTAACAAAACCTGTAACAAACACTTTAACAGGCTGGGCTTGCTCTAATGAAGCATAAACACCGACGTTTGAGCGATAAATACGGTTAACAGCACTTTTGACGACATTCTGTAGGTTGCCATTTTGTACACCAGATACCCGTACTGGACCCACGTTGGGTAAGAATATATTGCCTTGCGGATCAACAGTCATAGTCGATGCAAACTGATAAGCACCCCACATACGTACTTGTACATTATCACCAGGATTGATGACGTAGCTGTCATTAAAAGTAGAACCTGATGTGGTAGAAAACGCACCGCGAAACAATTGCTCACCGAACATCAGGTCTTGCGTATTGATGTCTTGATAAGGACGCGTGGTATTAATGACTGATTGACTTGGTAAACTGGCCGCATTGACTGCCTCTTGTGTCGTAGCCTGACCAGGAACACCGCCTGCGAATGCTTGAGTCGAGACATTGATATTATTACGGTTTTGATCCTGACTGGTATTGTTGGCACTGGTTCCAAAGCTAGACCCTACCATCTGTTCTGCATAGCTGGTTGCAGCTATTGCTGGAAGACTAGTAGCGGCCATCGTCAAACTGATCACTTTAATCATCATCACGATTGGGCGTGGTTTCATGTTCATGAGCGGTATTCCTTTGCTGATCTGTCGATCATTGCTGATATCTAATTATATAAGTCAAATTGATCAAATCGTTTATAGTTGTTAGATACATTAAGTTGCTAACGACTTGTAGTACTAACAACCAGTGTTTTTTCTAACCACCAATGCCAAACTAGCTACGATGATCACGTATGACTGCCATGACTAATCGTACAAAGCCATAAAGCATTATTAATAACGCCAGCGATGTCCAGATAATGTAGGCACGGCGCGGATACAACGCATCTTCAGCCTCATAAGGGGTTGAGATGACGATCAGGTTCTTCATTTTCTTAAAGGCTTCTAGACGTGCTTTTTCAAGTGAAGATAGCGACAGTTTATAGAGCTCAGTCGCAAAATCGACATCCGCTTTAATCGTTTCAAACTGTACTGCTTGACGATTCAATTTGGTCGTACTTGGGGAGGTCAGCTTGGTTTGTTCTTGAGTGATTTGTTCTTCTACCGCTCTAATCTGACTTCTTATCGACACCACTTGCGGCGCATCAGGGTTCAAGTAACTAAGCAGTTGCCGCTCTTCAGTGCGTAGTGAGCTTAACTGCGCTTGTAAACTACCAATCAGTTGATTTACTATCTGCGCATTGGCTTGCGGATCATAGATCTCATTAGTATTTTGATAAGTAAGTAGCTGCTCTTTAGCTTCATTTAGACGATCTTGCGACTCATCTAGCTGAGTTTCGGCAAATACGAGCTGGTCACGAGCGACTTCTTGCGAGATACGGTTGACGAACTGCTCAGACTCACCCAAGATGGCTTTATTGAGCTCATGAGCGTAATCTGAATCAAAGGCTTCTGTTGAGACGCTAAGGATGTAACTTTGCTCATCTAAGTCGATATGAACGCGCTTTTTGAAGTACTCAAGTAGCTCCTCTTGTGACGCTTCAGGGTTTATCTCATAGATAGGGTCTGAGCCATCGACATAATAAGATTCTCGAAACTGAAACTTATTATCGAGACGTTTGATCATGTCATTGGACAGGATATATTCGGTCAGATAAGTGGCATCTTCCTTACTGGTGCTATTAACGCCCAGTAGCGCTGATAAACCGCCGCCAGAGGGTACGCTTGCATCACTCACTTGTTTGACCACTACGTCAGAAGTCGAAATAAAGCGCGGATGTGCAAGCGTCATGACATAAAAAATCACCAAGACCCATGGAAGGATTACCAAGCCGATAAACAGCGAGAAGTCAATAATCTTATTTTTTCGCTTTGTGGACATGCTCTTCATATACCTCAATCGCTTCTTTTGTATCGTTAAACACGAGTGCTGTTTGATCCATTAACACAATACCAATATCGCAATTACGCTTAATATCACCAATATTATGCGATACTATTAAAAATCCTGCTTGCGCACGGCGAGCCGCCAAAATATCCTCACTACGCTTACGAAAAGCAGCGTCACCAACGGCACCTGCTTCATCGAGCATATAATAATCAAAATCAAACGCTAGACTTAAACCAAAAGTCAGACGTGACTTCATTCCCGATGAGTAGCTTTTGACCGGCATATCAAAATAATTACCGATATCAGCAAACTCTTCAACAAAACGAATTTTTTCATCAATATAAGGACCGCTTGAATATAATCGACAAACAAAACGTACGTTTTGACGTCCAGTCAAGCTACCCTGAAAGCCACCTGCAACGCCGACTGGCCATGAAATCGTTGAGTCAGTAATAATCTCACCGTGGTCCGGCTCATCAAGTCCGCATATAATGCGTAGCAAGGTAGACTTACCAGCACCGTTACGGCCTAGCAAACCCACACTTTGTTTATCACCAATGGTCAGGTTTAAGTCTTTAAATAGATAATGCCGACCTTGCTTGGTCATAAACGACTTGGAAACGTTTTTTATCTCAATCATTTACTTCTCTTTTAGTACAACTTATATAAATTGGTATCTATCAATTCAACGAGAACGAATCATGTCACGTTCAGCAAATTTATAAAGCAGCAAGCCTAAAAAGTTGACACTAAACATCCATTTTAGAAAGTAACCTATATCAATGTGATAGGCTGGGTAGTTGGGGGCAAATGCATGCCTGATAAGTTCAATGTTATGAATAAAAGGGTTATATAGTAAATAACTAAAATAGGGTTCTGGAATAATATGAATAGGATAAATAATTCCAGACGTGAAATATAAAATGGTAAACAATATAGTAATTACCTTACTAATTTCACCACCATAATATCCAACAACCATCATAATTAAAGCAATACCAAAACTAAATATAAAAAGTGTCGCCCAACAAAATAGTACGATATGTAAGTTTTCTAAACTGGCATAGATATCAAAAAAAGCTAAGCCCAGCAATAATAGTATCGAGGTAAAAAAATAAATAACGAGCTCTAAAAATGAGCGAGCAATGATGACATCAATGTGTTTGATTGAACGATACATCAACAGGCCTTTATTGGCTTCAACAGCCCCTAACGCTCTTGTAGCTATCTTCTGAAACATTCGAAAGGGAACCATTCCGGCTACCAAAAACAGAGAGAAATCCATTCCAGGAACCAAACGCTCACGAATCGCACCAAAGATTACTAAAAATATCAATACCTGAAAAAGCACTTCTAACGGCGCCCACAGGTAACCCAAACGATAACCACCAAAACGCGTTTGTAGCTCACGCATTAGTAATGCATGAAAGGCGGCGCCCATGACTTTAAGGCCACTGCGATGTTTAATAGGACGATAAGGAGGCAATTGTACAGACATAGCGTTACAGGACTTCACCAAAAACAGCCCCTATGATAAGTAAGAGGGACATAAGTTACAAGAAATAATCTGTGAGTAGGTAGATAAAGCTATGATTTAGCAAGAAATTGGCAAGTAAATAGCAGTAGTAATGATTGTTTATTGAGCTTGTATCATTCAGACAGACATTGTCTATTAATTTATTTCAGACAAAAAAAAACCAACCACAAAGGATTGGATTTATTCGTACTACACGTTACTGCTATATAGATGGTGGCGATGGAGAGACTTGAACTCTCGACCTCACGATTATGAGTCGTGCGCTCTAACCAGCTGAGCTACATCGCCATTTAAGGCTCGGTATTATGCCGATACAGGTGACTGACGTCAACCCCCCAAACAGCATTTTTTGCAAAAAATATGAATTTCGTTCAAATTAGCTGCAATTATTAGCACTATTAGTGATAAAACACTAACAATAAAAAAGGTTTGGTAAACCGATAAGCCGGGTTCTGTCGTGGACGATCATTCCTCTAGGCGTATCATCGCTGATACGCTCAAGCAACCTACCCGCATCGAACGCGGGCCGCGCCATGCCGATGCCTATTTGGTCTTGCTACGCGTGGAGTTTACCATGCCGTGAGATGTTACCATCCACGCGGTGCGCTCTTACCGCACCCTTTCACCCTTACCTCACGTGCTGACGCGAGGCGGTCTACTCTCTGCTGCACTGGTCGTCGGGTTACCCCGCCCAGCCGTTAGCTGGCACGCTGCCCTATGTAGCCCGGACTTTCCTCCCCTGCAAGTCTGTTAAACAGTATGCAGCGGCGATCGCCTAGTCTACCAAGGGCGCTAGTATAACAAATCTAATCGCAACCTAGTAATAAGTTTTACGCTTATTTGCACTTTTAAGACCAGATTAAGACTTTTTAAATAAAATTCGATGGTAAAACCCACGCTTTATCTACTGACGCTGTTTGGTTGTCAGGCAGTGTTGTATCGTTTAGATAAGGCAACTGTAACCAATATGTGGTTGGATAATACTGTTGTATGTGATTTTTTAAAAACTCAATTGTACTAGTAGCTATCTCGTTATCGGTATTAAGACTCGTATCATGTATGGGATTATAAACAATACTATGCACAGACAATCCACGCGCTTTTATCGCCTCTAGACTAAGCAGCGTATGATTGATACTGCCGAGGCGACCAGAAGTGACTAATACTATAGGATAGCCTTGAGTAGCAATAAAATCTAAGGTTAATAGTTGCTCTGTAATAGGTACGAGCAAACCACCTGCGCCTTCTAATAGCACCACATCATAATCGGCTTGCAAACAGCGCGTAGCATTGTCAACGACTTTGGGGTCTAAGACTGCGTTGGCAAGTTTTACAGCCAAATGCGGTGAAGCAGGCTTTTGATAACGATAAGGACAAGTTGTAAAATCCAAATCATAAGACTGTAGAGGAATACCCATTAACCTACGATGAGTGATGATGTCATCAGCGATACTCATTGTGCCGTTATTATCGATCGTCACGCCGGTCTGTACCAGCTTTTGGGTAATGACACTGATGCCTTGTGTCATTAACGCTTTAGCAATCATTCCAGTCGCGTAAGTTTTACCGATGTCGGTATCAATACCAGATACAAATAGGACGCTCATTATCTACCTTAATAAGAAACTTATTTTTGCGTATTTTCAATTTTTATTGCGCCAGTTGTAAGGTTTGCAGATAGCTTGTCACTACCTTTAACAACGCTTGGCACAATGTGTTAAGTTCACTATCTGTAATCACATAAGGCGGCATAATATAGACCAATTTTCCAAAAGGTCTGACCCAAATACCATTGTCAATCAATAACGCTTGAAAAGTGGGCATATCAACGGCCATCTCTAGCTCGATTACGGCAACTGCCCCCAAACACCTGACCTCTTTCACACCATCTAACGCCGTAGCAGGCGCAAGCTGCTGCTGCATCACAGCTTGCATATTTGCCGTACGCGCCTCGATATCATAAGACATGATTAAATCAATCGATGCACAAGCGGCCGCGCATGCCAGCGGGTTACCCATAAAGGTCGGCCCATGCATCAGCGCTGGATAATCACTGTGATGAATAGTATCCGCGATTTGTCTTGTACATAAGGTGGCAGCAAATGTCATATAACCACCTGTTAGCGCCTTACCAATGGTCATAATATCAGGACAGATATTTGCATGTTCACACGCAAACAGCTTACCGCTGCGTCCAAAGCCTGTGGCAATCTCGTCAGCGATTAACAACACGTCATACTCATCACATAGCTTACGTAACAGTTGCAGGTATTCAGGACTATAAAAGCGCATACCACCTGCGCCTTGAATAATAGGCTCAATAATAAATCCGGCTAATTTATCACTATTGTTGGCAAAAAACTGGGTTAATTCATCGCGCACGTCTTGCGTTAACTTATGCTCAAACCCCATAGGCGGCGCAGAAACAAAATGCTGCGTCGGCAATTGCGTGCCATACAAACTGTGCATGCCATTGACCGGATCGCAAATACTCATGGCATGCCAGGTATCGCCATAGTAGCCTGAATGGGTCGAGGCAAATTGGTTTTTATCAGTACGTCCAACCGCGATTTGGTATTGCAGCGCCATTTTTAGCGCTACTTCCACAGCGATGCTGCCACTATCAGCATAGAATATCGCATCAAGTCCTTTTGGCACTATCTTTAGCAGTTTTTCGCCCAGTTCTATCGCCGGCTTATGCGTCAACCCTCCAAACATGACATGCGCCATTTTGCCCAGCTGCTTTGTGATAGCAATATTTAGTTTGGGATGATTATATCCATGTACGCTCGCCCACCACGACGACATGCCATCGATAAGGCGCGTACCATCTTCAGTGACGATGTAGATACCCTCTGCATGATCAATAACGATATTAGAATAAGTGGGCGGTAGACTGGCATAAGGATGCCAAAGATGATGGTGGTCAAAATCGCTGGTAGAAGTATTTGTCATAGCACACTCTTAAACATCAAACGTGTGGCAAATTGAGTGTCCATTTTCATCATATTATTCCTAGTTTTTAGCACTTTCATACAGTTAGTACTTTCGTATAGATAGTGAACTCAATTTAAAATAGATAAAGTGCGACTGGGATGATTTTTTCGTAGCCGCTGTGATAGCAGCAAGTAAGGAAAATTTATACCAGTCGCGTACAACTATTAACGTATCGATTTTATTTTGAGCTGAGCATTTATCAATAGCATAATCTACAACGCATCACTGACCGGTGATACGTTTATATTTAGCCAGTAAATCGCCTTCAGTCTCAACGTGATTTGGATCCTTGGGTATACAGTCCACAGGACAGATGACCACACATTGCGGCTCATCAAAATGACCGACACATTCCGTACATAGATCGGGGTCGATAACATAAATATCGTCCCCTTCTGAGATCGCTTCATTTGGACAAGCTGGCTCGCATACGTCACAGTTGATACATTCGTCAGTGATTAATAACGCCATAAACTGCTCCTATTAAATAAGTAGGGTTATGAGCCAAGTTTGTTAATAAAAGCTTGTGAGACGCACTTGGGCACAAACTTACTCACATCACCATCAAGCTTGGCAATCTCACGAATCATCGTCGATGAGATAAATGAATAATGCTGAGATGGGGTCAAAAATACCGCTTCAAAGCGCTCATCAAGCTCACGGTTCATATTGGCGAGCTGAAACTCATACTCAAAATCTGACATGGCGCGCAAACCACGTAATACCGCGGTGGCATTTTTTTCACGCATAAAATCGACCAGCAACCCTTCAAAGCCCACGACTGATACTTGCGGTAAATCAGCAAATACCGTCTCTACCAGAGCAACGCGCTCCTCAAAACTAAACAACGGCTTTTTATGATGACCTGAGGCAACAGCGATCACCACTTCATCAAACAACTTAGTCGCACGGGTGACCAAATCGACATGTCCATTTGTGATGGGATCAAAAGTACCTGGATATAAAATTTTGGTATGTAGCTTTGAAGATTTTGAAGATTCTAGAGATTTGGTAGCGTTTGAAAGCTTTGACGCATTAGAATTTGGAAGGTTAGAATCTAAATCGTTAGAAGAAGTTGCTGGATTCATGGCAAGGCTAATTTATTGGTTAATAATAGCGCTTATGCTAACAAATTTTGGTTAAACATAATACTTATCTATGGTCAGTACTTAGTATAACTTTTAATCCAAATCTACTGAATATCGATAACGCACGACTACATTTGCCCTAACATTTTTAGTAGTAGCTTTGCTACAATAGTTGGTTCGACTCATCCATCTTAGCATGACAAAAATATAATCCGTATTAGGGTTAGGGTGAGGAACAGTTAGACAAGGACACGGTATGTTGTAGTCCTTATGGAGAGATTATGTCAAAAAAATCAAGAAAACCGGACAATCAAATTTGCTCAAATAAAAAAGCGCGGCATGAATATTTCATTGAGGAGACGTTTGAGGCAGGATTGTCGCTACAAGGTTGGGAAGTTAAGGCTATTCGTGCCGGTAAAATGACCATTACCGAAGCTTATATTATCTTTCGTAATAATGAGGCTTTTCTTTTTGGCGCGCATATTCAGCCGCTGCTCAGTAGCTCAACGCACGTGAGCCCTGATAGCATTCGTACCCGTAAGCTGCTGCTTAATCGTCGCGAAATCGAAAAGTTGATGGGCGCGGTTAACCAAAAAGGTTATGCTTGCGTGCCATTATCATGCTACTGGAAGCGCTCTATGGTCAAGTGTCAAATTGCACTGGCGGTGGGTAAAAAACAACATGACAAACGCAAAACTCTTAAAGATCGTGACTGGGAGCGTGATAAGCAGCGCGGCTTTAAGCAGCATTTAGATTAAAAAATTTGTCACCATGCAATAAAAAACGGCTATCGTTATGATAGCCGTTTTTACGTTAATGTGCTTAGAGCTATGTAAACCCGCTACGCTGACGCCGCGACTTGCTTGCGTTTGGTCGCTCGCAACTGCTTGACCCCGTGCGCAATTAAAAATGCAATCCCTGTCCAAATCAAACCATAGCTAAAGAGCATGCCTGACTCAAACGGATTGCCCAAAATGGTGATGGCAAGGATAAAGAGCAATGCCGGCTCCAAATAACTCATCATGCCATAGACATTGACGGGCAGCATTTGACTGGCATCAACATTGGTTTTCATCGCCAGCACGCTTAAAACACCCAAGCCAATCAGCATCATAATAAAAAAGCCCGAGCCGCCAACCAAACTTAAGCTATCCGGCGCCATAAAAAATAAATACCCCAAAGCAAATGGCGCAAATATCGTCAAATCTACCAAAAGACCAGTAACCGCACCAACCCCCTGCAAGCGGCGCAAAATATAATATAACGGATACGTGCCGCACACCCAAAGGGTTGCCCATGAGATGCTTTGGGTGCGAATGATTTCACTGCCAACGCCTAACGCGGCAAAGCCCACCGCTAGCCACTGCAAGCGGCTTAATTTTTCACCAAATAAGACACAGCCAAACACCACCATCATCAGCGGAAATAAAAAATATCCCATCGCGGTTTGTACGCCTTGGCCATTGACCGGTGCCCACATAAATAGCCAAAACTGACTTAAAAATATTGGCGTTGGCAATAATAGCCACGCCCATTGCTTGAGGCTGCCAAGCGATTTTAATTTATCAATGTGCCCTGTCAGCTGACTGCTAAAAGTTAAAAAACCAACCAGTGCCGCCCACATCGCCAGCATGCGCCAGATAAATACCTGCGTACCTGATAATGGTGCCAAAAAGCTACTGTAAGCATATAGCACCCCAAATAAAACATTGGATAAAATAGCTAATGCTGCGCCCATCATCAGCGTTCGCTCCTGTGCGCTACCCGACGCCCATACCGCAGGCATCGGCAGCCGTGACAAGGTCGCGTGAAGCGCACCGGATAAAGTAGACGTTGACATAAAAGCACCTTGATTTAGCGAGTGAGTAGAAGAAGATCGGTTATAGGGTTTATCGGTTAACCACTCTGAAATGGTTAACGACTATCATACAGACGTCCTCCAATAAAAAATCTCTATAAAACCTCGTTTATAACTTTATTTATCATAATTTTCGATATTTTCTATACTTATTATCATATCCTCTATAATAGTGATAATAACTACATTTTTTATATTTATGATTTAAGCATGCGCTAATAACCATTACGATTTAACAGAGTATGATCCTATGAGCCAGTCTTTAGACGCCACCGACAAAGCCATTTTAAACCTCCTTCAAGACGATGCCACGCTGCCGCTAAAGACGATCGCCGAACACGTCCATGTGTCCATCGCTACCGCCCAGCGCCGCATTCAAACACTGACAGACACAGGCGTGATCACCAAGCAAGTCGCCATCGTAGATCCTAATAAGGTCGGCTATAGTTTGACGGCGATTGTGATGGTTGAGATGGCGCGCTCAAATAACTCGATGCAGCACCGATTTGAGCGCTTAATGAACGCGCAGGCGCAAGTGATGAGCTGCTATGAGATGTCGGGCGATGCCGACTTTATGCTGATGGTGAGTGCCAAAAACATGAGCGATTATCATCAATTTACGCGCAATCTACTGACGTATGAGAACAACGTGCGCAACTTTAAAAGTCAGTTTGTGATGAACTTTACCAAAAGTGGCACGAAGATTTATTTAGATTGATCCATATGCTAAGGCTGCTTGTTTGGCGTTATCAGATAAAGCAGAAAAGGGATGGCAAAAATAATCGCTATAAAGGCGTAAACAAATAAGACAGACAACCATGTACCGACATGAATGCCGCCATGCGTCATATTTATCCAATATTCAAAAGTGATCAGCGCCATGCCCGCTATGGGCACCAGCATCGCTATCATTAAATATTTATAAGTAAAGGATTTGCGGCAAAAACGACCTTTTTGATAATAATAAACCGTCGTTATTAGATAAATAAGCACGACAACTGGCATAAAGTACACAAGTAAAATCATCGAGAGCATTTTCGATTCCATTAAGTAAACCGCACTATCAATAAAATAGGCCTTTATGGTTCACTATACCCCATTTAATCCATCATTTTACCTTATGCTATCAATCACTTATCGAAGACTTACTATAAATCAGCATTCACACCATGAGTGCAATTCATGGTAAGATGAGCGCCTTTTTATGCATCAGCGACTGCGGCAATACATTGTCCATCTGTCGCGATTGCCAACACGCTATTAATAGGGTCACCTCATGTCTGCCGATACCATCGCTCGCACCGCCTTCAAACAAGGCGTCAAGCCACTATATGACTACGATAAGCATTGGGCAAGCTGCTATGAGCCTGCGCCTTATTTGCCGATGACGCGTGCTGAGATGGACACGCTGGGCTGGGATGCGTGCGATGTGATTATCATCTCAGGTGATGCCTATGTCGATCATCCAAGCTTTGGTATGGCAATTATCGGGCGATTATTAGAATCGCAAGGCTTTCGCGTCGGCATCATCGCGCAGCCAGATTGGAAGAGCAAAGACGCCTTTATGGAGCTTGGCAAACCGGTCTACGCCTATGGCGTGACTGCAGGTAACATGGACAGCATGATCAATCGCTATACCGCCGATCGCAAGATTCGTAGCGATGACGCCTACTCGCCTGGCAATGTCGCGGACAAGCGCCCTGATCGCGCCGCCATCGTCTATAGCCAGCGCTGCCGTGAAGCTTATCCAGATGTGCCGATTATCTTAGGCGGTATCGAGGGCAGCCTGCGCCGTATCGCCCACTATGACTACTGGTCAGATAAAGTACGCCGCAGTATTTTATTAGACAGCCGTGCCGATGTCTTATTATATGGTAACGCTGAACGTGCCATCGTCGATGTGGTGCATGGGCTATCCAAAGGCTATACGTTTGAGCAAATGAGCAGCTTACGCGGTACGGCTTATTTATTAACCCCAAGCCGCCGCCATTGGCAAGCGCATATGACGGAAGTCGCGAGCAACGATGTCGATACGGTCGGCCGCGTTGACCCTATCATCAATCCGTATGTGATGACCGAAGACGTTGATAGCTGCAAGATTGAACAAGAAAAGCCTAGCGACTCGCCAGTTGGGCAAGCCATGACTGGCATGTCAGCCCAGTACAAGGGCTTTGTCGCAGAACCCGTCACCAATAAAGTACTGAACGCCGATCAAGTCGATGATGACACGCAAGTGGTACAGATGCGCGGCTTTGATAATAAAAGACTCACTGCGCGTAAGCACAAATTTAAAATGCCGCCACGTGATAAGACCGTCATTCGCCTACCTGATTATGACCATGTCAAATCAGACCCTGTACTTTACGCGCATGCCAGTCGAATTCTGCATTTAGAGACTAATCCTGGTAACGCGCGCGCCTTGGTGCAGCGCCACAGTAGCGGCGCGGGCAACTCGTTTACCTCCATCGATGTCTGGCTCAATCCGCCGCCGATTCCACTGTCTACCGAAGAGATGGACTACGTCTTTGACTTGCCCTATGCGCGCCTGCCGCACCCAAGCTATGGCGATGCGCGTATTCCGGCTTTTGATATGATTAAATTCTCCGTCAATATCATGCGCGGCTGCTTTGGTGGTTGTACGTTTTGCTCGATCACGGAGCATGAAGGGCGCATCATCCAAAACCGCTCTGAGGACTCTATCCTGCGTGAAGTCGAGGCCATCCGCGATACTGCGCCTGCGTTCACTGGCGTCATCTCCGACTTGGGCGGGCCGACGGCCAATATGTACCGTCTCAACTGTAAGGACGAGACTATTGAGAAAAACTGCCGTAAGCCGTCCTGCGTCTATCCCGATGTCTGTGAAAACCTCATCACCGATCACAGCAATTTAACCCAGCTATACCGTAAGGCGCGTGATATCAAAGGTGTGAAAAAAATCCTTATCGCCTCCGGTCTGCGTTATGATTTGGCGGTCAAAGACCCCGAATATGTCAAAGAATTGGTCAGCCATCATGTCGGTGGCTATCTAAAGATTGCCCCAGAGCATTCTGAAGAAAATGTCTTATCTAAAATGATGAAGCCTGGCATGGGCAGCTACGATAAATTCAAAGCCATGTTTGAGCAGTACAGCCAAGAGGCTGGCAAAGAGCAGTATCTTATACCCTACTTTATCGCCGCGCATCCGGGTACCAAAGATGAGGACATGATGAATCTGGCGCTGTGGCTAAAATCTCACGACTACCGCGCCGACCAAGTGCAAGCCTTTTACCCTAGCCCCATGGCGACGGCAACGACCATGTATCATACCCATAAAGACCCGCTACACAAGGTCAACCGCGAGGGCGGTGATATTGATATCGTCAAATCCGGCAAGCAGCGCAAACTGCACAAGGCGTTTTTGCGCTATCATGACCCGAAAAACTGGGCCTTACTGCGCCGCGCTTTGCAAGACATGGGACGTAGCGACCTAATTGGCAAAAACCGTGGTTGTCTAATACCGCCATTTAATGCGCATTTAGAGGGCCGTGATGCCAGTCAGGACAGCTATCAATCGGCACGTAAAAAGAATAGCCGTATGGGTAATGACTCCGTCAAACGCAGTGGCAAATCAGCGAGCCAAAACCGCAAAAACCAGCCTAATAGCGCGCGCAAAAAAGTCAGCCGTGGTAACTTCCAAACCCAGCATACCGGGTTGCCACCGCGTAAAACCAAATAGTATTGAATGTATAAAACGATGAGCGGAATATTATTGGCTCATCGGATTAATACCATTAGCAGCACTTATTGGCTTCCCAGTCGATAAGTGTTTTTTTGATCAAAGTAGTTCATGCAGTACATACGTCTGTTGTACAGAATTGGCCAATTAAAATACTCTGAGAGTAAAATTACATTAACCAGCGATTACGTAACGTGAATAACAGCTAGCAAACAATTTCTAACAATCTACAAGCTCTACTTTCGCTAATATGTGCGCTATATGCTTAATGCATTGTTAAATACAAATAAACGATATGATTTGATTCTTTGGAGAAAATTATGAACACCTTAACTAAGATTGCGACTGCTCTACCTGCCCTTGCTTTACTTAGCGCTTGTGCTACTACCGCGCCTACGCCTACCGCACCAAACACTCCTACCACGCCAAGTACGACAACGCCTACTTCAGAAAGCGTAACTGATGCAGCCTATGATCGTATGGCACCGGCACCTTATACTTGTACTGATGATAGTCAAATCCTTGCAAAACAATCTATCAATAAAAAACAAGTGATGTTGACTGCCACCCTACCTAAAGTGAACTGGTCAGAGCAGCCAATTATTTTAAATGGCGGCGTAGAGGGCGATACGGCAAGTTATGTCAATGAGTCAAACCCAGAAGTTGTCTATGCATGGCATATGAAAGGCGATAAAGGTATCCTAGCCATGAAATGGGCTGATGGTAAAGAATATCAAGTAAACTGCCAGATCGGTAGATAATGGTTAAGGTTGAATCGTTAACCTTGCGCATTTAAACGATATAAAAACAAAATAAGAAACAGCGAACCGAGAGCAGTCATCGAAAGATGGCTGTTTTTTTATGCGTCTAGGTCTAGATGGTTTGATAGATGGCACTATGCTGTGTTCCATATTTTTAAGATAAGAAAAGATATTTTGCTTTATTCCGCTAGAGAAGCCAAAAGAAAGCTGTCAAAATAGCGCTTATATAAAAATTTATGATTAATAAAGAGGATACGTCGATGACGAAGCGCCTAATAAGTATGATGATAATCGCTACTACAAGTATATGGGCGCTAACAGGCTGCGATAACGCCACCGACTCTGTTGATACTACCGACCAAACCACGCAAACAGCCACGGCAAACTCATCAGCATCAGAAGTCGATACGATAGACTGGTCATTAATAGATAGCGGTGAAAAGCCTGCTGATCGCGCCAATTATAAGTATCCGTTTGCAATCGATAGTCAAAACGTCCTTGATTATGCGGACTACTTTAAAGTGGACGCTGCGACCGCTCAGCATAACCTAACCGTGAGCATGGCAAGTAACGAAGCACTGTCAAAGGTGCTTGATCAAGTCAGCGATAGTTATACTTCTCATGAGCTGACTGATGGTAAAGATATGAAGCTTATCATTCATACTACGCCCGATGTCGCTGCCAGTAGCTATGATTATGTGCTATCCGATGACTTTGCTAAAGGGCTGGTGTTACCCATCGTGATTCAGCCGGATGGTGAGAAAGGTGATGTTGAGGTGCATGGAGAGATGCCACAATAAGAGGTTTAGAATGGTCACTAGTAAGCTCTATCCGCCATAAGTTTTACTGAAGCAAGTTTTTCATTTTTATGTCGAGCAAAGTACTTATTTATCTGCAGGCTGATATAAAAGTTTAAGGATTTTCTAATATTGGAGGGTACGCAAAGCGCACCCTCCTAAAAACTACTTACTAAAGCAAAGCACGAATAAGCATATAGCTACCCATACCTACCATCATCACGTTTTCAGTTAATGAGATAGCCCCTAATGGCACATTACTATCTCCGCCTACGCAGGCACATTTTAGCTCTCGCTTATCAATATAAACCGCTTTGATCACTGAGGCGCCGCCGATCAAACCAATCGTTAACGCTATAATACCCGCTATCGGATTGAGCCAAGGCTGATCAGCAAGCATGGCAATACCAGCAATGGCTTCTAAAAACGGATAGACATAAGCATAACGCACGACTCTTCTGGCCAATAAATCGTAACCCAAAAACCCAGTCGTAAAGCTTTCTAAATCTTCAAGTTTTTTGATGGCCAGCACACACATAGATAAGGCAACAAACCACATCAAAGCTTGCATGGACAATACACTAATTGATAGTGCCCAACATAAAGCCAAGCTCATTAAAGCGGTAACAGAAAATATGGCGATAATGGGCGCATAGGTAGTGTCATCATTGCTTTTGGCTTCGCTATTGCCTAAGAATACTTGTAGTTCCTCATTGCCGCCAATACGCTTGCCCTCAATAAAGGTTTGCGGTGTGGTTTCAACTCCCAATGTATCTTTGACTAAACTGTTTTGGTCTTGTGTGGTGATATGGCGATCGACAATGTCGTAGCCAGCATGCTTGAGCGCGTCCAGCGACTTTAATCCGAACGGACATAGATGATCTTCCATTACCATCCGGAAGATGATGGCGCGTTTGCCGTCACCGTTGACATGCTCACCGGGCAATTTATTGATGAGAAAATCAAGCTTGTCTTGGCTGATAGAGTTGGTGTTGGTTTTTTCAGCGTCGTTATTATTATCGTTGTCTGCGGGCATGATTTACTCCTTTTTACAATTGTACAATCCATTATAAAAAAGAGCGCAAGGCTTGCGGGTAAGCGTATGTTATTGATTTTTAGAGGGTAATAACATTGGGGTTAGTGGTGAGAGATTGGTTGGCTTTTAGAGTTTTATAGGGTGAGTTAGCTAAAGCCTAAATCACCCTACGTTTCTAATTTATAATTGGTGTGCGAGGGACGAGCATGTTATTAAAGTATGACCTAACCAGCAAATCCCCTCTAAGGGATTTGCACTTGCGAACCTGAGGAGGAATAAGCAAAACACTGTTTTGCCCGACGCAAGACAAGAGCCATGCTCGCAGTTAGCAGTGCAATTTTTTAACGGTTCTCATCCCCAACCATCTTTAAAAACTCATCCTCATCCACCACCTTAACCTCTAATTTTTCCGCCTTAGTTAATTTCGAGCCGGCCTTCTCCCCTGCCAGTAGCGCCGTGGTTTTAGCAGAAACGCTACCAACAACCTTTGCTCCGAGTGCTTGTAGTTTTGCTTTAGCTTCATCACGCGCCATGCTATCGAGCGCGCCGGTGATGACCCACGTTTGCCCATCGAGTGGTAGCCCTTCTGATGCGACTTGCTCAACTTTATCCCAATGGACGCCAGCCTCACGTAGTGCAGTGATGACTTCGATATTGTGCGGGGCACGGAAGAACTCATGGGCAAGCTCAGCGGTAATCGCGCCAACGTCAGGAGTTTCAATAAGCGCGTCCATATCGGCTGTCATCAGGCTATCAAGATCACCAAATTGTTGGGCGAGGTTTTGTGCTGTACCTTCACCCACACCGCGAATACCCAGCGCATAAATAAATCTGGCTAAGGTGGTCTTTTTACTGGCCTCGATAGCGCTGATGATGTTTTGTACGGATTTTTCACCCAACTTTTCAAGGGTAATCAACTCTTCTTGATGGTTATGCAATTGATAGATATCAGCGACGGTTTTGATAAGTCCATGCTCAAAAAAGCTAATAAGCCAACGCTCGCCTAAACCATCAATATCCATCGCCCGACGCGAGACAAAATGAATCAATGCCTCGGTCTGCTGCGCGGGACAAAACAGTCCGCCAGTACAACGCGCCAACGCTTCATCTTCTGGCAGGATGACAGGTGAGTCGCAGACAGGACAAGTAGAGGGTAGCTTAACTGGCTCAGAGTCTTCTGGACGCTGATCATGCCAGACGCGCGTGACTTTTGGAATGACGTCGCCTGCCCGGTGTACGCTGACCATATCGCCTGCACGCACATCTAAGCGCTGAATTTCACCAAAATTATGCAAAGTCACATTACTAACGGTGACGCCGCCAACCTTGATGGGTTCTAATTTACCAACTGGGGTAATCTGTCCCGTACGCCCGACCTGCCATTCGATAGTATGCAGACGGGTCATGACGGTTTCGGCGGGGAATTTATAGGCAGTTGCCCAGCGCGGCTCACGTGACAAAAATCCAAGCTGCTGTTGTAAGGCTAAGCTATTGACTTTAATTACCACACCATCGATTTCAAACGGTAGCTTGGCACGCTTTTCAATCACAGACTCATAGTACTCTTGAGTTTCGCGTGGGTTTTTTACCACTCGTACGGCACTGACACTAAAGCCAATGTCACCAAGCCAAGCTAACGCGGCCGATTGCGTCTCAATAGTTTCAGGTAGACCTTGATTTACCGAGTAGCAATAAAAAGCTAGCGGACGACTGGCGGCTATGCTTGGATCAAGTTGCCTCAAGCTACCAGCCGCGGCATTGCGCGGATTGGCAAAAGTTTTGTCGCCCTTCTCTTCGGCAAGGCGATTAAGACGCTCAAAGCCTGCCTTAGGCATCAGCACCTCACCACGTACTTCTAATAGTGGGATATCAGCGGCATCAGCGAGCCAAAGTGGCAAGTTACGAATCGTTTTAGTATTTTGAGTGATGTCTTCACCCGTTTGCCCATCACCGCGCGTGACTGCTTGCACAAACTTACCGTGCTCATATTTTAGTGAGACTGCAAGCCCATCAAGCTTAAGCTCCATCTCGTATTCAGGATTTTGCTGTGCATCGCTCAGACGGTCGTTGATCCTGCGCATGAAAGCATGCAGCTCGTCATAATCAAATACGTTGCCAAGCGACAGCATTGGAATGTCATGGGTCACTTGAGTAAATGCCGACAGCGGCGTATCACCGACTTGATTGATAGGACTGTCCGGCTGCACCAAATCTGGATATTCTTCTTCAAGCTCAAGCAAAGAGCGACGTAACTGATCGTATTCACTATCGTCTAAAACAGGGTTATCAAGCACGTAATAGGCATAATTGTGCGTCTTGATGGCATCAATAAGCGTGCGCATTTGAGTGATGATGTCGTGATGAGCATCAGAATTAATCGAAGGTTGTGAAGCTACTTTTTGATTGGTTTGGGTTTGAGAGGTGGTCGGTGCGATAGGGTCAGTCATAGTCGGCGTCTTTACAATTCAAGATGCCGATATGATAACAATTTTGCAGGTTACTCGGATAGAGTTTTACAGAAAATGAGGACGATTGAAAAAGGCAAATAACGTAACATCAATATACTATCTGCGTTACCTTATTTGCCTGTTGAGATACTACTGGTACGGTTTGATTTTCAATATTTATTAGATTTCATAGTCGCGAACTTGATTACGCAATTGTTGTTTATATTCAGGAGTGATCGATTCATTGTTTTCATCAAGTATCAGCGCATTTAAATCATCCGCCATCATATAAGCAATGCTCATCATACTATCAAAGCTACGCAGCGCTTGTGGATGCGGCAGTGATAAAAATACTACCACCCCATTATAAGTGTTAGTCGCCACACTATGCGGATCAAACGGCGCGATACCACTATCGGTGATACCCATCATACTAAACCACAGCATGCCGGTGCCGTCTTTTTGCTCATAGCGGTGGAACATATTCATGGCCCCAAAGCGTAGGCCATATTTATCAATCAAAGCCAATAAATCGCGGCCACGAATGATTTCTACAGGGCGATCACGGTACTGACGCGGCAAGATAGTAATGTTGATATTGTCTTTGGCATTGATAAGTGGGCCATTTTGCGCTTCATCGACAGGCTCTAACAGATGCTGATCTAGTATCGGGCTGTTGTCATCAAAGCTTGGCTCTTCAGCCGTATCAATCACTGGCATCAAGCTATCCGTCGCTGACATAAGGCTAGAAAACGCATCAAGCTCTTGCTCATTACCAGCTTGCATGTGGCGAGCTGCTTCTGAAAACTCAGCATTATCTGCACGTTGCTGCTCAGCTTGCCAGCGCGTATAGTCTTCATCATTGTTGTCATCAGTATCCACGCCAATCTCACCGCGACCTTGAGTCAATTGTGCATCGACAGTGGTATGGGTCTCGGTCAACGGCTCATCTTCGATAACCGCATCGAGATAGTCACGATTGGGCGCAATGGTGGTCTCACCTGGAACTGTATCATCAAAATCTGGTTGATCGACAATATTACGCTCGTGACGCGGTATGATAGGTATACCATTTTTATCATAATTGACTACCGCAACCTCCGTACCATTCCGACGCTTAAAGCTACGAATGACCATAAACAGGCCTGCAAGCACAACAAATGCAGCAACGGCAATCAAAACAAACTGAATAGCGGTCATGAGAAATACATCCTAATAACTATGATAAAAGGGAATACACAAAATGGAATAAATGGCAATAGTCTAGCATGGCTGACTAACCTCGTCACCATATAGTAATTGTTTATGGTCAGCGCGACATAGTTGCGTTACGTTACACTCTCAGCACTCACTATAATACTAAAGTCTGTATAAAATCCGATACCAGTTATCAATGATTAATATCGATTATTTATACTAATTGTCGATATAGCTGGCCGCTTCATTGAGTGAAACACTCACTAAAGTAGAGATACCAGCATTTGGCATGGTAATACCCTTCAGCTCATCGGCAATTTGCATCGCAAGCTTATTATGGCTGATAAAGATAAACTGCAAATCGTCTGCCAGCTCATGAATGAGGCTAGTAAAACGAGCGACGTTGGCATCATCAAGTGGCGCATCAACTTCATCAAGCACACAAAACGGTGCTGGATGCTGCTTGAATATCGCAAAGATTAAACTCAGCGCGGTTAGGGTTTTTTCACCGCCCGAAAGTACGGCAAGGCGACTATTACGCTTGCCCTTTGGTTGCGCCATTAAGGTTAACCCAGCTCGCCACTGCTCTGATTTTGGTGCATTGGCAGGCATATCATCAGTATTTAACGTTAGGCTGGCTTGCCCACCGCCAAAGACTTTGGCAAATAAATTGGCAAGCTCGTTATTGACCGCGTCAAGCGTTTGTATAAACAAGGTCTTAGTGGTCTCGTCGATGGAGGCAATCGCCTTGCTCAATGTCTCCATACTGGCTGTGATATCTACTATCTGCTGCGCGAGTGGCTCTAAGCGCTCATTGACTTCCGCCAGCTCTGCCACTGCCGCGAGATTGACCGCGCCAATTTTACTCAGTTGCTGCTCAAGTTTCGTCTTTTCGCGCTCAAGCTCAGCGATTTTGTCAGGGCGCACGCGGCGATCATGCGCGATAAAATCCGCTAATAAATTTGAGACACTCGTCATTAACTGGGGCTGCTGTGATAAGTCCTCATCGGCCTTATATTTGTGAGTCACGCTATAATAAGCTTCTAAAGCCTCTTGCGTATGAGTACTGGCATCGTCTAACCGCGCTGCACTTAATGCCAGCTCAGTGGCGTGATGTGCAAGCTCACTTTGCTGAGTCTGCAATGTCTGCTGTAGCGTCTCTAGCTCTGCCTGCTGCTGACTATACTCCTCTTTAAGCGCCGTTAATGCCAACTCACGCTCTGCTAATATTGCCTGCTGCTCATCGCGTGCTGTCTGCGCAGTTTGTAATGCTGATTGCAGTGCTGGCAGTTTATTTTGCTGCTGCTCGTAACTTACCTTTAGACGTTGTTCACTTTGTAGCGACTTGTTATGTTGCGCACTTACACGGTTAAGGCTACTAACGCTATGCTCTAAGCGCATCTCGTTTTGTTGAATACGCAGCTGCAAGGCTTGCCAAGCGTCCTCGTCTGCTTGACGCGTCCGATTTAGCTCACTGCTCTCGGACTGCAATTGCTGACTCAATGCCCGAGCATCCGCTATTTGTGGCGTCAGCGCCGCTATCTCACTTTGGATATGCTGCTGTTCATGATTGAGGGTTTGCTGCTCTTGCGCCAGCTCTTGTTGTTCCTGCTCAAGGGAAACCTTATCCGCATTTAGCCTCAGGCTATCCGCTTGCAAGCGCTCAGCGGTAGCACGCTGGGTGGTGAGCTGCTGCTGATAGTTGTATTTATCACGCGTTAATTGCTCCGCTTGCGCGCGGGTTTCTTCTAAGCTGACCGTTAACGCATCATAGTTGCGCTGGTTATTAGCGATGGTCTTTTGCTGCGCTTGTATTTTGCTTTCAAACTCATCAAGCAAATCTTCTAACGCTTGTAGACGGCTGCGCTGCTGTAAACGCTGGCTTAAGAATTGACTATTGCTATCATTTTGACCATCTTGCGCACCAATAAATTTACTAAGATTCATCGTACCTTGGCGACTGATAAGCCAGCCGTCCGAGGTTAGTAAAATAGCGGATGATGGCAACACTTTTAAAATCTCAGTCAAGTCTTCTAACGTTTGCTGAGTATTAATTTCAGGTTGAGCGCTATATAAATAGCAGTGCTGCCAAAGTGCTAATTTGGGGGCGCTAATCAGCTGTGATAAAGGCAATACTTTATTAATCAAAGTGCTTGGCACTTCGTTGATAATTGGCTTTGCGTTTACATCATTTTGTTTAGTAGATAGCCACAAGCTATGGCCATTTTCTATTGAAGAATTGTCCTGTTTATTAATCTGTTCGTTTTGCACATTCTGATAAGTAAACAAATCCGTTAAGTCATGCTCAAGCGCTTGCCATAAGTTATTCGCTTCTTGAACGTCGCCGTTAACTTTTTTAGTACTTGACTGTTTAGAGACCAGCACATGACTATCCAGCCATAATGCCAATACGCTATCGAGTAGCTCTGCGTACTGCTGACCTTTGGTGCTGAGCTCAATGTGCTCACGCAAGGTGGTGATAGCTAAGTTATTATAGTCGTTGGCTATTTCACTTTCTAAATCAGTTTTTAAATTGTCAGTTCCTGAAATAGATGCTTGCTGTTGCGATTTTGGCGTAGGCTTAGGATGTAATATCTGGTGTAGAGTATCGTACTCACTTGCTAAAACTGCGTGACGTTTTTCATGCTCGCTCAACTCGCGCTGCTGCTTGTTTAAAAGTTGCTGTAAATCATGCGCTTGTGGTTGTAGCTCAGACAGCCGCTCATCGACGCTATCGTATTGGCGCTCAATTTGCTGCAACTGTTTGTTTAGCTTAGCAACTTGCGTGTCTAACGTGCGCTGCAAATTATTCGCATCAGTCTGCTCTTGCCCATTACCATTAGCTCTGTCAGTATTGGCAACTGGTGATAATGACTGCTGTAGCTGCTGCCATAGATTCTGCCAGTTTTGCTGGCGGCGCTGCCACTTATCATGGTTTTGCTGATGCCGTTTTTGCGCTTGAGCATTAATAGCTTGCTGCTGCTCAAGCGCACGATGACTATCTTGCAGTCGTGATAGCTTATTTTGCGCATCATGGTAGGCGCGCTGCAAGGGTTGCTCATTGCGTTTATGTGCTTCACGCTTACTGCTCAGCTCATCGAGCTGCGGACGCAGTTCTTCTAGCACATTCTGCTGCGTGGCTTGCTCAGCTTTTAAACGCTCAATCTCATCGACTGCTTGCTCACGCTGCTGCTCTGAGCCGACTCGTTGCTGTTCAATAACGGTTAGCTGTGACTTGGCATCACTTAGCTGGTGCTCGGCTTGCTGGTAGCTTAGCTGCTGCTGATAATGGCTGCTTTGCGCATCGTCTTTTAGCCACTGTTCTTGATTGATATGCGCAGCAAGCTTATCTTGCTTGACTTTTAGCGCGTCATAACTTGCTTGTAGTGTGGTGACCTCATTAGCGCTACGCTCATGGGCGATTTTTTGCTGCTGCTGAGTATGCTTAGCTTGATACAGTTGCTGAATCGCTAGTTGTTGCTTGATATCAGCAAGCGTTAAGGCTAACTCTTCATAACGCTCAGCGCTAGCAGCTTGCTTAGATAAGCGCCTTTGTTGGCTGACCAGCTCGCTTTGCATATCGTGCAGGCGTGCAAGATTGTCTTTGGTTTTCTCGAGCTTTTTTTGCGTCTCTATTCGGCGCGCTTGATAGCGCGACACCCCTGCCGCCTCTTCTATAAACTCACGCAGCTGCATCGGATTAGAATCTACAATTCGCCCAATCATACCTTGCTCAATGACTGCATAACTGCGCGCGCCAAGCCCCGTGCCCAAGAACACATCGACCACATCACGGCGGCGACAGCGCGTGCCATTGATGAAATAGTCTGAACGTCCCTCTTTATTTACTTGCCGGCGTACAGACAGTTCTTGATAGAGGTTAAACTCATGGCGAATGCCCGTCTGCTCATCTTGGGTGTGCTCAAAAGTCAGCTCGACACTGGCGACACTTTTGGCAGATTTATCCTGCGTACCAGCAAAGATGACATCACTCATTGCCCCGCCGCGTAACTGCTTGGCAGAGGTCTCACCCAGCACCCAGCGAATGGCATCGATGACGTTGGATTTGCCACAGCCGTTCGGCCCGACGATGGCGGTGATACCATGACGGAAGGTAAAAGTCGTTGGATTGGCAAAGGATTTAAAGCCTGCCAGCTTAAGAGATTTTAAACGCATGAATGGTCAGTGAACTTAGCGAAAACAGGCGGCTATTCTACCTGAAATTGTGACGAGTTTTTAGGGTTTGTGAGGAATGCTATAATATGGCTTAAAATCTATATAATTCATATAAACACTAAAAATTAAGGAAATTCAGATGACTGATTATAACCCGCAAGAACTACAACAAAAATATGAAGAATGGTGTGAGCTACATCGTCAACAGCTTGAGGCGCAACAGCAGTTCTTAAAAGCTGAAGCATTGAAAAACGAATTAAAAGACTACTATCTAAATCCGCAATGGATGACGGATCGTGAAGCGGATATGCCAATTGAATACTCAGGTAAAGAGTATTCAATCTTTAGTGAAGATGCGCTTTGGAGTATGCTCAGCGACCATGATGAGTTAGCAAGAAAGTGGATGCGTCTGGGGCTTGATGCGATTGATAAGAAGTAAAAATCGCCCTAAATCACCCCAATACCACTCAACAATAATTGCCCGCCTGCAAATAATAGCAACACGCCAAAGGCACGCTTAAGCGTGAGCGCAGGTAATACATGGGCAAGCTTGGCACCGACTTTTGCCATAGCGAAGCTAACGACTGAAATACATATAAATCCTGTGACATGGACAAAGCCTATCGTACCCTCAGGTAGATTGACCACATCTTGACCAAACCATGCAAATCCTGCCGCGCCAGCCAATGCAATCGGTAGACCGCAAGCCGCTGAAGTACCGACCGCCTGCTTCATTGGCAGTCCTGCCCAATTTAAAAACGGTACGGTCAAACTACCACCGCCGATGCCAAAGATAGACGATGCCATACCAATCCCTGTCCCCGCGCCAAATTGAACGCCAGCTGGCGGTAACGGCTTGCCCAATTGTTCTTTATTGGATAAAAACAACATTTTTAATGCAACCAATAATGCGCCAACACCAATGATGGCCTGCAATACCTTGCCATCAATCATATCAGCGATGCCTGCACCCACTAGACTACCGATGACCAAGCCTAATGCCATCTT
This sequence comes from Psychrobacter sp. 1Y4, assembly GCF_051847555.1. Classification (NCBI taxonomy): domain Bacteria; kingdom Pseudomonadati; phylum Pseudomonadota; class Gammaproteobacteria; order Moraxellales; family Moraxellaceae; genus Psychrobacter; species Psychrobacter sp. 1Y4. The sequence goes on along the minus strand of NZ_JBPYDE010000001.1, from coordinate 225,628 downwards.
GCGCCATACTTCCCAGCGCACACCGCCACGCTTATTATGTGCAGTCAATGAGCTAATAGAAGTCACCACAATGGTCGCAAGAGAAGTACCAATCGCTAAATGCGTAACGACTGCAGGTGAAAAATCATAGGCAGTAAAAATCCACACCAATGCTGGGACGATAATCATGCCGCCGCCGACGCCAAACAAACCCGCACTGACGCCCGCAAACGCTCCTGCAATCACAAACCATACATACAACATCATCGAATTGGCCTTTTGCTTGTTTTTTGAATGTTTTTGTCGTGCCTGACTACTTTTTTGTCTTCTTATTTTTTTGCCTGTCTACTTGGCGCATACTCTCAAGCTAAATCAGAGGTATTAAATAGGTATAATCGACCATATTACATTTGCCAAACTCTCAGCCGATCTTTATGCTGTTTGTCTTATATTGTCTACTTAAGACAAGTGCCAGTATACCAAAGATTACCCATACGACCTTAACTACAGTGACTAAATTTATGCCGTCATCAGCCAGCACCTCCGTCTATTTATCTGAGCTTACGCATTGTCATGTAATCAGCAGCGCCTCTACCAATACTGAGCTGATAGAACGTGTCCAAGATGACACACTGAGCGCCACTGAATTACATCTATTGACGGCTGAGACTCAAAGCGCAGGACGTGGGCAACGGGGGCGTTCATGGCAATCACCGCGCGGCAATGTCTATCTGTCGTTATACCATCCAGTGCATACATCCATTAGCGGCTTGTTATCGTTACTCGTCGGTGTCGAGCTGGCAAAAATGCCTATTATCCAAACGTTAAATGAGCAGCTGCGCGCGCAAGGTTTGACCCCTATTGGCGTCAAATGGGCCAATGACTTGGGCTTTTATCAAAACCTGCCTAAACCAGATGAATCTCAATCAAACAAAGCCACACTAGACACCCAAATTATTCAATTTAATAAACTTGCCGGTATTTTGATTGAACCCGTATGGAAAGCAGGTAAATTGGTCGGTGTGGTCATAGGTGTTGGACTCAATGTACAAGCTGCACCAAAGCTAACCGCGCAAACTTGCGAAGGCATGAGCTATCAAGCGATCAGCTTACAAGACATTTACGCGATGCTGAAAGCAGATACCAATAATAAGAGCAACGATATCAATCTACCAACCTTACAAACGCTTTATCAACAAATGAGCAAAGCGTTGATAGCAGCGATGACGCGCTTTGAGCACTTTGGGATAGAAAAGCCAACTGGACACACTTATTATCTGGACAGCTTTTTGCAAGAATTTGCGACGATGGATGCACTGGCAGGTCTGCGGTTACGTGTGACTCAAGACCATGATGATAAAGCGCATGTGGTGACTGGTCATGCCTGCAGTATCGATACAAACGGGTGTTTGCAATTGCGTGAAGATAACGGTAAGATTTCTGCGCTTTTTACGGGCCGTATTGACGTAACTCGTGAGGCTTAGAGCACATACTTAACGAGCACTATATAAAGGGATTTTTATGCTCTGGTTAGATCTTGGAAACACCCGTCTTAAATACTGGCTCACTGATGATATCGGGCAGATAGTCGCACACGATGCCAAGCAGCATTTGCAAGCGCCTGCCGAATTACTCATGGGTCTAACCGATCGCTTTGAACGTTATGCACCTGACTTTATCGGTATCTCGTCTGTACTGGGTGACGAGCTCAACGCCAAAGTAACAGAAACGCTGAGTCGTCTAAACATCCCATTTGAGTTTGTCCATGTCGATGCGGCGCACCCATTGATGCGTAGCGACTATAATGATGAGCAACTTGGCTGTGATCGTTGGTTACAGATGCTGGGCGCGGTCGATAAGAAAAAACGTCAATGTGTAATTGGTTGCGGTACAGCGGTGACAATTGATTTGATTGATCACGCGACACATTTAGGCGGTTATATTTTCCCCAGTATTTACTTGCAGCGTGAGTCATTGTTTTCTGGTACCAAGCAAATCACCATCTCTAACGGTACTTTTGATAGCGTCAGTCAGGGCACCACCACGCAAGATGCGGTACATCGCGGTATCTTACTATCTATCGTTGGGGCGATCAATGAGATTAGCCGTCGCCATCCCAACTTTGAAGTGATCATGACTGGCGGCGATGCATCCATTATCGCCCAGCACGTCAACCGTTCAGTGCGCTTGCGTGATGATTTATTATTAAATGGTCTGGCACGCTATTTTGACCATAGCAAACAGACATAATGATTTTATAAGATAGAAAATAGACATAAAAAAAGCAGGACGTTTTGAGCGACCTGCTTTTTTGTTATAGCCTGTTCGATTTCAAACCCATACAGAGTGCTAATGGGATGAGTTTTCACAGCCTCTGTCACGCCTGCGAACAGCAAGCAAGAAAAATTTAGCCCATTAGCACGAGGATATTAATGTATCGATGTTGTTTTGAAATTAATATCCAACGAACATTCAATAATTTTTACTTAGTCTCGTTAAACAGTTCACGACCGACCAGCATACGGCGAATCTCACTGGTACCTGCACCGATTTCATACAGCTTAGCATCACGCCAAAAGCGACCCAGCGGATACTCATTGGTATAGCCATTACCACCGAAGATTTGAATGCCCTCGCCCGCCATCCACGTGGCTTTTTCAGCGCACCATAAAATCACACTGGCACAATCTTTACGTACTTCTCGACTATGACCTGCGCCGCGTTGGTCTAGCATATCGAGATTTTTACCGACAGTATATAAGAAGCTACGTCCCGCTTGCAAGATGGTATACATGTCTGCGACTTTACCTTGAATGAGCTGAAACTCACCAATCGCTTGACCAAACTGCTTGCGGTCGTGGATATAAGGGACGACATTGTCCATCACTGCTTGCATAATACCGATAGGACCTGCGGCCAATACTGCGCGCTCGTAATCAAGACCACTCATCAGTACTTTAACGCCTTCACCAACGCCACCTAAGATATTTTCTTTAGGGACTTCAACATTGTTAAAGGTCATCTCACCGGTATGACTGCCGCGCATGCCTAGTTTGTCGAGCTTTTGTGCTGTACCAAAGCCTTCCATGCCTTTTTCAACGATAAATGCCGTCATACCTTTGGCGCCCATCTCAGGGTTGGTCTTAGCATAAACAACCATCACGTCTGCATCAGGACCATTGGTAATCCACATTTTGCTACCGTTTAATATGTAGCTGCCGTCTTTTTCTTCTGCTTTTAGTTTCATACTGACCACATCAGAGCCAGCGCCCGTCTCACTCATTGCAAGTGCACCAACGAATTCACCACTGATTAATTTTGGTAAATACTTTTGTTTTTGTGCCTCATTACCATTGCGTTTAATCTGGTTGATACATAGGTTTGAGTGCGCGCCATAGCTTAGAGCGACGGATGCAGAAGCGCGGCTAATCTCTTCCATCGCGACCATATGGGCGACGTAGCCCATATCAGCACCACCGTACTCTTCAGGAACGGTAATACCATGCAGACCTAGGTCGCCCATCTTTTGCCACAAATCCATTGGAAACTCATCGCTACTGTCAATTTCAGCCGCGCGCGGGGCAATCTCATTAGCCGCAAACTGCTGTACCACATCACGTAACGCGTCGATATCTTCGCCAAGCTGAAAATTTAATCCAGGTAAACTCATAACTATTCCTTGTATATAAATGTTTTAATAATTAAATTTTAATCTGTTTTTAGAGCCATTACATCTTCAGTGCATTTAGTTAGGACTGACGCTTATTAATCAGCGCACGTGCCACGCTAGAACCATTGCGGCGACCGAGAAACTCACTAATACGCTCACCTGTTACGACCAATTTATCTAAATCAATGCCAGTGCTAATGCCCATACCATGCAGCATATAGACGACATCCTCGGTTGCGACATTGCCCGTTGCGCCTTTGGCATACGGACAGCCGCCAAGCCCCGCCACTGAGGTATCAAATTCGCTGACGCCCATCTGTAAGGCGGCCAAGGTATTACTAACGGCTTGACCATAAGTATCATGAAAATGGCCTGATAGCATAGCTATATCAGCATATTCTAAAGCGGCTTGTAGCGCGCGCTGTACTTTCAACGGAGTACCAACACCAATGGTATCGGCAATACCAATCTGCTCTGAACCAATCTCAACCAAACGCTTGGTCACGTACGCCACTTGGCTTGGGTCAATCTCGCCCTCATAAGGGCAACCGACCGTACAAGAGATAACGCCGCGCACTTTGATGCCATGCTCTTTTGCCGCAGCGGCAACGGGGGCAAAACGTTCAATACTTTCATCAATACTACAATTGATGTTTTTCTGACTAAAGGTTTCACTGGCTGAACCAAAAATTACGATTTCATCAGGACGGTGCACGATGGCATTCTCAAAACCGCGCATATTTGGTACCAGTACCGAATAGATAACGTCATCACGCTTATTACCTGCAAGCGCGGTCATCAGCTCACTGTTGTCGCCCATTTGTGGCACCCATTTTGGCGAGACGAAGCTGGTTGCCTCCAGCTTTTTCACCCCTGCTGCGATTAAATCGTTGATAAGCGTCTGCTTCACTGCAGTTGGCACTGTCGTTGATTCATTTTGCAAGCCATCACGTGGACTAACATCAACGATTCTGACATGGTCTGGATACGAATGGCTCATGGTTATTATCCTTTTATTGCCCTTATACTTCGGTTCTTAAGCTTCACTAGCTTCGGTATCGATACGGAGCAGCTCATCACCATCAGCCACTGAGTCACCTGCTGCAAATAACAACTCTGCCACTACCCCATCAGTCGGTGCGGTAATGGTATGTTCGATTTTCATTGCTTCAATAACAGCGAGTGGCTCACCTTTTTTGACTGTGTCGCCGACTTCTACTTTAAATGCCACTACCTGACCTGGCATTGGTGACTTTAAGCTGCCGACCGCTGCAGACTCTTCGCCCACGTGCGCCATGATATCGATCAGCGTAATCTCGTCACGACCGCTGTCGGTGAACACATAAACGATCTCATTATGTACCCAACTTTGAGCGCTAATACGTGCGCCATCAATCCATAAAGTATGATTATGTGCGTCGCTGCTGGCGTAACTCACATCACTCTCATAAATACTTTCTGTCTGAGCGGCTACATTAACATTATTTTGAGTATCGTTACTTGCGATCTCTTTTTCAATAATCAATGTAAAGCTGCTGGTATTTTCAGCACCCTTTTTGCTGTCAGAATAATGTGCGTTGTGCCAATTGCTAATACGAGCGCTATAAGATTGCTCATCATAAACCAAGCTAAACGATCTTGTATAATCGTTATAAGCACGAAAACCAGTAGGCTTACTAAATGGATCTGCATCTGTACCTTGGGCAGCGCCTTCACTGGCAAGCTGCTGCGTAATAGCAGTCACAACCAGCGTCGATAACTCAAGCGGATGCTGATTAAACAACTCATCATGCTCACGTTCAATCAACGCAGTATCAAGATTGGCTTTACTAAATGACTCAGTATTAAGAATATAACGCAAAAACGCCACATTCGTCGGTAAACCAACGATGCGCGTTTGTCCCAGTGCTCGATCGAGTTTCGCCAATGCTTGCTCGCGCGTTGGCGCATGAACGATAAGCTTTGCAATCATAGAGTCGTAAAACGGGCTGATTACATCACCTTCGCGTACACCATCATCGATGCGCACGCCTGCGCTGTCATTATTAATTATAAAGGTACTATGTTCAGGCTTTTGATAGGTAAATAAAGTACCTGTCGCTGGTAAGAAGTCATTGTCAGGATTTTCAGCACAGATACGCGCTTCAATCGCATGACCATTGATCGCAAGCTCATCTTGCGTTTTTGGTAATGGCTGACCTGCCGCGACCAAGAGTTGCCATTCAACCAAGTCTACACCAGTAATGGCCTCACTGACTGGATGCTCAACTTGCAGACGGGTGTTCATCTCCATGAAATAAAAACTCATAGCGCCTTCGCGCTGTTCAACGATGAATTCAACCGTACCTGCACCAACATAGCTAACGGCACGCGCGGCTTCTATCGCTGCTGTCCCCATCGCTTTACGCATAGCCTCATCAACGCCTGGCGCTGGTGCTTCTTCTAGCACCTTTTGATGGCGACGCTGTACCGAGCAATCACGCTCAAACAGATGCACATAGTTGCCGTGCGTATCACCGAATACTTGGATCTCGATATGGCGTGGTTTGAGGGCGTATTTTTCAATCAATACTTGATCATTACCAAAGCTGGTAATCGCTTCACGGCGACATGAATCTAACAAGTCAATAAAGTCGCTGCCCTGCTCTACGATACGCATGCCTTTACCGCCACCGCCAGCGCTGGCTTTAATCAATACCGGATAGCCAATATCATCTGCTTGCTGTTTTAAAAACTGGGCATCTTGATTGTCACCATGATAACCCGGTATCAGTGGCACGCCTGCCGCTTCCATCAAACGCTTGGACTCAGACTTACCGCCCATGGCGCGAATCGCATCGGCAGATGGACCAATAAAGACCAGACCTGCGTCTTGACAGGCTTGCGCAAAATCCGCATTTTCACTCAAAAACCCATAACCCGGATGGATCGCTTGTGCGCCAACATCGAGAGCAATTGCAATGATCGCATCGCCTTTAAGATAGCTATCTTTCGGGGACGATCCACCCAAATAAACCGCTTCATCACAGACAGCGACATGCTTGGCTTCGCGGTCAGCATCAGAATAAACAGCGACGGTATTCACACCCAGACGCTTGGCAGTCGCGGCCACCCGGCAGGCAATTTCACCACGGTTGGCGATTAGAATTTTAGAAAACATAACTATCCCTGTGTCTTGTCATTTTTATTTGTCGTCTTGGCTATCGTTGTTTGCGGCTAGTCTACCGTCAACCAGTCAGGCTTACGTTTTTGCAAAAACGCTTGTACGCCTTCCTTACCTTGTGTGGATGAACGGATATCAGCAATGCCTTTTACCGTATCGGCAATTAAGTCATCACTAATAGGCGCGCCTGCAATATCATGCAACAGCTGCTTGCAAGTTTTAACCGCATCGGGGCTGTTTTTGACCATCTTGGCACAGAATGTTGCCACTGCCTCATCTAATACTTCTTCGCTGACTCGCTCGTGGATAAAACCAAGCTGACGCGCTTTTTTGGCATCAAACACTTCAGCACTTAAGAAATAACGCTGTGATGCTCTAGCACCTAGCGCTCTAATAACATAAGGGCTAATCGTTGCAGGGGCTAGTCCCAAACGCACTTCACTCAAGCAAAAGTTCGCAATCTTAACGGCGATAGCCACATCACAAACAGCCACTAGACCCATACCACCTGCATAAACGTCACCTTGAATAGCAGCAACTGTCGGCTTAGGACACTCATAGATAGTTTTAAGCATTTGCGCGAGTTTATCAGCGTCCGCTAGATTTTCTTCATAGCTATAATCTGCCATGGCACGCATCCAGTTAAGATCGGCACCCGCACAGAACGCTTTGCCGGCAGCCGCTAACACGATGACTCGCACATTATCATCAGCGCCAAGCGTGGTAAAAACCTCGGTCAGCTCGGCAATCATTTCATCATTAAAGGCATTACGTATCTCAGGACGATTTAACGTCACCGTCGCTACGTGCTGCTCAATATCAACCAATAGGCTTTTATAGTTATTCATAAAGGGTTATCTCAATGTTTTATAGTAACTTTCTCTATATTTCCTATGTATGTATCTTTTTATAGATAATTAATTAAAAGACACTTAATCAAACTTTTAGTCAATCCATAATAATATTAATACAAGGAAACCGAATGTAGATGTACAAATCGTACTTCAAATAAGGTTGACGCAGTAGTAAATTATTATGGGCAGACCTTAAAATTCTTACATTCTAAAGACCCCATAAGTCGTCTCTTCAATCGGTGCATTATAGGCAGCGCTAAGACCTAAAGCCAGTACGTTACGAGTATCAGCAGGATCAATCACGCCATCATCCCACAGGCGCGCCGTCGCATAATAGGGATGGCCCTGCTTCTCATACATATCAAGAATCGGCTCTTTAAATGCAGCCTCATCCTCGCTACTCCATTCTTCGCCCTTACGGTCAAAATTATCACGCTTGACGGTTGCCAGTACTGAGGCTGCTTGCTCACCGCCCATGACAGAAATACGCGCATTTGGCCACATCCACAAGAAACGAGGGCTATAAGCACGGCCACACATGCCGTAGTTACCGGCACCAAATGAGCCACCGACAATAACGGTAAACTTCGGCACTTTGGCATTGGCAACTGCCATCACCATCTTAGCACCGTGACGAGCGATACCTTCGTTTTCATACTTACGCCCGACCATAAAGCCAGTAATATTCTGCAAAAATACTAATGGAATTTTACGCTTACAACATAGCTCAATGAAGTGTGTGCCTTTTTGCGCTGACTCACTAAACAAGATACCGTTATTGGCGATAATGCCGACTGGCATGCCTTCGATATGCGCAAAACCACAAACTAGCGTGGTACCGAAGCGCGCTTTAAATTCATCAAAGGCACTGTCATCGACGATACGAGCGATGATTTCTTTAATATCAAAAGGTTTACGCTTGTCTGTTGGAATGACGCCATATAGCTCTTTGGCATCATAACGTGGTGGACGGGGTTTGATTTGATTCGGAATTTGCTTAGCAGGACGATTGAGATGACTGACGATATTACGGGCAATCGACAACGCATGGGTATCGCTTTGTGCTAAATGATCGACGACCCCCGACAGGCGAGTATGCACGTCGCCACCGCCCAAATCTTCAGCGGTGACCTCCTCCCCCGTTGCTGCTTTCACAAGTGGTGGCCCACCCAAAAAGATGGTGCCTTGGTCTTTGACGATAATAGATTCGTCACTCATCGCTGGCACATAAGCGCCACCCGCCGTACAGCTACCCATGACTACGGCAATCTGTGGAATGCCTGCAGCACTCATATTGGCCTGATTAAAGAAAATACGACCAAAGTGCTCTTTGTCTGGGAATACGTCATCTTGGTTTGGCAAGTTCGCGCCGCCTGAGTCCACCAAATATACACAAGGTAAGTTGTTTTCTTGGGCGATTTCTTGCGCGCGCAAGTGCTTTTTGACCGTCATCGGATAGTACGTGCCGCCTTTTACCGTAGCATCATTACAGACGATCATGCATTCAGTACCGTTGATACGGCCAATACCAGCAATCACGCCAGCTGCGGGAATATCCTCGCCATACATATCATGCGCGGCCATTGGAGCCACTTCTAAAAATGACGTACCCACATCAAGCAAGCGCTCGACACGCTCGCGCGGGAGTAGCTTACCACGCGCCAAATGCTTGGCACGGGCACGCTCTGAGCCGCCTTGAGCGACCTTACGCAGGTGTATATATAAGTCGTCGACCACTTCTTGCATAGCAGCACTGTTTTGCTGAAAGTCGCTCGCGTTTGGGCTCAACTTACTGGTTATGATAGTACTCATGATATCCCTTTTCTTTAATGCGTAGAGGTAAGTAGCTTTTTTAGGCAGATTATTCTAAGCGTTACTCACATAATTAATCTTTAATATTTTAGGCTCAGATGTTTTAGGTTCAAATATTTTAGACCTTATAAACAAGCTTATTACAAGCTCAGCTCGTCTTTCATCATCTCAACGATTTTATACTTTTGAATCTTGCCTGTAATGGTCATCGGGTATTCTTCGACGAAACGATAGTAGGTCGGTATTTTATAATGGGCAATGTTATTACGGCAAAATTCCTTCACCTCTTCTTCGGTTAAGCAATCAGGCTCTTTGGGAATAATCCATGCTGCTAATACTTCACCGTACTTAGCATCAGGTATGCCAACGATTTGCACATCGCGAATCTTAGGATGGCGATATAGATAGTTTTCAATCTCTACTGGGTAGATATTCTCACCACCACGAATGACCATGTCTTTGCTACGGCCTACCACTTTGACATAACCATCTTCATCCATAGTAGCCAAATCCCCTGTGTGCATCCAATTATCTTGAATGGACGCGCGAGTTTTGAAGCGGTCACCCCAATAGCCTTTCATCACCGAATAGCCGCGCGTGAGTAGCTCGCCTTTTTCTCCTAGCGGGACAGTCTCACCTGTTTCGGTATCGATGATCTTGACTTCGAGCGCTGGCTGCACCAGTCCGACAGTGGAAACCTGCTTTTCAAGCGGTGTGTGCTTGTTTGTCTGACAAGATACTGGACTGGTCTCGGTCATACCATAAGCAATAGTGACCTCGCTCATGTGCATCTCATCAATGACGCGGCGCATGACTTCAATCGGACAGCTCGAGCCTGCCATAATACCGGTACGCAAAGTGGATAAATCATATTGGTCAAAATCTGGATGATCGAGCATCGCGATAAACATCGTTGGCACCCCATGCAAACCAGTACACTTTTCTTCTTCGACTGCTTGCAGGACACTTAATGGATCAAAACCATCGTTAGGATATACAATACAACCGCCATGGGTCAAAATGGCTAAATTACCAAGTACCATACCGAAACAGTGATAAAGCGGCACAGGAATACACAATATATCATCGAAAGTGAGGTTCATCGCCTCACCGATAAAGTAGCCGTTATTTAAGATATTACGATGGGTTAAGGTCGCACCTTTTGGCGTGCCAGTCGTACCACTGGTAAATTGCACATTAATAGCGTCAGTATTTTTGAGCTGCGCTTGCCGTTCGGCAACGCGTGGGTCGTTAGCATCACCTTCGCTTATCCAGTCAGAGAACCTTTGCATATAACTAAAAGTCTCATCATTACCTGGCTCATCAATCCAAATAATACGCTCAATCGTCGGTATTTCGACCAAATCTAGCTGATTATAAGTTTTATGATAAATCTCTGGACACAGCTCACGTACCATTTGCGTATAATCGCTAGTCTTGAAATGGCGCATTAATACGAGTGCCGAGCAGCCCAATTTATTCAAGGCATACTGTAATTCAAAGGTGCGATAGGCAGGATTAATATTGACGAGGATAACGCCAACTTTAGCGGTCGCTAATTGCATCAAAAGCCACTCGCTATTGTTGTGCGACCAGATACCGATGCGATCACCAATCTCAAGTCCCATCTCTATAATGGCGCTGGCGAGTTGATTGACCTTTTGTTGTAGTTGCTGATAAGTCCAGCGGATACCTTGATGGCGAACGACCAATGCTTCACGCTCTGGATATTTAGAGACAATAGCATCGAAAAAATCACCGATAGTCGCTTCAATCAGTGGTACATCAGGACCTTTGTCGTAGCTTTGAGAAAGTGGCGCATTGGCTGAGCGCGCACCCATGTTGACGCTGGGAATGTTAGCTAGGATAGTATCGAAATCAATATTTTGTGTCATAACGAGTCCTTTCGTTTTATCTTTTTATTCTATATAAAAACAGCCCGTAAGCCGATTTTTCATCCTTGAATCTATATCATATATTATTATCTATAGTAACGCTTCAAATGAAAGACTGTCAATATTATCGATACAATATGTATCATTTAAAAGCAATTTTTAAGAAAGACACATCTTCCATTACTGATTTGTCAGTATTAAGTATAACCAGAAGTAAAAAATCAGCTTGCTACCACTAGGGCATAAAGCTGACTTTATCAGTGTTTAACACTTCTGTCTTTATATCTTTAGCATTCAGTTGTAAGTCTTTATAAAAATAGCACTTATAAATTAATGCTTATAAATTAATGACTTATGTTTGTTAGCAGCTATCTATCTACCATAGTCTACTCTAAACCTAGCTCCTCTATCATTTGTTCAACGATTTTATACTTCTGAATTTTGCCCGTCACGGTCATTGGATATGCATCTACGAAGCGAAAATAGGTCGGCACTTTATAATGAGCGATATGGTCACGACAAAATTGCCTTATCTCTTCTTCGGTCAAATTTCCCGGCTCTTTGGTAATGATCCACGCCGCCAACACTTCCCCATATTTTTTGTCAGGCACGCCAACGATTTGTACATCACGTATCTTAGGATGACGATAAAGGTAATTTTCGACTTCTACAGGATAGATATTTTCGCCGCCACGAATGATCATATCTTTACTACGCCCAACCACCGTAATGTAGCCGTCTTCGTCCATCGTTGCCAAATCACCCGTATGCATCCAGCCATCCTGAATGGCTTTTCGAGTTTTAAAACGGCTGCCCCAATAGCCTTTCATGACCGCATAGCCGTATGTGAGTAGCTCGCCTGTCTCTCCAATCGGGACAACATCACCCGTTTCGGTATCCACGATTTTGACCTCAAGCGCTGGCAGCACCATCCCTACTGTCGACACTCTCTTTTCAAGGGGCGTTTGTGAGCTGGTCTGACAAGAAGCTGGACTGGTCTCGGTCATGCCATAAGCAATGGTTACTTCACTCATGTGCATTTTATCCATGACGCGGCGCATGACCTCAATAGGGCAGCTAGAGCCGCCCATGATACCGGTGCGCAAACTGGACAAATCAAAACTATCAAAATCTGGATGATCCAGCTCCGCGATAAACATCGTCGGGACGCCAAGTAAGGCGGTACATTTTTCTGCCTCCACTGTTTGCAATACTGTCAGCGGATCAAAGCCATCATTGGGATAAACCGCGCAACCACCATGGGTTAAAATGGCTAAGTTGCCACCCACCATGCCAAAGCAATGATAGAGTGGCAATGGGATACATAGCCTATCCTCTTCGGTAAGTTTCATTCCTTCGCCCATAAAATAGCCGTTATTTAGGATATTACGATGCGTTAAGGTGGCGCCTTTGGGTGTGCCAGTTGTGCCACTGGTAAACTGCACGCTAATAGCGTCGGTGTTTTTGAGCTGGGCTTGGCGTTTTGCAACGCGAGGGTCATTGGCATCTCCCTCTGCCATCCAACTAGAGAACTTTTGCATAAAATTAAAGTCTTCATCGCTCTCTGGCTCATCAATCCAAATAATGCGCTCAATGGTTGGAATCTCCACCAAATCAAGCTGTTGATAGCTTTTATGATAAATTTCAGGGCATAGCTCGCGAATCATTTGCGTATAGTCACTGGTTTTAAAATGACGCATCAATACCAAGGCCGAGCAGCCCAATTTATTCAGCGCATATTGCAGCTCAAAGGTACGATAGGCAGGATTAATATTAACTAAGATGACACCGATTTTCGCTGTCGCTAATTGCATCAGCAACCATTCGCTATTGTTGTGCGACCAAATAGCGATACGATCACCTATTTCAAGCCCCATCTCAATCATGGCACTAGCCAGTTGATTAACCTTTTCTTGTAGCTCGCGATAGGTCCAACGGATATTCTGATGACGCGAAACCAGTGCTTCACGCTCAGGATATTTATGGACAATGGCATCGAAAAAATCACCGATGGTCGCTTCAATCAGCGGCACATCAAGTCCTTTATCATGGCTTTGAGACAGTGGCGCATTCGCTGAGCGCGCACCTACATTAACTTTGGGAACATTATTAAGAATACTGTCGAAATCGATAAGCTGAGTCATAACGAGTCCTTTCGTTTTGCTATTAGTTTGATTGTTGCCTTATAAGCATTCAAAGCGCTGCTAAGGTAAATACAATATTCCTCCTTGAATATTCTGTTAACTATATGATCTAGTTAAATCATGCCCTAACCAATATAGCGCCTCAAATAAAAGCCTGTCAACAATATTGATACAGTACGTATCGATTATGATTGTTGCGCAGTACCATCAAGTTAACGATTAACAAAAAGTATCCGCTAGATATTAAAAAAAGCCAGCGCTGCATTGGGATGGCAGCACTGGCTATGATTTAAGAAGTTTTAGCAATTAAGCTTTAGGCATGACAGGCGCTTTAATAGTCACTGTCGCACTGACTTCGTCGTTATCATCTAGCAAATCCATGATTAACTCGTCATCAGTTTCAGTCTTTACCTGCCAATTGCCTGTCGCTTGTGGCACACCAGTCGCCATGACAGAGATGGCTTTATTTTTTAAACGAATCATCGGTGGCTTATGCTCATAGCCCTCATGCTCATGACCTAATATATCGTCGGCAATGGTAGCCGCTTGTGCTCGTAGTGGCGCGACATAACGACAGGCAACGCCATTGATGGACATGCAGTCACCAATAGCATAAATATTAGAAGCATTGGTACGTAATGTTGTCGCATCGACCACGATACCGGTACGGCGATTGAACTCAACCCCAGCAGCGGCAGGCAATTTATCATCGACAGTGAGGCCTGTACTAGCTATCACATGGTCTACGATTAAGGGTTCAGGCTGCTGATCAGCCGTAGAGTCGGCACCTGCTATCGGCTTATAGTTTACTTGTAATTTATCATGGCCACTTGTACTGTCATTATCATTGGCGCTGTCGCTAACACGCGTCACGTCAGACACTTGATAACCACCCAAAAAGTTAATCCCTTGAGATTTGACTGCTTGAGCGATACGAGCTGTGGCTTTTGACGGTAGCATTTGTGAAAGCGGTGCATCATTTAAATCAATCAGCGTCACCTCATGCCCAGCTTTTAATAAATCTTCTGCAATCTCCGTCCCAACCATACCCGCTCCGACGATAGCGACATGTTGACTACCCGTTGCCAGCTTTTCTTGCAGTTGACCAAAGCGTTCAATATGATTAACGTGCCAAACCAAATCTTCTGGCAAGCTTTGCGGAAAGATAGGATGAGCGCCCATTGCTAGTACTAATTTATCATAGCCAATAGTGGCGTAATCCACATTGGCCGGATCTGAGCGCGTAGCAGAGATAAGATGTAATTGCTGACTGGCTGCATCGATGTCACTGACTTGGGTATTGGCAAGTAAATTGACGTTTGCATTCTTAGCTGCATCACTACCTGTAGCCCGTACTAAGTCCGACGCGCGTTTGTTTTGACTAATCGCCATGGTTAGCATGGGCTTGTGGTAACGATCTGCACTATCTGTCGTGACCAACGTGATTGCAATGTCTTTATCTTTCGCACGAATGGCGTCAATGACATGCCAACCCGCCAGTCCTGCCCCAACAATGACGATACCTTTTGATGTAGATGAATGTTCTGCACTCATATAAGCTCCCATTAAGTTGACTATTATGTTTGTTAAGTTTTACAAAATTTGCTGGATATGATTGCTCTTATTGTATCAGTAAACAGCCATGCACTCATCTATTCTCCCGCATCGCTTACGATGTAGTCACTCATTTCAATATTGAGGATATAAACTTACTTACACAAAAAAGCGCCTATTTATAGACGCTTGATATCATTATAAAATGAAATAAACTTTTAATGGTTCAAAATCTTTGACAAAAACATCTGCGCGCGTTCACTTTTCGCGCCTTCAAAGAATTCATCCTTACTACAATTCTCAACGATATAGCCCTCATCCATAAAAATAATACGATTGGCCACCTGGCTGGCAAAGCCCATCTCATGAGTCACACACATCATTGTCATACCGTCGCGTGTCAGCTCGACCATCACATCAAGTACTTCTTGAATCATCTCAGGGTCAAGAGCGGAGGTTGGTTCATCGAACAGCATCGCTACGGGATCCATTGCAAGCGCACGGGCAATGGCGACCCGCTGCTGTTGACCTCCAGACAACTCGGCCGGATACTTCGCCGCTTGCGCTGTCAGTCCCACCCGATCCAAATATGCCATCGCTTTCTTTTTGGCCTCAGACTCTTTACGGCCCAATACTTTAATTTGTGCGACGGTCAGATTGTCGATAATGGTTAAATGTGGAAACAGCTCAAAGTGCTGAAACACCATACCAACGCTACTACGCAGCTTAGGTAGGTCAGTCTTTGGCGCACCGACTGAAATACCATTGACCATAATCTCACCTTGTTGAAAAGGCTCAAGACCATTGACAGTCTTAATCAAGGTCGATTTACCACTGCCCGATGGGCCACAAACCACTACCACATCACCCCTATGTACGTGGGCAGTACAGTCGCTCAAAACCTGGAAGTCGCCATACCATTTGCTGACGTCAGTCATTTGAATGACTATCTCATCACTGGCATGACCATTGTTTGTCACCAGTCCGCCAAAGTCATTTGTATACGTATCAGCATTACTCATCACTGGCTCCTAACCACATTATTTTAAAGTTATTAAAAAACACTCAAAACCTCAGACGTTTTTGTACATGTTGCACACCGATAGAAGCGCTTAAGCTGATGACAAAATATACTGCGCCTGCGCCTAATATATAAGGTGTCAATAAACCCATCAGCTCACCACGGACGTAGGCTGCACGGAAAAAGTCTGTCAAACCAATAGCAAATACCAACGTCGTATCTTGGAATAAAATAATACATTGTTGTAAGATAAGTGGCAGCATTTTGCGAAAGGCTTGTGGTAATACGACCAAACGCATGGTCTGCCCATAAGTCATACCCAAGGCTTTTGCAGCATTGACTTGCCCACTACCAATAGACTGAATACCTGCCCGTACCACTTCTGAAAAGTAGGCGGCTTCGAACATCATAAAAGCAACGACACATGAAGCAAAGGCGGCATCAAGTTGCAAGTATTTACCAGCTACCCAAAAATAAATCATCGGTACGGCAAAATAAAACCATAGTAATACTAGTAACAGCGGTACAGAACGAAAGTAATTGACGTAGAGTTTGGCGGGTACTTCTAGCGCCTTAATACCAGATAAGCGCATTAAAGCGAGTACGGTTCCTAAACTGATACCACCGAGAATGGCTAAAAACAATACTTTTAAGGTGGTTAGCATGCCACCCATTAGACCTGGATAGGCCGTTGCAAGTTCGGTCATCATACTCATTTCTGACTCCCTGCAATAAGCCCTGGTACACGCAGTTTGCGCTCAATCAAACCCATGATGGCGATTAAGGATAGATTAAATACCAAATAGATAACAGTCGCGTAAGTATAAATCTCAAGGTTATTTTGAGTATATTCGCTAATGGTTTTGGTCTGGCTAATGAGCTCCATTACGCCGACCAAAGAGGCCACTGATGCGTTTTTAAAGCAGTTGGTCAGCTCAGAGCTAAGTGGCGGCAAGATGATACGAAAGGCTTGGGGTAATAAGACTTGTTTATAAGCTTGCGGAACACTAAACCCAAGAGCGTAAGCGGCATTGATTTGACCTTGTGGTAGTGACTCAATACCCGTACGCACTTGCTCAACGATACGCGCAGCGGTAAATAAGCCAAGCCCGATACTTGCTGAGAGCATGGCTGAGGTATTCGGAGACAAGTCTTTATACCACCATTCTTGTAAGGCCGGTGTTAGCCAACCAGGGGCGACATAAAACCAAAAGAATAATTGAACCAATAAGGGGATATTACGAAAAAAAGTGACGTAGGCGGTGCCGACACTGCGCGCAGTCTTACTTGGCAAGGTGCGCATGATACCAAAGATGGTACCAATGATCATGGCTATCGCCCATGCAATACTACCAATCAATAACAACCAGCCAAGACCGGTGATCATCCAATGTAAGTACAGCTCATTACCGATACCGGTTTGCTCAAAGAGCACACCCCAGTTCCAGCTATAATTCATTTTGTCTCTCCGAGCAGCGGAAGATAGACTCAAGCGTTAGGTCAATCTAGATGATTTTCCTAAGCGCATGAGTCGGCTATAGTGAGGGACAAATGTCTTATTGTGCAGCGTCTTGTGGCTGAGCACTATCGTGCGGGTTAGCAATTAAAGCCTTTAAGTTGTCTGACATCTCAAAGTTGAGATTGACGTTTTTCGGTGGAATAGGGGTTAAGAACCATTTATCATAGATGCTGTTAATCTCACCTGAGCTAAAGGTATTGGCAAGCGCTTCATCGACCACCGCTTTAAACTCAGGGTCGTCTTTGCGCATCATACAGCCGTAGATTTCAAACGACTGTGGTTCACCTACGATGACCCATTCATCAGGATTTTTGGCTTTGGCTTTTTCGCCAGCGAGCAGTACATCATCCATCATAAAGGCATCGGCACGGCCGTTCTCTAACATCAAGAAACCTTCACCATGATCTTTTGCAGAGATGACGTTGGTGTCCATATTATTTTCATCATTATATTTGCGAATGTAGCGCTCTGAAGTCGTACCGGCCGTAGTAACTAAGGTTTTGCCTTTTAAGTCTTCAAAATCTTGAATGCCAGAGTCAGTTTTGGTTAACAAGCGCGTCCCAATCTCAAAAAAGCCATTAGAGAACGCAACTTGTTTTTGGCGCTCCTCATTATTGGTCGTTGAGCCACACTCAAAGTCTACCGTACCGTTTTGTACCAGTGGGATACGAGTTTGTGAAGTGATAAGATTATAACGGACGTTTAAATCTGGCATGTTTAGCTTTTGCTTGACCGCTTCGACAACTTTCATCTCTAAATCGTGTGCATAGCCCATTGGCTGGTTGGGATCATCAGCGATATAAGAAAATGGGATTGAGGAGTCACGATAACCGACGACGATAGTGCCAGAATCTTTTATTTTTTGTAGGGTACCACTAGCACTCGCGGCAGTTTCCGTCTTTGCAGCGTCGTCTGCTGGAGCTTCGCTGGTCGTTTGATTACTGTTATTACAGCCAGCTAAGCCAAACGCCATAGCAGCAACTAGTGTTAGAGGTTTTGAGAGCGAGTAAGCCATAAGATACATCCTTTTATCAAATTAGTACAAATAGTGATAACTCTGAACATTGTTTATCCTACTGTCCAGCATCCTTGCTGTTACTTTCAGTTATCATAGAGCAACTTAATGTTACTGTACAATACTTTTAACACTCTTAATAGACTTTTCTACGTATATTCATAATATCTCATGTATTGCAACAAGATTTGTATCAGCACATAAAGTCTCTATTGGAACACTATGACTTAAACTTAATTATCATGCTTGTGGCGTTGTTGATAATTTACCAATAATCCCCATAAAGTTAGCAACTTCTTAATCATACTAACGCCTTATGACTCAAACCAATCACAATACTCAAATAACGACAGCTGCCACGGCTTCTACCAATAATGACGTACGTCAGCGCTTTTTTATTCAAGACTCACCTGTACGTGGTGATGTCGTTCGTCTATCACGTAGTTATGCCAGTACTATCGCTCAAAAGCCCTACCCTGAAGCGATTAAGCGCTTGCTAGGTGAGATGCTAACGGCGGCCAGTTTGCTTATTGGTACTGTCAAAATAGACGGCCGCTTATCTATTCAATTACAATCATCAGACAGCGACAGTTTGCTGAATTGGGCAATGGCTGAATGTGATCAAAACGGTATTATTCGTGCGCTTGCCAGCTGGAAAGCTGATACAGATGAGCAAGTACAAGCATGGGAAAACATGACCCGTGCTAATGAAGCCTTCGCTGAGCTTGGGGCTATGGGTCAAGGTGTGTTATTTATTAATATTCAGCCCGATGGCGGTGAGGCGTATCAAGGTATCGTTGAGCGTAGCCATGACAATTTGGCTGATTGCTTGGCCCATTATCAAAAGCAGTCTGCACAAATTCCAACGCTGATTAATTTGGCATCTGACGGTTTGCAAGCGGGTGGTATATTGGTACAAATGCTGCCTCGTACTGCTGAGGAAACCTATGAGGTAGAACAAAACGAAGACGCGGGTATCGATGATGATCTATGGACGCGTTTAAGCGTTTTGACTCGTACGGTCAAAGCCGAAGAGTTGACCACACTTGATACCAACGAAATCTTGTATCGTTTGTACAATGAAGAAAACGTCGTCGCCCCTGACCCTGTCGAGCTAGCCTTTGGCTGTACTTGTTCACGTAAAAAGTCAGAGATGGCGATTGAGCAAATCGGTGAAGCAGAAGCTTTGGATATCATCGAAGAGCAAGGCGGTACTTTTGAGATGGATTGTGGATTCTGCGGTGAAGTTTATAAATTTAACAAAGACGATGTTACAGCGATATTTGCTGAGTAGTTATTATTAACTTACTTTGTTTTATTTGAACTCATAATTAAAACCCTCAAGTGTAATGCTTGGGGGTTTTATTTTACTGGATGAATGTAGATAAAAAAATAAAACTACACCCTCACCTCGATATTTTCAGGATAAGAATGGATGCAAGTGCCAAGTACATCTCCGTCCTGATTAGCGCTACTCTGACCGTTATCCAGCAGCCATGCGACCACTTGTTTGTGCACTCTATCGTTATAAAGTAAATTGTAATGACTCACGCCATAGAAAATAGCCTTGTGTCCTTCAGGTACTGACAAAGCATGTTCACCATCATATTCCCCTAGCGCAGATTCTATCGTCACCAGACCATCACCTAATAAGCTTGTGGCCTTGGAGTCGTAATGAGCTTCAACTAGTGTGGCGGCGATAAAATACGTATTGACATGTAGCGGCAACCGCGCAGGATGATGGAACTCTTGCGGCAGTACACTGCGACCTTCTAAAGACATCCAGTCATCGTCACGAATACTACCATGACGCAAATCGATGATGCCTGTACTACGTAAATCGCCCAGCTTCGCAAGTGATCCTGCAAAAGGCAGTTTGGCTATCATATCCTGTACAAAATAGCCGATACGCTCTAGGCTTGCCCCATGATGCGGTGAACCAAGAGTAATCAAATTACCCACTCGCTTTACCCAATCAAAGCCTTGCTGTTTACCGTAAAACAAGGCACTACGAGCGACCAATCCGCCCATGCTATGTCCAACTAAGTCTATCTGACTGATGTTTGGATTATGTGCTACCAGCTCTTGTAGTACTTTGGAGAAGTTACGACCATTGAGCGAGATACGTCGTCCGGTATTGTAATCAAGATATAGAACGGTAGATTCTGGCAGACTGCGCTTAATATGTGCACCAAGGCTGTTTGGTTCAGCTGGTTGCCAGCTTAAGTGACTCATGCAAAGACCATGGCACAAGATAATAACGCGTCCTGATATCTCTTTGTTTTGCAGCTGTCCACTTCTTGGACGTGAGGCGCTATCGTATAAAATCATGGGAATCGCGAGGGGATTGTCATGATTGACCAGATGATCGCCCATCACGCCATTTAGGACGTTGATAAGCTGTTTAAAAGATTCTGGTAGCGGACGGGCGTCTTTTTGACTAATTACGTTTTTATACAATCGCAGTGCCAATGCTAGATTATTGCCAACTAAGGATGCTACCCGGCGTACCGCTCCATAGATTCGACCGGTGAGACCACGTTGCCATTTACTGACATTGCTTTCATTAAAACGCCCCAAAAGACGTAAAACAATCTCACGGTGAATAGCTTCTACAATATCAGTTACCTCCACCACTCCCATTGTAGCAAGCTGTGCTAATCCCTCAAAAAAGTCGCTTAAAGATATAGGATTATATGCAATGGTGGTTCTATCATCGTTTGCCTGTAACTCTATTGCATCATCGATATAGATATATTCAAGCTTAGCCAGCTCTTCATATAAGTCACCTTGAAACCTTGAGCTAGCATCAGAGCCAGAGCTTATATTAGGCTCAAGCTTATTTTTGGCAAATAAATTGTGAATCGAATCGATAGAATCTAGATTGTTCATAGTTTTGACGTATCTGGTGATAAGAGTACCTATTCATAGTATCTGCTATATCAGATAAACAAAACCTCTATCCTGTCACATAAGATTGCTGTGCTCATCTTCAATAAATACGAACAACTCACCCTCTATGTCGTTCTCACATCCGTTGCAAACGACTCTGCCAGTATCACATCTCCGTCCTCGCGAGTAATCATGACCGTAGCTGAGCGCGGTGTACTACCGCCTGCGACTGCACCCCACGTATTACCAGGATGCTGAATGTTAATAAATAACGTTTTGAAATCTGGTGTTAGGGTAATACCCGTCACCTCGCAGCCTTCAGGACCGACAAAAAAACGTTTGATATTATCATTATTTGCTCTCATACCGACACGAGTTTGTTGTCCTGCCGAGGTAGTTTTGAGCGTGCCATCGCTGACATTACCCGGTAATGCTGCGAGCAACATACAGTTAGTAGTGTCGGTATAAGCGCCGTCATCAGTCTGAATCCACAATACCCCACGTGGGTCAAAGTACAGACCATCTGGGGAAGAAAGGTCGTTATTGTCATTTAATTGCGATAAGTTCTCTGCTGACAAAGTACTCGGCGCAGCAAATAGATAAATATCCCACTCAAAGCTCGTTGCCGCATGATCACCTCCTGCTTCTGCCCAGCGAATAATATGACCATTGTCATTGCCGCGCGCTTTACCACGAGCCTCATAACTACGCGGGTTGGTTGCAGACACTGGTTGGTCATCACGTTCACCGCGATATTTATTATTGGTCAAAGTCACATAAACTTCACCAGTAATGGGACTGACCGATACCCATTCAGGACGGTCCATCTTGGTTGCCCCTAACGTGTCAGCAGCAGCACGAGCAAACACTAATACGTCATCTTGTCCATTGAAGGGCAGCACGCTATTAGAGGCATCCAGTCCGTTTTGACCATGAACCAGCGGCTGCCACTCACCACTACCATCGTCATGAAAGATTGCAACGTATAGCGTGCCCTCATTCATATACTTGTCACCGGCTTTTAGGCCCATCCCTATATCTTTATTGGACCACAAAGCTTTGGAGACAAACTTATAAATATATTCACCGCGAGCATCATCACCCATATAAAAAACCACTGGTTTGCCTTGCTCAACAGGTGCATAGGCACAGTTTTCGTGAGCAAAACGACCCAACGCTGTGCGTTTTTGTGGCATAGAATGTTGGTCAAAAGGGTCGATTTCAGTGATATAACCAAAAGTGTTAAAACCATTTCGGTAATCGTCAGTCGCGGTTGCACCGACAGCAGTCATGTCCCAGCGGGAAAATTCATCAGAGATTTTGGCGTCTTTGGCTTCTGGGGTATGCCATAAATACCCTGAGCTGGCAAAATTTTCTATGGCACCATAACGCTCACGACCATAATTCTGCGCGGCAGTTAATTGACTGGAATCTTGACCACGGGCAAAGACTCCTAAGAAATTCTCTTCTGTGGTCAAATATGTACCCCAAGGCGAGAGTCCTGCACCGCAATTATTATTAATCCCACGAGTCTGAAAGCCTGTTGGATCAAATTTGGTCTTGACCAAATCAGAGCCAGCAACTGGCCCTGCTAACTGCGATTGAGTACTGCTAGTAATACGGCGATTATATTTTGAATTGAGTACCATCTCATAACCTATGCCATCGGCACGGCGAGTCATCTCAACTACAGCCACGCCATGACAATTGGCTTCACGGCGCACATCGCTTGCGAGGCGGCGATTTTTGAATATAGGCGCAGCATTATTATCTTGGATTACATGGTAACCAAACGGGCTTAGCTCGCTACTATTTACGTATTCATGGTTCATGACTAGCAGACCATTCTCTGATTCTTTAGCATCGTATCCATGACCCTTTTTGCCAAAGAACCACATGCCATCATGGTTATCACCCATACGCCAATCAAACGACTCAGCGGACTGCTCACGATTGTCTTTCCAATCATTAATACCAGAAATTAATGGTGTGCCCAGTGGTAATATCATCTCAGCTTTATAACCTTCTGCTACACTCATTGTTTCGGCAGTGGAGTGTGCGACTGCTTCAAACTTTAAAGTCTCAGGACGCTTTAAATCACCTTGCGCAGGAATAGCAGCATTATTGTCGTTATTGACAATGGGGCTTCCAGTACTACTTTCATCATTGTCAGCACATCCGACTAAAGGAAGTGCGCCAAAAAAAGCAGCTGCTGTCAATCCTGTACCACCTTTTAGGATACTACGGCGGTTTAGACGACGATCGATAATGCTTTGAAAGTCAGTATTATGAGTAGGATTGGAGTCTTCAACAACTTCGTGGGCAAGATTTTGCTTATCATTCAGTAGTGTCATTTTATTCAATAATGTCATTGTCAGTCACCTTGCTGTTAGGCTGGATTAGCATAAACGGGGTCAGTAGCAGCTTTGTAATTACCACTACGAAAATGCGGATTACGCTTGAGTCTATTGAACTTTTATGACGATACGATGACATTTAAATAACAGGCTTTATTTAAACAAAAAAATCCCAAGCATTGGCTTGGGATTTTATATTTTCAGACATCAAGTTTTTATTTAAGCTTATAGTTAAAGCAACACTATTGCACTCGCGCCTGCCACTCATGGGCGCCCAGTACCAGCTTTAGCTCGTCATCTGCATGCAGTATACCAACCCCACTTGGGGTGCCGGTCATAATCACATCACCTGCTTGCAAACTAAAAGCATGGCTAATCTCGGCAAGTAACTCATAAACAGGAAACAGCATTAGCGCGCTATTACCATCTTGCTTAAGCTCATCATTAATATAAAGCTGGTAGTGCACATCGCTACAGTCGCCAAACGCTTGCGGATCAATCCAGTCAGCGAGCACACATGCGCCATCAAAGCACTTTGCCCGCTCCCATGGATGGCCTTGTTCTTTGAGCTCACTTTGTAAGTCTCGCAAGGTCAAATCTAGCCCTAGCGTGACTGCTTCAATTAAACCAGTCGTACTGACAACCTCTTCTAACGAAGCTGACTTTAAATCCTTGCCCAAACGTATACAGAATTCTGCTTCGTAATGTACTGGATATACTTTTCCACGAGGTGTATCACGGACACTACTAGGAATAACGTCTGATAAAGAGATAATACTTGAAGCAGGCTTGATAAATAGTAATGGACGCGTTGGAACAGCATTGCCAAGCTCAGCGGCGTGGGCAGCATAATTACGACCGACGCAGACGACTTTGCCTATCAAATGACGCTTGTTTTGGTTGCTGGTATCATCGTCTATGCTAAACTCATTAGCCTCTCTAACAATGTCATTAATCAAAGAAACATGGGGGGATTCAGTCATAATGCGTTCTCACTATAAAAGGAAGTCATACGAGCATTTATCAAGCAACTTTCATCACTATTTTTCATTATTATCTTTTAGTAGCGGTCAATCAATCGCTCTATCGTAATGTATAATCATCTGTGTAATAGAAACATGGTCTTATATCACGGGATAGTACGTGTCACGACATCTGGTGGTACGTAGCTGGTATGACGATTCATGCGTTTTTCAAACCTGCCAAAAACGAATAAAATCACCCATGACAGTAGTAAGTAGACGACACCTGCAGCGAAGAATAATTCCATCAAAGTATAAGTACGGGCGCTGATAGTACGAGCTACCCCAGTGATATCCATCAGCGCAATTGTTGAGGCTAAGGCACTACCCTTAAGCATAAAAATCACTTCGTTACTATACGCTGGAATCACAATACCAAATGCTCGCGGCAAAGTAATACGGGTGAGCTTTTGCCATTTTGACATGCCGATCGCATCGGCCGCTTCAAGCTCACCGACTGGGATGGTCTGAATGGCTCCACGAATAATTTCGGCAAGATACGCACTCGTATTCATCGTAAACGCGATAATGGCACACCAATAAGCTTGGCTAAGTACTGGCTCCCACAAGAACGAATCACGAACGGCTTCAAACTGGCCAAGACCATAGTAAATCAAGAATATTTGTACCAGCAGCGGCGTACCACGAAAGAAGAAGATATACAAAAAAGGTATAATCTGTACCAACCAGCTTTTGGATAATCTTAATAACGCTAAAACCAAACCTAAAAATAGCCCAATGATGCCTGAGACTACCACCAGTTGCACGGTCAACACTGCACCGCCCAATAGATCTGGGATATGATCAAAAATAACCTGCCAATTCCAATCCATGAGTATCTCTCCTCTACCCTGTGGTCGATTGACGGCTAAGCTTCTTTGCATAGCGTGCTGCTGGATTTGCACGCCATTCAAGCCACATCATAAAGCCGGTTATGAGCATCGTCAGCCCCAAATAAATAATCGCTGCTGCCATATAAAACGTAAAAGGCTGCTGGGTTGACTGAGCGGCGCGCGATGACTGATACATAATATCTTTAAGACCGATGACTGATACCAAAGCGGTATCTTTGAGCAGTACCAAAAATAAATTACCCAAACCTGGTAGGGCAATCTGCCACACTTGCGGTAAAGTAATCCGATAAAACGTCTGAAGAGGACGCATGCCAACCGCTTGAGCCGCCTCACTTTGACCTACTGGAATCTCCTGAATGGACATCCGTAAAATCTCGGTCGCATATGCACCAAAGGCAATAGACAAGGCCATGACCCCGCCCCAAAACGCACTGATCTCAATATAGTCGTTATAACCAAACTTTTTGAGTACGCTCATCAGCAGTATAGAGCCGCCATAATATATAAACAGCACCAATAGTAGCTCAGGAATACCGCGCATCGTGGCTGTATAGACAGTCGCAATTTTACGTAGTATCCAAATCTTGGACAGCTTAGCAGTCGCACCCAAAAGCCCGAGGACCATGCCTATAACTAAGCTGGTCAAGGCAAGCTTGATAGTGACGGTTGCGCCGCTCAGTAAGAGCGCGCCAAATCCTTGTAAGTCAAACACAGTTGTCCACTCAGTCTCTTTATATTAGCAAGTTAGCAGAATGTTAGTTAAAAGAATCAGTATCAATCGTCTTATATTTTCTAGAGCAGCAACTCAGTTAAACTTGTGCACAGACGATGATGGATTGACTCGGTAGAAATGCGCCGTGATTTTATCATAATCGGCAAGCTCTATGTTACTGCTCATAAGCAAAACCTGTCTATAAATGAACATTGCTATTGTCAAAACCCCGACTACGAGGATAAATTTGGCAAGACTGTACAGTCAGTAAGATAAAAAACCATCGACAAAATAAAAAGGATATCACCAGTTTGGCAATATCCTTTTGACTAATAAGATAAGTATTTTGGGGTTGGCTTATAAATCATTAGAGCAAGACATCTCTATTGAGCAGCAGTATCTGCGATAGGTTCATCGGTTACCACAGTTGGCGTAGCCTCATTATCAGTATCAGTCTCAGTCGCCGGCATAGCAAAGTACTTTTGGTTGAGCTTATCGTAAGTACCATCAGCTTTTAGATTCGCCAATGATTGATTAATTTTTGCTTGCAAAGCATCGCCAGGACGCACAGCGATTGCAAAGTTATCATCGATATCGATCTCATCACCTTTGACCACATATCCGCTACCTGATGGTGAGCTTAACCATTCTAGCGCTGGCAGCTTATCAGAGATCATTGCATCAACGCGACCTGACCCTAAGTCCAAAAACGCATTGCTCAAAGTATCATATAACTTCATATTGGCTTTTGGATAAGCCTCCTCTAACCACTGTGAAGAGATGGTCGAGCGCTGGGCGGCGATAGAGTGAGCATCGATATCACTACTCAGACTTGGATCAAAGCCACTGTCTTTTTTGGCCAAAAATACCAAGGTATTGCTAAAATAAGGATCAGTAAAG
The DNA here is from genome assembly GCF_051847555.1 of Psychrobacter sp. 1Y4. Taxonomy (NCBI): domain Bacteria; kingdom Pseudomonadati; phylum Pseudomonadota; class Gammaproteobacteria; order Moraxellales; family Moraxellaceae; genus Psychrobacter; species Psychrobacter sp. 1Y4. Next base: position 198,265 of record NZ_JBPYDE010000001.1, on the reverse strand, counting down.
CTGACTTGCTGCGCGCGCTCTGGCGTTATAGACATCGCAGCTACAATCGCATCATACTTGCCGGCCTTCAGGCCAGGAATGATACCGTCCCAATCTTGCGCCGTAATCTCACAGGTGACTTGCATATCCGCACAAATGGCATTGGCCATATCGACATCGAAACCGCCGAGTGTCCCATCTGCATTGGTATAGTTAAAAGGCGCATAAGCGCCTTCGGTACCAATACGTAGCATCTCACCTGACTCAGTCGCCGCCGTAGTCTCATCAGCTGTTGCATTAACGTTCTCAGCACTGTCTTGACTATTACTACAACCAGCTAACGTAAACGCTGCCGCCATAGCCAATGAAGGAGCTAATAAACGATTCACTCTAGTCGATCTCACAACAGACATATTCGCCATTACGATCGCGGAAACAAAATGGTTGCTCATAATCATCCTTGATATTTACTAAAGACCAACAGCTCAGATTTTACTTATTAAATCCGCTATTAATTAGTCGCCGATTCTGTTTGCTCTTCTTCAGCAATCATAGCATTGGCATCGACGCCCTCTTCGTCCACGACGACAACTTTTTCAACACCGTCGGTGGTTGCCGCTTGTTGGGCCGCAGCGGTTGTGCTGGTACCAAAGTAGCTACCAGTGATCTGATCATAGACACCATTAGACTTTAGCTCAGCCAACGCTTCATTGAATTTGGCAACTAGAGGATCACCTTTACGAAAGGCCATGCCCATGGCATCTTCTTCGGTACTAATCTCTTGGCCTTTGACTTCATAGTCTTGACCAGCTTCTGTCTTTAGCCAATCAATACCTGTCACTTTATCTGACATCATTGCACGTACGCGACCTGAAGTTAGGTCTAGATAGGCATTGTCTTGAGTATCATAAAGCTTGATGTCAGCATCAGGGTATTCGTCTTGCAGGTACTGTGACGAGACCGTTGAGCGCTGCGAAGCTACAGGCTGTCCTTTTAGGTCAGCGACACTGATGTCATCGCCTTTTTTGCCGATTAAGATAATGCCAGTGTGAAAGTACGGATCCGTAAAATCTACCACTTCTTTACGCTCAGGTGTGATCGACATACCAGCGATAATCGCATCGAATTTTTGTGCATTAAGTCCAGGAATAAGACCATCCCAATCTTGAGAGATTACCTCACACTCAGCTTGCATTTGCGCACATAGCGCATCGACCAGTTCAATCTCATAACCGATAAGTTTGCCATCAGCATCTGTGTAGCTAAATGGCTTGTAACTTGATTCGGTGGCGATTTTTACATTAATAGGCGCATCAGAAACTGCTGTATCAGAGGCAGCGCTCTCTTCTGGTGCAGTACTATTGTTACAGCCAGCCAGCATCAGCATAGCAGCGCTAAGCGGTGCCAACCATTTGGCTTTATTTACGATTGATGATGTCATAGATATTGTCATAATTGCTACTCTCTTATTTCTAAAACAGATTTTTATTGACCAAAGTTTTCTTGTTCAAGACGAGCAAGCTCACCGTTGCTGCGGATCTCACTCAACGCCTTATTAAAGTCATCTTTAAGAGAGTCGTTTTTACGTACAGCGATAGCAATGTTGTCATCATTATCTATCTCATCACCAACAATACCAAAGCCTTCGGGGTTATCTGCTAACCACGATTTGGCAGATACTTTTTCGGCCAATACAGCATCACTACGACCAGATTTTAGGTCTAGGTAGGCATTATCATAATTATCATATAATTGAACCGTATTACCGTCTTTACCTTCATAATTGTCCTGCAAATAAGCACCTGGAGTCGTTGAACGTTGACCGCCCAACGTCAGGTTTTGCATTGCCATTGGATCAAAACTGCCAGTCGTATCGGTCAGCCATACCATGGTATTTGCAAAGTAAGGCTCAGTGAAATCAACCTTTTCTTGACGCTCAGGAGTAATCGACATACCTGCGACCACAGCATCATACTTTTGAGCCAATAGACCTGGAATGATACCGTCCCAATCTTGTGCGACGATTTCACAGTTGGCTTGCATCTGCTCACACAAAGCATTGGCAACATCGACATCGAATCCTGCCAAGCTGCCGTCAGCATTAGTATAGTTAAAAGGAGGGTAAGCACCCTCAGTTGCGATACGAATCGTCTTACCAGCCGCGTCCGCTGCCGGTGCATCAGCGTTAGTATCAGCGGCCTCGTTGGCAGGTTGACTACAGGCACTAAGTGCAATGGCCGCGGTGATGGTCATTGACGACCACAATAGGCGAGAGTTCGACATCATACGTTCCTCATTTTTTAATAAAATTTTGATAAAGATTTGTGTAGTTTTAACGTCTGGCATCCTTGCCAGATATAAATACAATAACAAGTATTGACATTTTATGAACAACTCGATAATACCTCACTCAAATATCAAAAACAAACGTTTTGCATATTGACTGTTATTATCGAGCAATAAAGCATCAAATGAGGATAAAAGACATACCTAATGTTTGTATGTTATCGCCACTATCTGACACTGTCAGAATGACTCAGAATGACAAAGTCAAATAGTGGTCAGGTAATTGATTATCTGAAGCTAAGGCTAATATATGGCACGCTATATAAAAGATTATAGATAAGTTTAGCTATTAGTTTTGATTGTGCGATGCCATAAACTCTTTGACTCGCTCTGAGGTAGGGTTGTCAAACACTTGTTCGGGTGTGCCTATCTCTTCAATCACACCTTGGTGCAAAAACACCACTTTGTTTGAAACTTCACGAGCAAAGCGCATCTCATGAGTGACAATTAACATCGTACGCCCCTCCTCTGCTAAGTCGCGCATAACGGTCAGCACTTCATTGACCAGCTCAGGGTCAAGTGCAGAAGTTGGCTCATCAAATAATAATACCCGTGGTTGCATAGCAAGTGCACGAGCGATCGCAACACGTTGACGCTGACCGCCTGATAAGTTGGCAGGATAAGCGTCTTTTTTATCAAGCAAACCAACTTTATCTAGCAGTTTTTCTGCATCAATGATAGCCTGCTCTTTTTTGACTTTTAATACTTGTGTTGGTCCTTCAATGATGTTTTGAAGAATGGTCTTATGCGGCCACAAATTAAAGTTTTGAAAGACAAAACCCACACGGGCCCGTAAGCTATCAAGCTGCTTGTTGTCTGCTGCTTGCATCTCGCCAGATTTGGTTGGCTTTAGCATGAGCTCTTCATTGCCAATGCTTATATGCCCTTGTGTTGGTTTTTCAAGTAGATTAATACACCGTAGTAAAGTCGATTTACCAGAGCCAGAAGACCCTAAGATAGAGATCACATCGCCATCATAAGCAGTCAACGATACACCTTTGAGCACAGCCAATGAGCCGAAGCTTTTATGAAGATCTTGTAACTCTAAGGCAATAGGGCGAGTCGAGTTTGCGGCAGTCTCAAGCATGGGTCGGTAGATTTCCAATAAAAATAAATAAAGGGAGAAGCGTAATAATAACTTAAAATGATGCTAATAAGTTCTATAGGACGTTTGCGCCACATTGTCGCCTAAAACAAGACCAAAAGGCAAACTTTCTATCTATTTTTTGTGCTTGATATCTCTTGCTTCTTTATCCTTTTTCCATAAAAATAGCTCAGACAGCGTTAGCATATCTGAGCTTACATATGATATTACTGTTTTTTATATAAAACTGGTAATAGTCAGCTTAAGTTATAGCCAGTTTATAGGCTTATCAACAGCCAGTCTGTAAGCTTATTAATAGTAATTTAAGAGATTAAAATTAGTAGGTTGATACATGCTCTTCTGATTCGCTACCGTCTAGTATCTCAGTGTCGTCAGCCACTTCAGACTCATCAGCCGTAGCAACGGCAACATCATCATTCACCATAGGATCATCAGAGATATCTGCACTGTTGACTCCTTCTGTGACTTGCTCGACATCATCAACACTAGTGGCATCTTGCTCTACTTCTACTTGCGCATCCATAGCTGTTTCGTCTTCACTCATAGGTGCTTCTTTATCTGCACAAGCACTCAATGTTAAAGCCGCTGCTGCTAAAGAAGCGTAAAGCCACTTTTTATGCATAGGTTTGTGAGTGGTCGTATCTGAGGTAGTCATATCTTTAATAGTATTCATCTGAACTCTCCGTTGCTTAATAAGCATAATGGGATGAAAAAATTTTCTAAACCCACTTAATGGATATTGAGTTTAGGGAATGTCTGGTTATTTAGTACTCAACTATACTGATAACTGTTTGTCACTACCTTAGTATTTACAGCACAGTTATGTTAAAAGTGCGTAACCGCGTACGTATTAAGTTTTTTATATGATTATTTTGAGTTAACAGACTTACGAATAGACAATATTTTGATTTAAATCTTATATTTATAAAGGCTGGCAAAGACATTGTAAGTGACAAAAATTGCTAAGTAAAAGCAGATACTGTTCACAAATTCATCTTTACTATCGACGGTAACTCCTCTATGTTAAATAGCATCACGTTGTGAAGGCGAAAAAACGTAAATTCTTGCCAATGACAACCCCTTATTAGTGAAAAACTCTCATCCACACACACAAGGAACCCTTCTATGAGTCAATCAAATACCGCAGATGTCGCTACTTACATGCAACAAGTCGGCAAACAAGCTCGTACAGCATCGCGTACGCTTGCCGCTGCCAATACTGGCGATAAAAATTCAGCATTGATAGCGATTCGTGATGTATTAGTTGATAACAAACAAGATATTTTATCTGCTAACAAAATCGATATGGATAACGGTCAAAAAAACGACCTTGAAGCAGCACTCTTAGATCGCTTAGAGCTCAACGAAGATCGCTTTGAGGGCATGCTTCAAGGTCTAAAAGATGTCGCAGCCCTGCCTGATCCTATCGGTGAGGTCACCGATATGACCTATCGCCCATCTGGTATTCACTTAGGTAAAATGCGCGTGCCACTTGGCGTCGTTGGCATGATTTATGAGTCACGCCCAAACGTTACTTTAGAAGCTGCTTCATTGGCCCTAAAATCAGGTAACGCCATTATTCTACGCGGTGGCTCTGAAGCCTTTGAATCCAATCAAGCAATCGCTAAATGTATCCACCAAGGCCTAAAAAAAGCGGGCCTCTCTGAGCATAGCGTACAAGTACTGCAAACCACAGATCGCGCTGCCGTTGGCGAGCTTATTACTATGACAGAATACGTCGATGTCATTGTACCGCGTGGCGGCAAAGGCTTGATTGCTCGTATTAGTAATGATGCCAAAGTACCCGTCATCAAACACTTAGACGGTAATTGCCATACCTTTATCGATAGCGACGCTGATTCAAAAATCGCCATCGATGTCAGCGTCAATGCAAAAACCCATCGCTATGGCACATGCAACACGATGGAGACGTTATTGCTCGATGACACGATTGCAGATGAGCTATTACCGAAGATTGCTGAAGCTATCGTACAAGCTGATGACGCCATGCAACTACGTCTCGATGATAAGGCGCAAGCTCTCTTGAATGACAATGCCAAGCTTGAGGGTCACCTATCGTCTGCAACCGATGAGGACTGGGATACCGAATATCTAGCGCCTATCTTAGCGATTAAAATCGTGGCAGGCATCGATGAAGCCATTGAACATATCAACACCCATGGCAGCCATCATACTGATGTCATCATTACTGATAACTATACTAAGTCGCAGCGCTTTATTCGTGAAGTGGACTCAGCAAGCGTCATGATTAATGCTTCTAGTCGTTTCGCAGATGGTTTTGAGTATGGCTTGGGCGCAGAGATTGGCATCTCAACCGACAAGATTCACGCGCGTGGCCCGGTAGGACTCGAAGGCCTAACCTCACAGAAGTGGATCGTCTATGGACATGGTGAGACACGTGCCTAACTTGTTGTCTCTTGTTAACTTTTACTCCTTAACCTACCACTTATGACCTAACCTCAAGTATAATCCACAAAAAACGTCAGCCCCATTGCTGGCGTTTTTTTATTGAGGGTAAATGGGCCATAAAAACTCACTTTCTCAATGAAAACCATGATAAAGATCAGGTTGCAACATAACGAAAACATTATATAGGAACATGGTCTCATGCAAAGTGGCAAAATTAAGCACTATAACTCAGATAAAGGCTATGGCTTTATCGATGTTGATGAGCAAAGTGAAGATGTCTTCTTTCATGTCAGTAACGTCAGGTTGTCGCAGCCAATTACCGTAGGTCAACGAGTCTATTTTAATAGCGAACGTAACCATAAAGATCAATTGCGAGCAACTGAGGTTACGGATGCTTCGTTGAGTATCGAAGAGAGTTCCGCCAAAGTAAATCACGCCTCAATACGTTCAAACCAAAGTCATCAGAGCGGCAGTCAGAGACTAAGTGACGTGAATAGCCGTAACGATACTAGTAACTCTAATAGGCAGAACAAAAAAAGCTGGAAATCGACTGCTCTTAGCGTACTTATTCTTATTGCCATCATATTCTTTGGCTATACAGAATTAAAGCTGGCGTTACTCGGTGATGCTCCATCTAATACTACGTCAACCTCTTCTTATATTGAGACACAGACAAACGCTATCACTGGCGACCCTCAGATAGACCAAACAGTCGCGCTGATTCAACAAGGTGGACCTTTTCCATATCCGAATAAAGACGGTACTACCTTTTATAATCGTGAAAGCAGACTGCCTGCCCAGTCCCAAGGCTACTACCGTGAGTACACCGTACCTACGCCTGGGGTGTCTCATCGAGGAGCGCGGCGTATTGTCACTGGTGGCAACCCTCCTACCGTCTATTATTTGACCATCGACCATTACGATAGCTTTCAAAAACTGCAGGTAAACTGATATGAGCCAAGCCATTTACTATATTAATCAAAACGGTATAACACTTAGTGATAGCATTCCTGAGCAGGCTATCGATATCCCAATCGGTAAGGTTTTTGATAAAGAAACACTTTTAACAAGTTTAGCCGAAGCGTGCGATTTCCCCAGCTACTTTGCCCATAACTGGGACAGTGCGTGGGATTGTTTGACAGACAGTAAATTTGCATATCTAGCGCTTAATTTGGCTGCGGTAGAGAACATAAACACTGAGGACTTTAACGTTTTTAAAGGCATTATTGAAGATGCCTATAAGGACTTCGGCAAGCCGCAACTTTGGGTGACTATGCCGACAAAAGACAAGGATTAGTCGCTAATTATCACGAGACCTAAATTTGGGATAAATATAATTTTGTCCCAAATTTGGGTTAATTTATATTTAGAGAAAGGATTGAAGTATGGAGATTACTTTAAATGGCTATTACACCTTGATACTAGCCACTTTAGTACTACTGCTAGGGCGTTTTTTGGTTAAAAATATTAAATTTTTAGAAAACTTTAATATTCCAGAACCAGTTGCAGGTGGTTTGGTCGCTGCAGTCGTTGTTTATATATTAAATATATTTTGGGGATTTAGCTTTAACTTTCACCAAGGATTGCAAACGGCGACCATGCTGATGTTCTTTGCCTCTATCGGTCTGAGTGCTGATTTTAGTAAGCTCAAAGCAGGTGGTACGCCATTATTAGTTTTCACCATTGTGGTTTCCGTTTTTATTATCTTGCAGGATATCGTTGGTGTCGCGATGGCAAGTGCTCTTGGACTTGACCCTTTACTTGGGTTGGTCACAGGTTCTATCGCGCTTACTGGTGGACATGGTACAGCAGGCGCCTGGGGCATTACTTTAGAGGAGCAATATGGCGTAGTCGGTGCAACGACTCTAGGTATCGCTGTTGCAACTTATGGTCTAGTCGCAGGCGGCGTAGTCGGTGGGCCTGTAGCTCGTCGGTTGATTCAAAGGCTTGGTATAGAGCCAACTCCCTACAATCAAAGTCCAAGTGATATCGAAAAGGTAACAGGCGCGCAGTCACTATATAGTACCAAGCACGACGAAGACGACATTTTAAATGATAAAGAAATCTTTGAAAGACCTGACCACATTCGTCTTATTACTGCGTCCTCTACTATCGAAACTTTGGCATTGTTCGCCGGTGCACTGGCGTTTGCAGAAACCATGACATTGGTTGCAGCCGATACTTGGTTTGAGTTGCCTACCTTCGTCTGGGCGCTGGCAGGCGGTGTGATTATTCGTAACGTACTGACGATATTTTTTAACTTCGAGATGTTTGACCGTGCCATTGATGTATTAGGTAACGCCTCTTTAAGCCTGTTTTTGGCCATGGCATTGTTGTCACTAAAACTATGGCAGCTGACTGATTTGGCAGGACCTGTACTGATTATCTTAATTGTACAAACGGTGATTATGATTATCTATGTGTACCTAGTAACCTTTAAGGTAATGGGCAAAAACTACGATGCTGCTGTCTTGTCAGCAGGACATTGTGGTTTTGGTATGGGAGCAACGCCGACTGCGATTGCAAATATGCAGGCGGTCACCGATCGCTACCTGCCTTCGTATAAGGCGTTCTTAATTGTGCCAATGGTTGGTGCATTCTTTGTCGATATTGTCAACGCTACGGTATTGCAAATATTCGTTAATTTGCCGTTTATGTAAAAACAAGACTTTTTAGACCAGTCTTAGTAATAATTAAAGCCCCAACTACACTTTGGTTAGTTGGGGTTTTTAGTTAGCGTGTTTACTGATCACATAGTTTAAAGAACAAACCTTACGTTTTTGTTACGCAACTTATAATGACACCAAAACCATTAGCCGTTATCAATGTTGTATAAAAATATTGAGGTAAATTATGTTAGTGTTTGCAGTAATCATTGTTGTATCAGGCGCCCTTATCGTCGGGGCGCTTTGGGGTTTGTATGGACGACTACCTAGCTGGCTTGAAGGCAACTTGTTGGCGGTCGCAGGCGGCGCACTGACGATATCAGTGGTCATCGAGCTATTACAACCAGCTGTGACTGATAGCGGAATTTGGATCACAGCGGCTTTCACTTTATTAGGCGCCATCGTATTTGCAGGTGTTGACTACCTGATTGATGAAAAACTCAACTCAGACGGCGGTGGTGGACTATTGGCTGCTATCACACTTGACGGGGTGCCTGAAAATTTGGCGCTAGGCGTATCACTTCTAAGCGGTAACGTAATGCAAGTCGCTGCATTAGCAGGTTCTATCTTGTTGTCCAACCTTCCAGAAGCGGCCGGCGGTGCCAAAGAGATGCGCAAAAATGGCAAAAGTAACAAGAAAGTGCTCATGCTCTGGATCGGTGCTGCTGTTTTGTTATCGCTTGCTGCTATCTTAGGTAAGGTGCTGCTCAAGGGCGTTGATGAAGAGATTATTAGTGCTATCGATTGTTTCGCTGCTGGAGCTGTTATTGCTTCTCTAGCGACTGAGGTGTTTCCAACTGCTTTTAAACGCGGCAACCACTGGGCGGGTATCAGTGCGAGTGTTGGCCTGATATTGGCGTTGGCCTTAAATCAGCTTGGTGGTTGATGTGTTTGGCATGGCTGATACGTTGGCTGCCTAATCTCCGTGTACTATAATTCTGAATACTATGACCAAACCATCAATGTTCCAAAATCACGACTGGAAATTTAGCTATAACAAGGCTGTCAGTTACTCATAACCTTAAGCATAAAAAGACAGACTTTTTTATAACAAGAAAAAACCGCTCAGCCTAAGCTGAGCGGTTTTTTTTATCCAACGACTAATAAGCGCTGGCTAAATTAAGAGAACTGGCTTACTGGTTTTTTTCGTAAACTGGTAGCTCTTTACAGATGGCTTCTACTTTGTCACGTACATCAGCCAAGACTTTTTCATCACCGCGGCTATCTAGAACATCACAAATCCAGCCAGCCAAATCACTAGCTTGCGCTTCGTTAAAACCACGTGTAGTAATCGCTGGCGTACCGATACGGATACCAGAGGTGACAAACGGAGATTTTGGATCATTTGGTACAGCGTTTTTATTGACAGTGATATGCGCATCGCCAAGCCATTTATCCGCTTCTTTACCCGTCATTTCTTGCTTAACCAAGCTAATCAGCATTAGATGGTTTTCAGTACCACCAGAGATGATTTCATAACCACGCTCTTGGATAACTTTAGCCATCGCTTGGGCGTTTTTGACGACTTGCTGCTGATAGGTTTTGAAGTTGTCTTCTAGCGCCTCTTTAAAGCAAATCGCTTTGCCCGCGATTACATGCATCAATGGACCACCTTGGTTGCCTGGGAATACCGCAGAATTGAGCTTTTTCGCCAGCTTCTCATCGCGAGCCAAGATCATACCTGAACGCGGGCCACGTAAGGTTTTGTGCGTTGTCGTAGTGACTACATCAGCAAATGGTACTGGGCTTGGGTAAACGCCACCAGCGATAAGACCAGCCACGTGTGCCATATCTACTAGTAAATACGCGCCTACTTCGTCGGCGATTTCACGGAAACGTGCCCAATCTACAACCTGTGAGTATGCTGAAAAACCAGCAATAATCATTTTAGGCTTATGCTCTTTTGCCAAACGCTCAACTTCATCATAATCGATAAGGCCAGTGCCCTCGACCAAGCCGTACTGTACGGCGTTGTAGTTAAGGCCTGAAAAGTTAATATGCGCGCCATGAGTTAAGTGACCACCCGCGTCTAGGCTCATGCCTAGTACCGTGTCGTTAGGCTCAAGCAATGCTAAAAAGACGGCTGAGTTTGCTTGGCTGCCTGAATGCGGCTGTACGTTGACATATTCAGCACCGAACAACTCTTTTGCACGATCAATAGCCAATTGCTCAACGACATCAACGTGTTCACAACCACCGTAATAACGCTTGCCTGGATAGCCTTCAGCATATTTATTGGTAAGGTCTGTACCTTGCGCTTCCATCACAGCTTGCGAACAGTAGTTTTCTGAAGCAATAAGCTCGATATGGTTTTCTTGACGTACACTTTCAGCTTCCATGGCTTTTGAAAGTTCTGGATCAAAATCCTTGATAGATATATCTTTAAACATATAAATGTCCTATATATTGACTATTATTAGAAAGGCGTTGTTAGAAAGAAGAAGCCTAGAGACGGCATCTCGGTAACAGCAATAGTTTTGATGTACTTCTGCACTTAGTGTATCGCTATGGGCAAGTGTAACATGAAATTTTATGTTATGAACGCAAAAAACCCTTACCTTAAGCTAAGCGAATTAGATGGTTTTATAGCGTGAATAAATGGCCAATAAAATAAGCGTTTTTCTTATCTTAATACATGCCAACACATGTTAAATACGTCATATCTAGCAATGTTTATCTAGCAAACCTACGATTATTAAAAACCCTCAAGCATCACTAGACAAAAATGCTGATAAAAAGGTTTCACTAATAAGTAGTTTACGTCTATACCAGTCATAACACGTTTGACGTTGCCACCCATCGTCAGTTAAGCAAATAGAGCGCTTATTAGGTAAAGTACGGCTGCGTTTAAATAAGACATAGCCGATAGGAATACCTTTTAATTGCTGCAGACGACGCGCACCTCCCTTTAGACTTGCTAAAGGAAAGACACTCTGCGCCTGTACCCAAGGCTTATCATCATTACCATACAACCGAACTTCGCGTACCCACGCTAGTATTGGACGATTAAGTGCGGAGCTATGCAGACCTAGTTGCCGCTTTTGGTTTAACGTAAGCTGACGATAACCTTCAAAGCTACGCTCTACGCGTAATGGCTGCCCTGCCTTTTCTTCTAGCATTGCAGTCAATGAACCTTCGGCATTGAGCCATGGTAATAGCTCAATGGGCGGTGGCAAAGTATTGAAATAATCAAAGGAGTAACTGGGCATAAGTGACTAAATGTGAGAAGTTAGAAAAGAAAAGCTAATATTACTCATAACTCTCAAACCTTATCAATCATGATCAGTAAACTCTGGCATGTTATCAATATTAAACGGTAATGCATCGTGCGCTTGCTGGCGATATCGCGCCATTTGTAGTCGATCTTTTGCGCAAAAGTCAGCAATCGCTGGTGCAAAACGTGGATCATAAATACGGTGCAATGAGTGTGTTTTAGTTGGAATAAATCCTCTTATGAGTTTGTGCTCACCTTGAGTACCGGGATCAAAATGCGTCAAACCTTGCTCAATGGCAAACTCAATGCCTTGATAATAGCACAGCTCAAAATGCAAACTATCATACTCACCAAGCGCACCCCAATAGCGCCCATATAAAGTCGCATTGTCGCTATGGGGTTTGTCGTATAAAAACAAGCTACTGGCAATAATCTCATCATTAGTATCGTAAGCTTGTACTAACAACAGACACTCAGGCATCTGTTTTGCTAATGCCATAAAAAACGCTTCTTTTAAATATGGCTGCTGTCCGCGGACGGCATAGGTCATTACGTAACAATGATAAAATGCCTTCCAATCCGCCTCAGTAATCTCATCTCCGCATTTACGAACGCAACGAATCCCCTGGGCAATCACTTTTCTACGCTCAGCACGAATATTTTTACGTTTTCTAGCCGTCAATGTCGTTAAGAACGTATCAAAGTCTGTAAACGGCTTGCCATCTTGCAGTAAATCCTTATTTTGCCATAAGAACTGACAGCCTTGGCGCTCAAGGATAGGATTATTTGCAGTAAGCGCCTCTATTTCAGTATGGGTTATTTGTGCCGGATCACTCACATTATGAGCAGGCATTGCTGACATTGCCAGCTTGGCCAATTCTGGCGTTACAAACAGTCCATGCCAACTTGACGCTCCTACTTGCTGGGCAATGTCGTCTACTCCTGCCATAATCATTTTTACGATATTGGTATCAAGCGTTTCGCCAGCCGCCAACCATAAGCGCTGCCCAGTAATTGGGGTATAAGGAGAGCTTGTCACTAGGCGCGGATAATAGTCAAGACCATATTGCGCGTAAGCTTGCGCCCATGCATGATCAAACACAAACTCACCGCGATGATGATTTTTTACAAATACTGGCATGACGGCGACAGCTTGAGCGATATCTACTGGTTCTATGATAGTATCGATCGTAGCTTTGTGACCCACATCATCTGTACGATAAACCAAAACGAAAATAGGCAACCATCCTGCCTGCTCGCCAATGGCATGTGTATCTATCAATGCCTGCCAAAAGGCAAACGACATAAAAGGCGTATCAGGCAATTGCCAATCGATTTGACTCTGCCAGCTTGTGTCTTTGAGTAGTACATATTGTAAATTCATAATTCTCACATTGCATTTTCTTTATGGTTTAGCGTATCAAACGTCAACTATTTTGCTGTCACAATTTGCAAAATATCCCATTAAAGCAAACAATAATGTTCAAAAAATTGAGCTTTATGCTCAACCAATACAAAAAGTCATCTACAACGCTGCAGATGACTTTACTTATTATGTTGTATGATTATAGCCAAGCAAGGCGTTTGCTACATAAACCACAGATATTTACGTTATCGATTGGTTTTATAAATATACCAAAAAATTTGCCCCTAGATAATAGTTGCAAAAAACGTTAATTGCATGGAAAAGATGATATCAGTGTCGATGACTGGTAGAATAAAGCTGTTATTAGATTAATATAATTTAGATACATAGGATATGAGCAAAAACAGTACACTTAGTTCATTAAACAAGATTGACATTGAGCGAATTTATAGCGGATTAGCTATAATGTGCTGTCAATCAGTTACTTTTAAAAATGGTTTCTTTAGGGCAACCTTTTGAAATCTTATATTAACGCCTGTAAATGAATATGAGTAATAGAAAATTTTAAGCCGTTTCAACTTTTGGAACTGCATATAATGTACTGGTTATAGCCATATAGTTCGTTATCGCTTAGTAGCATTTAGCATTTAGCATTTAGCATTTAGCATTTAGCATTTAAAATAATACTAAGCCTTATTATTAACTACCGACTAAAGGATTACCCTACTAAAATGTCAAAAATTATTTATACAAAAACTGATGAAGCCCCAGCGCTAGCAACTCTGTCGTTCTTACCTATTGTTAAGGCTTTTACACAGACGGCAGGGATTGCTGTTGAGACCAGCGATATTTCTGTTGCTGCCCGAGTATTGGCTGAATTTCCTGAATACTTAAATGAAGAGCAACGCGTTCCTGACAATTTGGCTGAGCTTGGTCGCCTAACACAAGAACCTGATACCAATATTATCAAACTACCTAACATCAGTGCCTCTGTGCAACAGTTGAAAGCGGTAATCAAAGAGCTACAAAGCAAAGGCTACGCGATACCCAATTTTCCAGAAGATCCTCAAACGGATGAAGAAAAAGAGCTGCGTAAGCGTTTTGGTAAAGCGCTGGGTAGTGCAGTAAACCCTGTACTGCGTGAAGGTAACTCAGATCGCCGTGCACCAAAGGCTGTCAAAAACTATGCTCGCAAACATCCGCACTCTATGGGTGAATGGAAGCAATGGTCAAGCACGCACGTATCGCACATGCACGGCGGTGACTTTTATGATGGTGAGCAGTCTATAACATTAGATAAAGCTCGCACTGTCCGCATGGAATTGTCGCTCGATGACGGTACTAAAAAAGTCTTAAAACCTGAAATTGCGTTGCAAGACAAAGAAGTCATCGATTTGATGGTCATGAGTAAAGATGCACTGCTAGAGTTTTATGAGCGTGAAATGGAAGACTGCCGCGAAGCTGGTATTTTGTTCTCATTGCACGTAAAAGCCACCATGATGAAAGTTTCTCACCCTATCGTCTTTGGTCATGCAGTAAGAATCTACTATAAAGAAGCCTTTGAAAAACATGGCGCGTGTTTTGATGAGTTAGGCATCAACGTCAACAACGGCATGGCTGATCTATACGATAAAATTTCAGTATTACCAGCATCGAAGCGTGAAGAGATTGAGCAGGACTTACATGCCTGTCAAGAGCATCGCCCGCGTCTGGCCATGGTCGACTCTGCAAAAGGTATTACCAACTTCCATTCTCCAAGCGACATTATCGTAGATGCTTCTATGCCTGCTATGATTCGTAATGGCGGTAAAATGTGGGGCGCCGATGGCAAATTATACGATTGCAAAGCCGTTATGCCTGAGTCTACTTTTGCTCGTATCTATCAAGAAATGATTAATTTTTGCAAATGGCATGGTAATTTTGATCCAACGACGATGGGTACTGTCCCTAATGTCGGCCTTATGGCTCAAAAAGCTGAAGAGTATGGCTCGCATGATAAGACCTTTGAATCTAGCGATACAGGTATGGCACGTATTGTCGATATTGACACCGACGAAGTCTTGCTCGAAAAAGACGTCAAAAAGGGTGATATCTGGCGCATGTGTCAAACCAAAGACTTACCGATTCAAGACTGGGTGAAACTTGCTGTACGCCGCGCACGTGAATCAAATACGCCTGTTATCTTTTGGCTAGATCCATATCGTCCGCACGAAAACGAGCTCATCAAAAAGGTTAATATGTACTTAAAAGACCATGATACTGATGGCTTACATATTGAGATCATGTCACAGGTTCGTGCGATGCGTTATACCTTAGAGCGCGTGGCGCGTGGTCTGGATACTATTTCTGCGACTGGTAATATCTTACGTGATTATCTAACAGACTTATTCCCTATCTTAGAGTTGGGCACGAGCGCAAAAATGCTTTCAGTTGTACCTTTAATGAAGGGTGGCGGTCTGTTTGAAACGGGTGCCGGTGGTTCTGCTCCAAAGCACGTCGAGCAGCTGGTAGAAGAAAACCATCTACGTTGGGATTCGTTGGGAGAGTTTTTAGCCTTAACTGAGTCTTTGGAGCATTTGGCCAAAAACGATAACAATACCAAAGCACAGGTATTGGCAGATACGCTTGATAAAGCGACAGAAAAACTGCTATTGAATGACAAATCACCATCACGCAAAACAGGTGAGTTAGATAACCGTGGTAGTCACTTCTATCTGGCTATGTACTGGGCTGAAGAGCTTGCGGCACAAGAGCAAGACAGCGAGCTAAAAGAGAAATTCTCTAAATTTGCGCAAAGTCTTGAGAGTCAAGAAGACGCTATCGTTAAAGAGTTCAATGACGCTCAAGGTAAATCTGTAGATATCGATGGCTACTATTTTGCCGATGAAAAGTTGGCTGAGCAGGCGATGCGCCCTAGCACAACATTCAACGAAGCTATCAATTCGTTATAAGTACGTAATTGGTTAAAATAACAACACCCCAACGGTCTAAGATCGTTGGGGTGTTTTTTTCGGTTTAAGAAATTAGTGAAACAAAGAATCACTATGTAGCGTTATAAGCAACGCAGGTTTAAAGCTGACGTTCCATGAACTTTTAAGCGCTCATATGCTTGATGACTGCTGCACCGAACTCCGAGGTACTAAGTAAGGTAGCCTTTGGCATCAAGCGCTCAAAATCATAAGTCACTGTCTTATTAGCAATCGCACCTTTTATACCTTCAATAATCAGGTCTGCTGCTTCAACCCAGCCCATATCACGTAACATCATCTCAGCTGACAGTATTAACGACCCTGGATTTACTTTGTTTTGACCTGCATACTTTGGCGCAGTACCATGAGTGGCCTCATAAACAGAAACAGCGCCGCCTTTATTCGCGCCTGGTGCGATACCAATACCGCCAACTTCTGCTGCCAGTGCATCAGAGATATAGTCCCCGTTTAAGTTTAGTGTTGCCACCACTGAGTAATCTGCAGGACGCATTAGTATTTGCTGTAAGAATGCATCGGCGATGACGTCTTTAATGACAATCTCATTACCTGTTTTGGGATTCTTCATTGTCATCCAAGGACCGCCATCTAACAACTCGGCGCCAAAACGCTCCGCAGCTAACTCATAGCCCCACTCTTTAAATGCACCTTCGGTAAACTTCATAATGTTGCCTTTATGCACTAAGGTTACATTTGGCAAGTCATTATCGATAGCATGCTGGATGGCTTTGCGCACTAGGCGCTGTGTGCCTTCTTTTGATACAGGCTTGATACCGATACCGCAGTCTTCAGGGAAGCGTATTTTATCGACACCCATCTCATTTTGTAAGAAGTCGATGACCTTTTTGGCATCTTCACTACCCGCTTTCCATTCAATACCAGCGTAGATATCTTCTGAGTTTTCACGGAAGATGACCATATTGGTCAATTCAGGATGTTGGACTGGACTTGGGACACCCTCAAACCAACGTACTGGACGCTGACAGACATATAAGTCAAGCTCTTGACGTACTGCAACATTTAATGAACGAAAACCGCCGCCAACTGGTGTGGTTAATGGACCTTTGATACTGATGACATAGTCTTTTAAGACATCTAATGTCTCGCTTGGCAAGTAGTCACCTTCGTAGATTTTGGCAGCTTTTTCACCAAGGTAGGCCTCCATCCAGATGATTGATTTTTTGCCATGGTAGGCTTTGTCTACAGCAGCATTGACCACCTTTATCATGACAGGCGTGATATCTATACCGATACCATCACCTTCAACGAATGGAATAATGGGATTATTAGGAACGTTTAACGACAAATCAGCGTTGACTGTCACTTTTTCTCCGTCTCTTGGTACGATAACCTTGTTATAAGACATAAATAAAATTCCTTGATTATGTGTTAGGGTTCTCAGGCCCATTGATCACTTTGTTATGTGACAAATATTTGCTATAAATATTTCAATTACTAGCACTACAAACACCTTTATCCAATCATGGTTTTGTAATTGAGATTAGCTAACATGATGTTTGTTTAGTATGCTATTGACTCAATATTCCTTTCGTTTTGTCTGACTATGTTGAACGCTTATCAACTGGTATATTTATAATATGATGGCTGTTCATGCTTAGTACATACTTAGTATAAGTAAAGAATAGTGCCTATTTTAACATCTATTCTCAAACGGTTTGGTTTCAAAATGTCAGACGATAATAGGTAGCGCAGTCTTCCTTTGTATCACATAAAATCTTTTCTTTTTTGTTTGGATATATTTGCCTTATGTCAACCTCAAGCCTTGTTTTATTTAACAAACCTTACGGAGTACAAAGTCAGTTTCGTGACGATAGTAACAATGACCATACTACGTTATCTGAATACTTCACTGACAAGTCTTTGAGAGTGGCTGGTCGATTGGACGCGACTTCAGAAGGCTTACTTATTTTGACAAGTGATGGACGGATAAACAAAGCCATCACGCATCCACCAAAGGCCAATGATGGGCACAAACAAGGTAAAACTTACTTGGTACAAGTTGAGGGTATCCCAACTCCTGAGCAACTACGTCAGCTTGTAACAGGTGTTGTTTTAAAAGACGGTAAGACGCTGCCTGCTAAAGTCAAACATCTAAACGAAGACGAATTACCGATGCCTCTTTGGGCACGTAACCCGCCTATTCGCGAGCGTAAAAGCGTCCCTGACTCCTGGCTAATGCTGACCATTTACGAAGGGAAAAACCGTCAAGTACGTCGTATGACAGCGCATGTTGGCCTGCCTTGCTTGCGCTTAATCAGATGGTCAGTGGCTGGGTTTGAATTGGGCGATCTAGGTGTTGGTGAGTTTGTACGTATTCACTTAAGTAAAGAGCGCTGTCAGCAGTTAGGTATCATAAAGTAATAGAACACAGGTTGTAGCAAATTTGCTGCTGACATTTAAAACGTTAGCGACTCGAATTAGCAAGACTAATCTGCTAATATCCATTATTTGTTGTGTTTTAGCCAAATGGTTTGTCAATTTATTTATTCATTCATTTGACTGACTAGCGGCTTATTTATGTTAAGGACATATCATGGCTTCTTATCGTTATCCTCTT
This sequence comes from Psychrobacter sp. 1Y4, assembly GCF_051847555.1. Lineage (NCBI taxonomy): Bacteria > Pseudomonadati > Pseudomonadota > Gammaproteobacteria > Moraxellales > Moraxellaceae > Psychrobacter > Psychrobacter sp. 1Y4. The sequence goes on along the minus strand of NZ_JBPYDE010000001.1, from coordinate 179,594 downwards.
CCTGCTATAGCTATTAGTGTTACAACGCTACTTGTGCTTAGTGCTTGCCAGCCAATCACTGAAAACTCAGAAAGTACAGTCCTTCAAAACGATGAGACAACGACCATAGAAGAGGTTGTAGCACCTTCAACTCAAGCAACTGAACAAGCAACCAAGGTAGATGAAACGATTGATGGGCATGCAGGTCATCATATGCCAGATGCAGCTATGAGCGCTGATGATGTACAAATGAGCGATATGCTCAAAGATTACAGTAAGTCGATGGCAAGAATGCATGATGAGATGATGATCGGGATGAATTATAATGATCCGGATACTGCATTTGCCAAAGGCATGCTTGGACACCATCGCGGTGCCTTAGATATGGCAAAAACTGAGCTTAAATACGGTACTGATGAGACTATGCGTAAGCTTGCGCAAGACATTATAGACTCACAGCAAGTTGAGATTGATACTATAAATAAGTGGCTTGCCAGTCATCCTGATGCCGCTAAACCCAAACCTGATACTCAAGCAATGCAGCAAGCCTATGCTAAGGGTATGGAAACTATGCATGGGGAGATGACACTTGGCATCGCAGACCCGATGCCTGATATGGCATTCGCTCGCGGGATGCTGCCACATCATATAGGTGCAGTAGATATGGCAATGGTGCAGATGAAGTATGGTAAAGATACAGAAATGCGTCAGCTTGCACAGCAGATCATTGATACACAGCAGCGTGAAATTGAGCTGATGCAAGATTGGATTGCTCTGCAAGAGATCGATAATAACGAGCTCAATCAATAGCCTTACTTTTGATAACGCTCTATGCCATCAAGCCACATTTGCCAAGCCGGAACAGTCTGTTGACGCGCTCCGTCTTGCTCTTGCGAGCTGTCTGTTTTAGCCAACCGTAAATTTATCTTATGTGGAAATGCTTGTTCCACTCTATCTTGACCTTGCATGATCACGTTAGGCAATACGGTGACACACATCAGCTCATCACGGCGGAATAGATGACAAGTAACTTTATGCTGAGCGTTACTTAAAGCTGTTAGTTGTTTACTATCAGCCTTGATACCATCGATAGCGATAATGACATCATGAGCTGATATTCCAGCCTTTGCTGCAGCGCTACTACGTTGTACCCGATTGATTTCTAGACCTGCTGGTGTCTCAGTGTAACGTATGCCCCAAGGTATCTTTTTATCGGCTGTTTCTTTGACACCATCATGAATGGTAATTCCATTGTCAGTAAGCAAGCGCTCAAGAGGCAACTCCTCCACCCCATTGACATAACGGCGCTCAAAGTCTTCCCAGTCTGCTATTGGCATAAACTGACCGATCACCGTACCCATATCAGCACTACTGATACCAATGCGCTTATTGTCCTTTTGCTTGGCCTGCTCATAAAACGCTTTCACCACATCGAATAGGCGGTAGCGACCAGCGCTTTTTTGCTGTAGCGTCAAGTCTAAGCAAAGAGCGACTAATGCGCCTTTGTTGTAATAACTGATCCCTGCATTGCCAGTATTTTCGTCGCTACGATAAAGCTTAATCCACGCATCAAAGCTTGATTCCGCGACACTTTGGTACGCTCGTCCATCTGTCTGATAGTAGCGATTAATTTGTTCAGCTAATAGTTTGAGATAACTTGCTTTATCAATTACCCCTGAGGCTTGCAGCATAAAATCATCAATGTAAGAGGTAAAACCTTCAAACACCCAAAGTAGCGGTGTGAATACTTCTTTGCGCAAATCAACCTCTAGCATCACATCTGGGCGTACGGTCTTGACCCACCACGAATGAAAGTACTCATGGCTACATAAACCCAAAAAGCGCTGATAGTCGCTACTTGGTATCTTAGGCTCATCAAAACTTGGTAAGTCACGGCGCGGGGTGATCAGGCTGGTAGAGTTGATATGCTCAAGGCCACCATAATCTTGACCACTGGCGTAAGTCATAAAGGTATAGTCATCAAACGGCGCATCACCCAGCCAATTGACATACGTCTGACAAATCTGCGTCACATCTTGCTGCAAGCGCCCCATGTTGGCGTTGTGTTTGCCAGAGATAAAAAATCGATGACTCAATGTCTGATGCATATCGTCTTGAACGATAAAGTTAAATGATGTTTGAGCGGCAATCTCAAAAGGATGATCTATCAGCTCATAGTAACTGTCTGCTAGTAAACTATAGCTATGCTTACCATGACCATCTTGCGCATCAACGTGTAGATGCGTGGCCTCAAGACCGCATGCCAGTGTGATATCACTATCATCATTAGTCGTCAGATTCTGCTCTGCTAAAAATGTGGCTGGTACGATAAGGCTTACCTGTACTGGTTTTCTCTCTTGTCCTTCTACAGCCAAGGCAAGCGACGTAAAATTTCCATACAAACGCTGCTGGTCGACATAGGCAGTACGCACTGATAAGTCATAACAATAAACTTCATAATGGACGCTTAGCAGCTGCCCAGCTTCAACCTGTGGTAGTTGCCATGTATTTTTATCAATCTTATTAGCACGTTGTTTGAAAGAGCTGGCACCACTATGTTCTTTACTTTCTTGATTCTCTATTCGGTAATAAACTGCCGTAATATTACGAGCAAACTCACGCATCAAATAGCTGCCTGGTATCCATGCTGGCAACCATAAGCGCGGTGATGCTGTATCTGCTATAAAGCTTAGCGTAACATCGACTAAATGCTCAAAAAAGCGGTCAAAATCGAGCTGATAGCTAATATCAGTAGTAAGTTTTGGTGCAGACTGATGATTTGATGAGCGGTTTTGTGATAAGGATAGAGTTGTCATATTAGATACTTATTATGGTGTTTAACGTTATGGTAGAAGCCTCAAGTGCAAAACGCAACCAATAAGCAATGAGTAATATGATCAATGCATCTTAAAATGAATACAGAGTGATTGAGACGGTGAATAAAACAATGACTGAGGTAAATTTTTTAACTCTTGTCTGGCAAAACGTAAAGTTAACGAGACAAAGTGGTATCAGTAGCGCATCAACACGCTTGCCCTGTGTTTATTTTAAGCTGACTGATATAGTAAAAATTGAATAAATTTCATGAATATTGGCATTTTTTATGTTTTTTGCCTTGAAAGTTATTATTACCATCTCAATTAAAGATGCTAACTGTTAAAGTTACTTTTATAAGTTTAAATAAACTGACGATAATTGACTAATGATATGGCTTTTGGCTTACTGATTGGCTTTTTTAGGTTTATTGCAACCGCATCTAATTTTTTACATAGATATATTTAGGATAATTTATGACTACTATCGCAAAAGACACTGCCGTCAAATTTAATTACACGCTAAAAGACGACGAAGGCAACATTCTTGACCAGTCACCAGAAGGTCAACCGCTTGCTTATTTGCATGGCCATAGCAACATTATTCCAGGCCTTGAGCAGCAGCTAGAAGGTAAATCTGCTGGCGAAAAAGTTAATGCAGTCGTTGAACCTGCTGATGGCTACGGCGAATACCAAGAGCAAGCAGTACAGCACGTGCCACGTGATAACTTTCAAGGTGTTGACGATATCCAGCCTGGTATGCAGTTTCAGTCAGAAGCTGGTGGCCAAGTTATGTTAGTGACGGTTACTGAAGTATCTGATGATCAAGTGACTGTTGATGCCAACCATCCACTAGCTGGCAAGCGTTTAACGTTTGATGTAGAAATTCAAGAAGTACGTGCAGCAACTGAAGACGAACTCAACCACGGCCATGTACATGGCGCAGGTGGCGTTGAGCACTAATCTATCATAAATGAGATAGAACGTTGAACAATGAGTAGTAAACATTACTTATTGTTTAAACCAAAAAAACCAGTAGCGATGTCTACTGGTTTTTTTTGGTCTAAACGATAAGAGTAGTTGTCTTTGAACATTATCGTAAAAAAGATGTTATGGATGTCTTGGAAATAAAACCATTCCCTTTCAAACGTAATAAAACCGCACAACGACAAGCGCTATGCGGTTTCTATCACCAACCATCCTTGTTTACGTTATGCTATACCCAATCCCAAGACATAGTATAACTGTTAGGCATCCAGCCTTATCATCCGTAATGAGCAATCCATCCCTGAAACAATTTATAAACAACCTACAAATACCAATCCCTAGTATTAAACATAGTATCGTCAAACTGTGCACTGGGTCTATAATCGCAGATTGCCCCTCGCTTAGTAAGAGGTTGAAACGACATTGTCTGTAAGCATATGCTTACAGACAATGTTCAAGGTATTTAAGGCTCTATTGTTGTTTGCAGTTTTTCTTTAGGACTGGGCGTCGCTTTTGGATCAGCGCTTAGCATTAAATAAGCCGCCTCGCTGATAAAAGCTTCGTCCTCTGGTAGCTGCGGACGTTCATCAACTTTCATTTTGCTGCGCTCTTCAAATTTTGCATCCATGGCTGCTTGATAAGTATCCCAATTGGCATATGGACTCTTACCTGTCGCTATTAAACGTTTATTCTCAGCTTGCAATGAGCGCTGCTCAATCAACTCCATCTTCGCTCGGCGACTATTTATATCCAAATCAATGGGCTTTTTTTCATCATCCATATCGCGTATGTCATTTAGAGTAGATAGATAAACAAACTGCGGATTTTGCTGTTGACGTATTTTCGATTGCTGGTTCAAGGTGGCAAGCGTGTCTGAAGCAAACTTACCTTCAGGCTTATATGCCGCTGTTTTGATAGTATCCCATGGTAGCGCTTTTTTCTGTGCGCGCTCACCAAAGGTAGCATCATCATATATATTTACCAACTCTACATCAGGTACAACCCCTTTATTCTGTGTACTACCCCCTGTAATACGATAAAACTTACGCTGAGTTAATGTTGCAGAACCCAGCGCTAGATTATCCAACTGAATCTGTGCAGAGCCTTTACCTGTCGTTGTGCTACCAACCACCAAACCTCGTCCATAGTCCTGAATAGCTGCCGCAAAAATCTCACTAGCAGAAGCTGAAGCTAAGTTTGTGAGCACCACTAACTTGCCATCATATAGCTGTTTGCCACCATCATCATCGCGATACACTTGAACATTGCCACGGTTATCACGTATTTGTACTAATGGCCCACCTTTGATAAATAACCCTAGCATCTTTGCTACTTCATCCAAAGAGCCGCCTGGATTGTTACGCAGATCCACCACCAGACCATCGATATTTTCTTTATTTAGGGCTTTGATTGCCTTTTCAGTATCAACACTGACACTACGATAATCTTCACCATTGCGCCGCGCACGATAGTTCAAATAAAAGCTTGGTATCTCAAGCACACCAATGCGTTTTGGCGTGTCATCAATGTTAGGACGTTGTACCTCTACGATACGGTGCGTGACTCCTGATTCTTCTTGCTCGATAATGTCACGTACGACTGTAATAGTACGAGCACTCGCCTCTGGTGTATTGGGCTGACGCACTTTTAGAGTCACTGAAGTCCCACGTTTACCGCGAATCAAACCGACAATCTCACGCGTTGACCAGCCGACCACATCGATCATGGTTTTGCCATCTTCAGCGATACCGATGATGAGATCGTTGGGTTTGATTTGACCCGTTTTGGCCGCAGGCCCACCATCGACTAAAGTGACGATACGTGTATAATCTGGGTTTTTACGATCTGGACGAATAGAGACCCCGATTCCTTCTAGCTGTAAGCTTGACTGAATCTGTAGCTCAGTCGCCTGAATAGGCGCATAATAGTTACTATGTGGATCGTAAGTGAGCATGGCAGTATTGAGTACTGTCTCCATAATCTCATCGTCTTTTAGACGTGACATCTGCCCTTGTTGGCGCGACAAACGATTTAATAAAATCTCACTTGGCGTACGCTGATCATCACGTACTAAATCTTGACCACGAGTAATGTCAGGGTTATCTAAAAATATCTGCTCTTTGCCTTTTTCACTTTCCTTACCTAAAGAGATACTTATTAACTGAAATTTTAACTGACGTGCCCAATAATCACGCTGTGCTTTTTTGGTTTTAAAATGTTCAAGCTTCTCTCGGTCAAGAATGATGGTCTCATCACTTGTCAAATCAAGATCCGTTTTGAGCATTCTTGTGGCCATATCGAAGTACTCATTTGAGCGTTTGCGATAACGCTCAAAAATATCGATACCAGCAGATAGATCACCGCGCTTGAGTCGATTGCCAAATTCGCTTGCATATTTCTTTTCGAATTCATCAACATCAGATTGCAAAAACAACGTATGATTTGGGTCTAGATTATCAATGTACATAGACAAAATTTCACTGCCCATTTCACTATCAAGTGGTTGGTTCAAATAATGACTGCGGTCTAATAGTGCCGCGACTTGCCTAGTTGTAATTTTTTGTTCAGGAGTTTGGACAAACCCTTCAGTACCAGTATCTGCTACTGCTGTACCATAGCTTTGTGTCAGAATAAGCCCAGCTACGCCAACTGACGCTGCGCTGAGTAACCACTGTGCTGGTTGTTTTTTCATTATGTGTACCTGGTTGTTTTAAGTGATAAAATGCCTAAAATGTGTCTTAAATTGTCCTATCAATATGTCTTAAACGGGTTTGTTACTATAGAATACTTTGCGTTCAATATTAGCATGGTCATTGGCTTACAACTGTCTCAAACTGTATAAACAATCTTACACGCTACGTCTTTACATACCAAACTTTCTATCGTCTTTATTGTACGTGCTATCATATTTATAGTAATGGTTTGATCAACGCCAGTTATACAACTTAAGTTGTGGTAATAATTCTATACTTAAATGGTAGCGATGATAAATATACTAACAGCTGTATCTGCTAAATTAACATAGGTCTGATAAGCGACAACTGGCATAATAGGTTGATAGAAAAAGGCAGTTTTCACCCATGCTGCTTTAATGATGTCATCATCAAACCAATAATATCAATAACCAGTCATTATCAAAACTCATAATATAAGTGCACAGCACTCTAAGGATCTTGCCATGTATGGTGTGTTAATGATCGATATCGGTAGCACCGCATTGACAAATGAAGACATCAGTTTACTAGAACAAGCCCAAGTTGGTGGCGTAATTTTGTTTGCACGTAACATCGTCGATGCCGCACAAGTACGCGCGCTATGTGACGATATTCGCTATCATAACCCTGATATTCTCATCGGTGTCGATCAAGAAGGGGGGCGCGTTGCTCGGTTACGTAATGGGTTTACACCAATACCCGCTATGGGTAAGCTTGGTGAGTTGTTTGATCATCATTCAACTGAGGCGCTAAGCTGCGCCTATGATTGTGGTTATTTGATGGCTGCTGAAGTATTAGCAGTGGGGGTTGACCTCAGTTTTGCACCAGTACTTGATAGAGATGGCATTAGTCAAGTAATCGGTGACCGTAGCTTTCATAAAGATCCGCAAGTGATCGTCGCTTTGGCCACACAGTTTATGCGTGGTATGAGAGCGGCTGGTATGGCAACCACAGGCAAGCATTTCCCTGGTCACGGCGCTATCGCTCCTGACTCTCATGTGGCAGAAGCCATTGATGATCGCAGCCTTGATGAAATACTAGCCACTGATATGCAGCCTTTTGCCCAGACATTACCATGGCTCGATGCACTGATGCCAGCGCATGTGATATTTTCGCAAGTAGATGATAAACCTGCAGGTTTTTCCAAGGTTTGGTTGCAAGACATCATTCGTGATCAGCTCAAATTCGATGGTGTTTTATTTTCTGATGATTTATGTATGGCAGGCGCACAAGCGGCTGGCGACATTAGCGACCGTGTACGTGCAGCCATCAAAGCCGGTTGTGATATTGCTCTAGTATGCAATGATCGCATTGCAGCTCATGAAGCGGCCAAGGTTGCTCAAGAACTGCCCTACCCTAACCAAAGCCGCCTCAAAACTATGTGTGGACAGGTACCGTCATGGCAAGGAGATTTAAAATCGACCTGCCAGCAGTTTGAATATTGGCAGCAAGCTAAGGAGAATGTTCTAAAGACGTTTTTTAATGCTCAATCTGATTTTTCGCTACCCCAAAGTGAATATAAGGAACTAGACCCAACTGACTACAGATAAATAGTTTTGGTAGTTAAGTAGTTTTTATCGTCTTTGAGGACATTTTATATAACAAAAAAACGCACCCTTAAAAGGTGCGTTTTTTTAAATTAGCAGTTAAATTTAATCCTTATTGTGGGTCTAATACCGTACCTTGAGTAGGATCATCACCATCTGGCAATACATCATCATTGTTGTTGTCTAATGGATTTAAATCTGGATCTGGCACAGTAGCATCTACGCCATTGTCATCACCGTCCACCGTCATATCATCATTATTGCTATCCAACGGATTTAAGTCTGGGTCAATAGCATCATTGGTAATCGTACCACTGGCACCTGTACCATTCAGTGTAGCTTCGTCGTTAACAACAAATTCGATACGACGATTGCGGAAGCGTCCTTGTTCGGTCGAGTTATCAGCGATAGGCTCGCTTTCACCCATACCTTTGGTTGTAAGCTTACTTGCATCAACACCTTTAGAGACCAGATACTCTTTTACGGCTTCAGCGCGGTCACGAGACAATTCCATATTGTATGCATCAGAGGCCTGATTGTCTGTATGTCCGATAATCACTAATTCAACGTTAGGGACTTCTTGGACAACATTGGCAGCACGATCAAGAAAAGGTTTGTTCACCTCTGGAATCATCGCTTTATCAAGCTCAAAGTTAATCACCTGAATACTCAAAGCACGAGCAACATCACGAGGGTCTGGGTTTTCACCAAGATTATCGACAGCAGCCTCTGCTGCAACCAAACTATTATCAATCTCATTCTGTAGATCTAATGGGCCCTCTGCTTTTATAGACAGTGCTGGTGCAGCCGCTTGTAAGTCAGAGATGAGCTTATCAAGTACATCTGTATCAGCCGAATTAACCACGATTTCATCGCCTTTGATGATCATACTAGCGTTTGGCACACTTTTGATAATTGGTAAGATAGAAGCCAGTTGTGCAGCAGCTGGCATATCTGTTGAAAAATTATCATCTACATCTGCACGGCACTTATCAGCCTCATTGCCGAAGGTGCTACTCATAGCATTCATAATGGTTGTTTGTAATGTCTCATCACCCACATTCATACGGCATGCATATAAGGTATTTGCCTCGCCAGTAGCAATACGAATAGAGGCCGGCTCCACACTAGCGGCGACCGCAGCTACCGCTTGACCATCATCTTCAACTGACTGTTCAGTAACGACTGGAGTAGCTACAGGTTCTGGATTGTCTTGACACCCTCTTAATAACGCCCAAGCCAATGCACCTAAAATAATCAAACCGATAATAGGTAGCAAAGCTTTCATAAAACTACCAGATTCTTCTTCTTTGTGCTGAAGTGGCGCCATACTGGTAGTATCAGAAATGCGCGTACCAGCGGCAGCACCAGCACCAAGCATACCAGCAGGAACTACTGCACTGGCCCAAGCAGGAATATGATGCTGATAATCAGCAGAATTATCGCTTAAGAACTGTGGTACAGGCGTCGTACCTGCTAGGTTTTTGATTTCATGATAAGCAAGTGGCGCTGCCATAGCGACTAAACCACGAGCCGCCGTTGCGTCCACATTATGAGCACCAGCAAGCTCACGTGAAATACTGTCACGGTGCGAGCCGTCAGTCCATACGCGATCATAAAAGCTCTGATCATCGCGGGCAATATTTTCGTTAGCAAAACGTCCATAGGTGTCTTTATCTGCTAAACGTGCAGCAAAAATCGCATAGAATTGTTCTAGCAAACTTTTTTTAGCGGGAGACTGATCATCTCCTAATACTGCAGGGCTAACGGTACGTGTTAAATGACCAATGATATCCATAATGTACTTCCTCCAATCATTCTTGTTTTATGTCTAACTCATTCAAAAGATATAAAAAATCTATTATAAATCTGTATATAGATAAATAGTCCAAATAAAAAAGTGCTGAGCACCTTATATTCTGACTAATTTTATTCATATAAGATTTACAATTAACTACTCATTTATAAAACTTAACTATCAGATATTATAAAAGCAATGCATAAATCAACTCTACAAACACGCTGTTGTGCAAATGATACATTAGGTAATTTTTGAGATGTGGCACGTAACTGTATCGCTAATACCTTACAACTTCTTAACATAAAGATAAAAATAGTATGAAGATCAAATATCAATCGCTACGTAGACTTTGATTAAATCGTTAAAAACTGTTTGAATATTTCAGTGCGTGCTTATCTTTCCTGAACGATATTCTTATCAACTGGCCTCTCATTACGTAGCTTCTCAGCGACAATCGTAGTATTGGCCAAATTATCAACCTCTGCTGCTGACATAGAACCAGTTGAAGTGGTATACGAGCGCTCGTTGTTAGGCTGGTTATTCATATCTTTATTAGCATTGGTATTGTAGGGTATTGTTTCTGTTGTACTACTTGTATCGTTATTTGATTGCCATGCACTCTGGTTGGAACTCATATCGTTATTTTGAAGGTTATTGTTTTGAGGATAAGTCTCGTCATAAGTATTGTTTAGTGGTTTTTTTATATCGCTAGACTGATTATCGCGACTGTTCATCATACTTATATCATCGTTATTATTGACGGTTATCTCGTCGCTATTTGCTAATGGTAAGGGCGCAGCATGGGTAATCATTGCTGTCGGTATTATAGTCCGTACATCAGTCACTAGGCGTTGGAGTAATACGTCATCCGGTACTTCTAGGTTAAGCGCGGCGTTCTGTAGTTGTAATCGTGCAAAAGGAACTGCGCGCAGTAGCGTGAATACACGGGGCAACGCTTCTACATCGATGTTGGATAAACGCTTAGCAACACCTTGCTTTACTTCTAGCATACAAGAATTTGCTTGCTCTCCAAAGCTGACGTGTAAGGCTTGATTCAGCGCATTTTGTAACACTGTATCCCCTACAGTCGCGGTACAAGTATATATATTCCCACTGTCATCTATCACAACCAATAGCTCCACTGGTGATAAATCTTCTACGGCAGGCTCAGTTGTCGGCTCAGCTTTGACAGGTATATCAGCAACTGGCCCTACAGGTGCAGCGGTTAGATAATTAGGCTTGATGACGAATACCCATGCTAGCCCGATGGCGAGCAGTGCGCCAATCAATAGCAAGACCTTTACTATCAGATTATTCCTCGGGTTACGAGTACGGCCTTTTAAACGACTCTCAGAAGTGTCTGAGTCACGATAGTCAGATGGATTAGCATAAATAGTATCTGTCGTATCGATTAAAGGGGGTTGTTTATCTAAGTTTATAGCGTCGTTGTCTGCATCCTTTGGCGATATGACCTTCTCTGCCCATACTGGCAAATAAGGCCTAACTGACAGTTGCTGCGTCTGTAAAAAAACAGGTAAAAACTGACCATCGGCTAACACATTCAGCTCTTGATAGGTCAGCGATGCAGCATTGTTTAGTAGCTTTTCGGTGGTCTGTGTATCAACATGATGGCTTGTCGCCAATTCATCAATTAACCATTGACGCAGGCTTGCCTTTTGCCATAGCTGCTCAAACATCGTGATGCTTGAGATCTCAGGGCTCAAAGTTGCTGGTACTGATATGTCTTGATCAGCATGTAACAACTGCGTATATACATCAGGCTGAGCTAAACGTGCAATAAAAATGGCATAAAACTGTTCAAGTAAACTAACATGCGCCACGTTATTATTATTACCTAACACCGCTGTCGTTACCGTTTGGTCAAGCTGATCAATGATAGTCATAAATATTGCCTTTGAAGCGAGATAATATATAGGGGATTCACGTCAAAACCGATGTAATACAACTGAGATGAAATGGCCGTATTCTTAGTCATAGTAGCGCGCAGAAAATACTTATCTTGTTTGTATGTGATTATTAAGTTAACGATTTTATTTTGAACTGACTATAGTTAATTTGCTATAAAAACGATACAGCAAGACTGGTATAAATTTTTTACAGGGTCTGTCAGCGTAGACACAGCAATCAAGAAAAATTTATATCAGTTGTGCATCACGTTACAACGTATCGGTTTTATTCGGTATCGACTATATAGTAAAGGTAATAAAAGTAGCTTTTGTAAATATGGCTATAATATGCGCTATTGATTATTTAGTTAATCATAATTTTAGTTATTAGATTTTAAAAAAACCAAAATAGCTTTTTTCATTGAATGGTTATATCGATATTATACTTTTAAGCAAAACTAATTTTAAAAGTCGATAGTAAAAACCTATAAATAAACCCTAATGTCGCTCCTGCGGTCGATTTAAAAATATGATTTATGTACGTTAAATTAATTACCTATTCAGTATAATTTGTATACGTATGTAAATTCATTCAACCTATGGCCGTCTTTTAACTTTATAATCTGACCCATTGGTCGCTGTATCTATGATAGATGCTGATAATATGCATCTAATCTATCGTACCAAAACGTAATTTTTGACGTATATTAATCTCTAAAAGCACCTTGAGCTGTAGCAACTAAGCTTGCAACGTCTTTGTTTATCAGGCTTGGCCTAAGGATTACTCTTTGTTTAATCACACGACACTTATCATTATAGTCACAGTCATCGTAAGTTTATTAGCATGGCAAAATAAAACGCTGTTTAATCGATTAATTTTTTACCCACCAGCGGTAAGTAATGGTCAATGGTATCGCTTTGTCAGTCATGGCTTTATCCATGCTGATAGTATGCATTTACTGTTTAATATGTTTACTTTGTATTTTTTTGGTCGCGCTATAGAAGGGCTTTATCAGCCATTTTTGGGTGGATATGGGTTTGTGGCTTTTTATTTGTTGGCCATTATCATTGCAATGATACCAAGCTATCTGCAAAATAAGAAAAACGCCAGTTATTTAAGCTTAGGTGCATCAGGTGGCGTATCAGCGGTATTGTTTGCTTTTATTCTGTTGGCGCCATGGGAGTCCATCTATCTGTTTGCTATTGTGCCGATTCCTGCGATACTGTTTGCTGTTGCTTATGTTGCCTATAGTATCTACGCTGACAAACGTGGTGGCTCTAATATCAATCATATGGCTCATATGTGGGGCGGTGCATTTGGTGTGGTAGCGACCATCATTCTTGAGCCACAAGTACTGCCACATTTTATTAATGCTTTACTTTCTCCTAGTTTTTAGCTTATCTAGTATATGGTGTCATTTACTTTTTAATCTCATTTACTTTTAGGTTTTGATAACGACTTATGATTATAGATGTTATTGGTGATATTCACGGTTATGCTGACAAACTGACGGGATTGCTTGAGCAATTAGGTTATGTCCATAATGGGCAATACTTTGTGCCGCCAGATGGTCATCGTGCGCTCTTTATTGGTGACTTAATTGATCGCGGTCCTCAGCAAGTAGCGACCCTTGAGATTGCTTTTGCTATGTTAGATGCTGACGTCGCTGATATCGTCATGGGCAATCACGAATATAATGCAATCGCGTTTGCAACGCGTGATCCCAACAACCCTGAACGCTACTTGCGCTCACATGATGAAGTCCATACGCGTCAGCACGAAGCATTCTTGGCTGAAGTCCCCTTTGACTCAGAGCTACATCATTATTGGCTACAGCGCTTTTATGAGATTCCTTTATGGATTGAGACTGATTATGCCTGCTTTGTCCATGCTTGCTGGGATGTGGACAGCATGGCGCTGCTCAAACCCTTACTTACAGCCGATAACTGCCTAACCCCTCATGCGCTTGCAGTGACTTCAAAAGAACACACCCCACCATTCGATGCTTTAGAGCGTGTGCTAAAAGGTGTGGAGACGCCATTACCGGATGGCATTGTTATGATTGACAAAGAAGGCACTAAACGCTCACGTGTGCGGGTACGTTGGTGGCTCGACAAGTTAAGATCGCGTACGCTTCATGAGATTGCCCGCGCACCCACGTCAGCACTGGCACAGATTCCAGTTGACGCTTTGGCTGAGAATATTGACTTTGCTATAAAAACTCATAAGCCTGTGTTTGTCGGACATTATTGGCTGGCAGGCGAGCCTGAACCGCTCAGCTCGCAGGTCGTTTGTACGGATTATTCAGCAGCGATTGATAGTGGTTATCTGACTTGTTATCAGCTCGATACCACTCAACCGCTACCTCTACAGTCTGCCAACTTTGTGCAATATCGCCCTCATTAAACCATATTCATTTAACGAATATGAGGATAATGTGAGTATTATCATTAAAACATGGCTTTACGGCTATAGCATAATTTTTGTATGATGGTCGTTTTGAGGGTATTACATTATGAGCACCGTATTGGCGACCGAAAACCCCAAGCCTGTCTCCTCTCCTACTGGCCAGCCAAAAGTGGGTATCATCATGGGTTCGCAGTCTGATTGGGCAACCATGAATTGTGCCGCACAGCTACTGGCCGACTTTGATATTGCTTTTGATTGCGAAGTTGTCTCTGCCCATCGTACGCCTGATAGACTATTTGATTATGCAAAAGGCGCCAAAGACAAAGGCTTACAAGTTATTATTGCTGGTGCAGGCGGGGCTGCGCATCTACCAGGTATGTGCGCCAGTCAGACGCCGCTTCCTGTATTCGGTGTACCAGTGAAATCATCGATGCTAAGCGGTTGGGATAGCTTACTCTCTATCGTACAAATGCCTAAAGGCGTGGCGGTTGGGACCTTAGCAATCGGTACTGCTGGCGCTTATAATGCAGCCTTACTTGCGATTCAAGTACTGGCTTTGCATGATAGTACCATCGCTGCCAAACTTGATGATTTACGACACACTCAAACTGAGACCATCTTAGCCAGTCCTACGCCTGGTATTATTAACCGTTAAACAATATTTGTATAACCATGATTCCTCATTTTCTTCATTGAGATGAGTTAAATTTAATGGTTCTCCACTTGATATTTAATTTCAGATAGGTTTTACTGACTACAAGGTGCATACATTGCACCTTTTCCTATTTTAAACCGTACGTTTTAATTCATTTTTAATCCAAAGAGTTTCTCATGACCACAGCAAACGCTTATCCTGTTACGCAAACTATCCATACCATCGGTATCTTAGGCGGTGGTCAGCTTGGTATGATGCTCGCACAATCTGCTCTGCCACTTGGCTATCAATGTATATTTTTAGAAGACAACCCTGACTGCCCTGCCAGTCTTTATGGGCAGGTATATAGCAATGAGCAATTAGACGACTTCATTGCTGTAGCCGATGTATTTACATTGGAGTTTGAAAACACCCCAACATCGACTGTCGAGAAGTTAGCAAACCTTGCAGCGGCGGGCAAAAAACAAGGTATGTTTCCACCGCTCATCGCCCTCGATATCGCTCAAGATCGCTTGAAAGAAAAGCAGATGTTTAATGATCTTGATATCGCGACGGTACCTTTTATGGCGGTGAGTACGCAAGCTGAATTAAAACAGGCTTGTGAGCAATTAGGCTTGCCTATTGTCCTCAAAACCAGTCGCGGTGGTTATGACGGTAAAGGTCAATACGTCATCAAGCAAGACAGCGATATCAAAGCCGCTTGGCAAGATCTTAAAGATGCAGTCAGCGGTAAAGGCAGTTTAACACCAACTCCTGCGCCCCTTATTGCAGAAGGCTTTGTTAACTTTAGCCGTGAGGTCTCTATCATTGCAGTCCGCGCCCAAGACGGTAGTGTGCGCTGTTATGACTTGGTTGAAAACCATCATCATCATGGCATTTTAGCCAAGACCCAAGCACCTGCCGTTGGTACCAGCCACATATTTAATCAAGCCAAACAAGCTATTACTACGGTTATGAACCATTTAGGTTATGTCGGGGTGATGGCACTAGAATTATTCGTTGCTAAAGATGCGCGCGGTCATGATTATCTACTTGCCAATGAAATTGCACCGCGCGTGCATAACTCGGGACACTGGAGCATTGAAGGCGCTATCACTAGTCAATTTGAAAACCATATCCGCGCGGTCGTTAACTTACCATTAGGCGATACAGATAATGTCCATCCTGCGATTATGGTCAACGTACTAGGACAGTATCCTGATATCAGTGCGGTGCTGGCTATCGATGGCGCGCATTATCATAGTTATCACAAGGCGGAGCGTGAAGATCGGAAAATCGCCCACATAACCTTGATGCCTAACGATGTGACCGACTTAGAGCCTTCAATGGCTAAATTGGTAGCCGTGTTACCTAACAAAGTTGGCTTAGATAAAGAATATATGCCTATCCAAAAAAGTCAAAAACAGCAAGATGAGCCAAGCAATCAAGATGCCACAGAGCTTGATGACAAAAACGAAACGTCCATCAAAAACACTGATATCAAAAACACTGACATCGAAAATACTGATTTAGCAAATAAAGACAGTCAAATGGCTAGTGCGCCTGACGTTAAGGCAAAGACAGAAAAGGCTAAGAAATAATGCAAATTTGGGTGGATGCTGATTCGGTACCGTTAATTGCTAAAGACTTGATTATCAAAACTGCCGAGCGTACGCAAACAGTGGCAATATTCGTCGCCAATCAGCCTATTAAACTACGTAAGTCACCGCTGCTCGTCATGACCGTGGTGCCGTCGGGGTTTGACAAGGCTGATGACTATATCGTAGAACAAATACAATCAGGCGATTTGGCTATTACTAGCGATATTCCTTTGGCCAATGATATTTTGGACAAAGGTGGCTTGGTTTTGACAACCCGCGGTATGGTCTATGATAAAAACAACATCAAGCAAAAGCTCAATATGCGCGATTTTATGGATACCATGCGTGGCACTGGCGTGTTAGAGCTACAAGAGATGAGTGGACAAAAGCCTTATGGCGATCGCGACAAAAAAGCCTTCGCCGATGGTCTAAACAAACTGGTACGTTAACTTTTCAGTTCTTAATCATCTCACCTCCCTTGCAAACCTTATACACTCTATAACCAAACACTATGCAACTGGCACGCTTCATAACGAAGTGTGCTACCTATTCTTGTTACCGTATATACAGTTTTCAATACTTACTTTTGACAAGTAGTTTTTGAATACAAAGTACTCTTATTATAAAGATTTATAGCATAACGACAATACAAACAAAAATAGGAAAGAATATGAAAATTTTAGTCATAGGTGCCAGTGGTCGCGTTGGTAGTGATCTGGTTGAGCGATTATTAGCTGATAACCATCAAGTGGTCGGTACTACCCGTCAAGATGAAATATTATTTAATGATGATAATTACACGCAGTTAGATTTGGACATTACCGCCGAGAAAAATGCTATTCAGAGCCAAATCGCTGATGATATCGAGGCAGTATATTTTGTCGCTGGGTCTGGCGGTAAGGGCGTGTTAGAAGTTGATTTGCATGGTGCGGTTAAGACGATGCAGGCGGTAGAGGACAAAGGTATCAAACGTTATATCATGCTAAGCACCGTGTTTTCATTGGATACCAGCAAATGGGACAACCCTGCTATCGCTGACTTAAAAGACTATTACATTGCCAAGCATTATGCGGATCAGTGGTTAGTGAATAACAGTACACTCGACTACACTATCGTGCAAGCTGGTGCTTTAAAAGAGCGTGCAGGCACTGGTAAAATCGCTGTAAACAGTACTGAGGCTGGTGAAAATGCCATTGAGGACGTTGCCGCTACGTTAGTAGCAGTATTAAATGCCGATAATACCAATAAGCAAGTCTTTAGTATGCAAAATGGTGACACTGCTATTAGTGATGCTATTGCAAAATTATAATATAACGTAGCGCTAAAAGAGCTAAAGCGAGTAAGCCTAAAGGTTTGCTCGCTTTAATTTTGGAACGCCTTGTAAAGTAATTATGTTATCAAATAGCTAGAGTAGCGAAGAGGATTGTGACATATCAACTTAGTAACAAACCAACTTAGTAACAAGCCAAATTAGTATCTAAGCTAATTAATGCTAAGCTAATTAATGCTAGGCCAAGTCGCTTGGAAAAGTAATGACTTCTTCTAAGCTGGTTACCCCTGATAGCACCATAAGTAGCCTATCTAAACCCAATGCAATACCGCTACAAGCTGGCAAATCATCACAAGCGGCAAGCAGATGCTCATCTATAGGCATGTTCGGTAAGTCATGACGCTGACGCAATAGATTGTCTTGTTCAAAACGCTGCTTTAATGCTGCACCGTCTGCCAGTTCATCATAAGCATTGGCAATCTCAATCCCATTGATATATAGCTCAAAGCGTTTAGCAACTAGATTGCCGTCTTTGTCTAACTCAGTCTTAGCGAGAGCCGCTGTGGCAGGTGGATAGTCGATAATTATCGTCGGTAATTCGTGTCCCAGATTTGGCTCGACAGCATGGCTGAATAATAAATCTAACCACCCTTGCCGACTATCTTCTTTATTATCTATATCAGTATCAAAATCAAAACCTGCCAACCCTTTGTCTTCTGCAACCGCTTCTAGTGCTTCTATACTGGCCGTCAAAGGATGGATTCCCACAAAGTCCATAAATGCGTCAACATAACGATAGTGATTCATGACTACCGGATAGCCATATAACGCCTCTAACAATTGACCTAGCTCGTCAGCTAGCTCCGTCAAACTATAGTACGGCTGATACCATTCAAGCATGGTAAATTCAATATTATGCCGCGTCCCTATCTCATTATCGCGAAATACAGAGCAAATCTGATACATAGGCACTTGCCAGCTGGCAAGAAGACGCTTCATCGCAAACTCAGGCGAGGTATGTAGATAATAAGTATACGGCTTATCTTGATAAGTGACTTGCGCAGCCACTGATTGCAAAAAAGTATCGGTATTACCCGCTTGCGATAGTAGTGGCGTCTGCACCTCAAGCACTTGACGCGTTGCAAAAAACTGGCGTATACCACTAAGCAGTTTTGCACGTTTTTGTGCCATGGAAAGTGTCATAGTTGGCGCGTAGACAGGCTTAGAAGTATGAGTAGAAGTACGGCTTGATGGGTTCATTATTATCCAATATGATTATTAATAATATCTTCTTAAGATTGATATCTACCGTCTTTAAAACTGCCACTCACGGCGCAAATGATAATCACGACGCAGCTGGTCAAAATCCGCGCCACTTACCTGTCCATTAGTTACTTTTTCGCGCAGTTCTCTATCATCCTGCATAATGTCATAAAACTTTATCAGTCTATCTGGATAGGCTTTAAGCTCAGACCATAGATACATGTTGACTGGCAATAGCTGCTGCATAGCTTGTGTAGGCGTGACAGCAAATTCTTCACATAATGCATCATAGACCATTTGCGTACCGCGTAGCTTGCCTTCTAAGGTATAACCAGCGATATGCGGGGTGGCGATAGCCAGCTTTGTTAGTAACTGTTCAGATATGTACGGCTCATGCTCAAACACATCGAGCACTACTTGACGCTCATTACTCTTGATGTCAGCTTGTAATGCTGCTGCATCGATAACTGGTCCGCGTGCACTATTAATGAGTAAAGTTTTGGACGGCATAGCATCTAATACGATTTTATTAATTAAGTGCCGCGTAGGATAATCACTACCACTAGGATTATTATTGTCTTTTTTGTCAGTCAGCGGTACATGTAAGCTAATAACGTCACTTTGGCTAATGACCTCATCAAAGCTGGCATTATTGATGTTCGATGCAGGTAATAGCGGATCATAACCCAATACTTGCCAGCCAAGATCAGTAGCGTATTGCGCAAGTATACTACCAATATTACCAAGCCCGATAATACCCAATGTCGGTGACGTCGATAGCTGCTGCCAGTACTCTGGGCGCAAGGTTAAGATAGCCGTCAACACATATTGCGCCACCGAATGCTTGCTACAACCCGCTGCATTGGCAAAAGTAATATTGCGTGTTGTCAGATACGCTTGGTCGACATGATCAGTACCAATCGTCGCTGAGCCGATAAATTTAACGCTATCATTGTCTGCCAATAAAGCTGCATCAACCTTGGTCACAGAACGGATTAACAATACATCTGGTTGCAGCTTAGCCACCAATTGCGCGTTGATATCTCGTCCAGCAACTTTGATAATATTAACCGTTTGATAAGTATTTTGGCCCAACGTATTTTCATTAAAAAAATCTTCAAGACCAGCGATATTGCTATCAGCGATGATGGTAAGCTTATGATTGATTTTAGATGTCATAGAATCAGAGCTTATAACATTAGACATAAATGAGCGCCTCGATTAATGGTGGATAGATAATATGGACATACGCTATTAGACAGCAATACTGCCTAACGAATAACTCAGCTTTTTGTTTTCTTTTTTATCAGATCATCAAAATCTAACAACATCTGATTATCTACTAGCGTCACCTCTTTTGGCGCAAAAATCTCATCTCTATGCTGAGAGATCCATTCACGCCATACAGCAAGTCCAATGGCCAGCACTACTGGTCCGATAAATAGACCGACAAAACCAAACGCGGTAAGACCACCCAACACACCAATAAAAATAATAATAAAAGGAATTTTAGTCGCACCACTAATTACAATCGGACGTATCAAATTGTCCACCCAACTAATGACTAAAATACCCCACAATGCCAGACCAATGCCTTCTGTCGTATGCCCTTGACTCAATAGCCAAAACGCCACCGCGCCCCACGCAAACGGCGTACCAAACGGTATTAACGCAATCATAAAAGTTACGATGGTCAGTAAAATAGGGCTGGGTGATCCTGAGAAATAATAGCCAATACCGGCAAGCAGCGCTTGTGCCAATGCAGTCAGACCGATACCGTATACCACCGCGCGTGTGGTTGTACCAACCGAATCAATATAACCGTCGATTCGATTGCCAATGACGTTGCGTAGTGCCTGACGAATCTGACGTATCAAACTGGTCCCATCCCGATAAAAGAAAAACAGCGTCATTAGCGCCATACCAAGCTTGGCTAAAGTACTGAGTACCACATCTAGGGCTACTTTGCCATAGTATAAATGCGATTGAATCCAAGCGCGAAACGCCTCAAGTGTCCCTTCAGGGTTTTTGTTAATTTGCCACAAAATATCTTTTATCTGCTGACCGATAACGGGCAATTCTTTAAAATAATCGGGTACATCAAGGTAGCCTACCTTCACACGGTAGATTAAGTTGCTATAGAGACTAAGCGCCTCTTGTTGCAAAATAAACACTCCTATCACCAGTGGCACTCCGATAATCAACGAGATACTGACCGTCATAATACCAGCACTAAAATCCGGACTAAGTCTGACTTTTTCATGAAAAAAGGTATAGATTGGAAAAGTCACGTAGGCTAATATCGCTGCCCATAAAGCTGGTACAATAAAAAACTGCACTACCTGAAAGCACAGAATAAATAACATTATCAGTAAGGTAATAGCGAGCAGGCGTTGAATGACGACTTCTTTTGTCCAGTTTTCAATCATAACTTTTGAACCAAGCATTGACAGTAAGAAATTAGCGAGCTTTTTACTGCAAAATTTATAAATGAATAGACATCCGCTTATAGATGATGTCTACAAACTATATCCATGTATAACAGAGCTATATAATAAATCTGTTTGATAAATTTGAGAGTCTTTGAACTTTTATTTTTGTTCTTTATGCTGTCAACTATATCCTATTCACAGCTCAATAACTTATATACAACAACAAATAATTTATTGATTGACCTAACTGACTCAATATTGTCAACTTGGTAAAAAAACTTAAATATTGGCAATCATTATGCAATAACGTTCTATAAATAAACAATGATGTGTTGTAATTTTTACTTACAATTTCACTTTTATTTAGCAAAAAATTGACGTTTATGTGATACAGAAAAATTAATACTTATTACAATAATACTTAGACAACTGAGTAGTCATCTATAGGGGTAAATCACTGCTGCGTTCTCGTAGGTTATACAATTGATGTTATACTAAAGCTATTAATTTGATTTTAACAATACTATGTAGATTTTTCGGACAATATTCTGTGCAAATGTCAATATCGCCGATCGTATGCAGGCGATTATTAGTATTGATTGATACTGTTTACCTAAAAATATTAGCATACAGTCTAATAATTAAAACGTGATGCCTGAGCAGGCTATAACTGCTAGCACCGTTCTATAGATACTTTTATTTTGGGTTCACAATAGCCCACCAATTTTCGTTGATATACTTATAGGAATAACAACAATGTCAAAAGACACTGATAACTCTAATCTTACGGCAGACAACTCTGCTAATACAACGAGTTCACCTTCAAACGATAGGTCTGCAAACAATGTAGCGCCAAATGAGGTTACCTTCGCTTTAGCCCAATCACATTTTTTGGTAGGGGATATCTCTGCCAATGCTAACAAAATGCGTCAACTTGCCATCCAAGCGCGCGATCAGGGCGCTGATGTCATTGTCTTCCCAGAATTGGCTTTGCTAGGCTACCCACCGCAGGATTTACTGCTTCGTCCAAGCTTATCTGGACGCATCAAAAGCGCATTATCGGCTCTAAGTGATATTCAAGATATTGTGATGATCGTCGGCTATCCACATGTTGACCATCATGGCACCTTTAACTCAGCCGCTATCTTGCATAATGGCCATCAAAAAGGTTTTTATCATAAACAGTTTTTGCCCAATTATGGGGTATTTGATGAACGCCGTTACTTTGATAAAGGCCGTAATCAAGTGTTATTTGATTATAAAGGCATCACCATCGGACTACTTATCTGCGAAGATTTATGGGAAAAAACACCCATTGCAGATCTCAAACAGCAAGGCGTCGACATCATTGTCAGTCTTAATGCTTCTCCGTTTGAGACGGGTAAGCAAGATATGCGTAAGACCATGCTGACTCAGCGTAGCCGTGAACACAAAGTACCCATTGTCTATGTGAATGCAGTAGGTGGTCAAGACGACTTAGTATTTGACGGTGGTTCTATTGTCGCGCAAGCCGATGGCTCTATCGCTCATGAAGCTCCACGCTTTTTAGATCAATTAATGCTAGCGACTTTAAATGTTGATAGCAATGCATTCAACACTCAAGAAAAAGCGCCACTAACGCTGAGCCGTGAGTCAGAGATGTACCAAGCGTTAGTCGTTGGGCTACGTGATTATGTCAATCATTCAGGATTTGGTGGCGTACTGGTTGGTTTATCAGGTGGTATCGATTCGGCCTTGACCTTGTGTATCGCTGTAGATGCTTTGGGTGCAGATAAAGTCTATGCTGTCATGATGCCTTATGAGTTCACTTCAAAGATAAGCTTAGAAGATGCTCAAGCACAAGCGCGTCGTCTAAATGTCTCTTATACTGTCTGCCCTATCTTTGATGCCGTCGAAGGTATTCGCCATACGTTAGCGCCATTATTCAACAAGTCACCTGCTGACACCACTGAAGAAAATATCCAAGCACGTGCGCGCGGTGTTATCTTGATGGCATTGTCTAATAAATTTGGACATTTGGTCATTACGACTGGCAACAAGTCTGAGCTAGCAGTCGGCTACTCTACTTTATATGGTGATATGGCTGGTGGCTTCGATGTGCTAAAAGACGTTTATAAATCACAGGTTTATAACTTGGCAAGCTATCGTAATCGCTTAGAGGATACGCCTGTGATTCCTGAGCGGGTCATTACTCGCCCGCCATCAGCTGAGCTACGTCCTGATCAAAAAGATCAAGACAGCCTACCTGATTATGAGGTATTAGATGGTATTTTAACCTTGTATATCGATGAAGATATGGGTTATCAAGCGATTGTCGATAAAGGTTTTGATGCCGATATGGTGGCCAAAACCATCAAAATGGTGGACAATAGCGAATATAAACGTCGTCAGTCACCGATTGGTACGAAGATTAGTCAAAGAGCCTTTGGGCGTGAACGTCGCTATCCGTTAGTCAACAAATGGTCGATTAATAGCTAAAAGTTTATTGGTTTTACTGTTTGGTTTTGATCATACCTTTATATTATTATGTTTATTATTAGCTGGGCACTTCTTGTCCAGCTTTTTTTATTAGCAGTACCTTAATTCCTTAGTATGATAGTTTTAGCATGGTTATTAAATATTTTATACAAGTACAAATACGTATTCGGTAACTATTCTATCAATGTATAAATCATAGTTATCATAACTTGCGGTGCTGCCTTTTTATTTACTTTCAAACCTTTCTATTCTTCTACCTTTCTTTGAGTACTTCATGAGTTTGCTAACCGCTAGTATCTGCCTTCTTTTGTTGCTTGCCCTAAGCGCTTTTGTTTCTGCTGCCGAGATTGCCATTGCCGCTGGTCGCAAAATTAAACTACAAATTATGGCAAAAGAAGGAGAAGTCCGAGCACTTGATGTCCTACATATGCAGGACAATCCTGGTAGCTTTATCACAGTAGTACAAGTGGTTTTAAACGCTGTCGCTATTTCAGCTGGTGCAGTGGGCGAATCAGCTATCAGTCCTTATCTACATCTTTTATTTAACAATGAAGCTATAGCATCGATTGTCTCTTTTGTCTTGATTACAAGCTTGTTCTCTTTGCTGGCTGACCTGATGCCCAGACGTTTGGCAATGTCTAGTACTGAGATTATAGCCGTGCGACTCGTACGGCCAATGATGCTTTTAATTTTTGTGTTCAAACCCATCATCTGGGTATTTGATGGTGCGGCAAATGTTATTTTTGAGGTGTTGGGTATATCAACAGCACGTCAAGATGATATGACGCCAGAAGATATTTATGCCGTTATGGATGCTGGGGCCGAAGCTGGGGTGTTAAAAAAGCAAGAACATCATTTGATAGAAAATATCTTTGAGATGCAAGAGCGGACAGTCACCTCAGTGATGAATCCCCGCGAACATATTGTTTACTTTGATACCAAAACAAGTACCGACAAAGTGGTCGAGACCATGATCGAGCAACCCCATAATAAGTTTTTGGTGTGCAATGATGATGACTTAGAGCATATCGTTGGTTATGTAGAGTCTCGTAGCTTTTTAGCGTTAGTCCTTAATCAGCAAAAGGTTAGTTTAACCGATAAAGCGCTATTAAAGCCGGCCCTATTCGTGCCTGACACCTTGTCTTTGTTTGAAGTGCTAGAGATGTTCAAATCCACTGGTGCGGACTTTGCCGTCATCGTCAATGAGTATGCAATGGTCGTGGGTGTCATAACGCTTAAAGACGTGATGAGCATTGTCATGGGTGAGCTTGTTACATTAGAAGATCAGCCTATTGTCCAGCGTACTGATAACTCTTGGCTGATCGACGGTATGACGCCTATCGAAGATGTGGTTCGTGCTTTAGATATCGTAAACTTACCGCGCAATCAAAACTATGAAACCATCAGTGGTTTTATGATGTATATGCTGCGAAAAATACCCAAAAAAACGGATACCATCGAATATGCCAACTATCGGTTTGAAATACTAGATACTGAGAAATTAAAAATCAATCAGATGCTAGTGACCAAACTTGAAGAAACTGCCTAGACATTCTGCAAAAACAGCTCTTTCTTGGAGAGGTCTGTCGATGATCTCAAAGACAAATAGTGAGAACAGTAAGTAACCTAATCAATCTCGTGCACCAAATATCGCTGTGCCAACCCTTACCATCGTAGAGCCGTTAGCAATAGCGGCTGCCATATCATTACTCATACCCATACTAAGCGTATCCCAAGCTTCTAAATCCGGATGTTCTTGCTTTATCTTTTCAAATAACATCTTGGTGCGTTTAAACGCATCTGTATTAGACTTAGCAGGAATAATCATTAAACCGCGTAATTGTAGGCGCTCATAGCCTTTGATAGCTGCTAGTAGGTCGGATAAATCTTCAGGGCGACAACCTGACTTACTCTCCTCATCATCTATATTAAGCTGTATAAGCACATTCAGTGGCGGCATATCTGTTGGACGCTGATCGTTCAGACGTTTTGCAATGATGTCACGCTCAAGCGTTTGTACCCAATCAAAGTTTTCGGCAATGTCACGAGTCTTGTTACGCTGAACATGCCCAATATAATGCCATACGATAGAGGCAGCTTCAGGCTGACCTTGTAGTGTCTTGATTTTTTCAATGGCTTCTTGCAGATAGTTCTCACCAAAATCCCGTTGTCCTTGCCGAGCCAATATAGCGATCATATCAGCAGGTTTGGTTTTCGAAACTGCAAGCAATATGACGTCTGACGCTGATCTAGTAGCTCTTTCCTGCTCCGTTATTAAATCATTAGCCTGCAAACAGGCTTGAGTTACTTGTTCGTTAACCTGTTGCCAGTTGGCGATTAAACGATGCTCATTCATATTGTATCCTTCTTATTATCTTTTCTGTCATCCAAAACTTGGTTTATAAAACCTTGAACATATAATGCTTGGCAAAAATTTTCTAAGAAAATTATACCGTTAATCGTCATTATTTACATTTAATCTGTTTCTTTTATGATAGAAATTGACTATTATTGTTATTAATTTGTTACTTTAGCTCACTTGCACTACTAAAGTAGGTATGAGCTGTAAATAAAGTAAAGCTAGTGTTATTAGTCTCCTAATAGCTCTATCAAACTTTAAAGTAATTTCAACACAGAAACTCTTTATTGCTCATTTTTACTGTACTGCTAGATAGGAACGCTCGACCATGGCTGAAAAAAGCAACTTAAGCATTGAAGATCTGCTGCGATTTACTGTTAAACATAAAGCATCAGACTTGCATCTATCAGCTGGCATGCCCGCCGTTATTCGAGCAGATGGCGAAATTACGCGTATTAATATGCCGGTTATGAGTCATCAAACTGTGCATCAGCTGATTTATGACATCATGAATGATAAACAGCGTGCCGACTTTGAGGAGTTTTTTGAGACTGACTTCTCGTTTGAGATTCCAAACCTAGCGCGCTTTCGGGTAAATGCTTTTAATCAAAACCGCGGTGCTGGTGCTGTCTTTCGTACCATCCCTTCAGAAGTTCTTACTTTAGAGGACTTAGGAATGGGTGATGTATTTAAACAAGTTTCGAACTTTAAACGTGGTGTAGTACTGGTAACAGGGCCGACTGGTTCTGGTAAATCTACTACCTTAGCGGCAATGATCGACTATATCAATGATACACGTAAAGAGCATATTTTGACTATCGAAGACCCTATCGAATTCGTTCATGCATCCAAAAAGAGCCTTATCAACCAGCGTGAGGTCCACCGTGATACGTTAGGTTTTGAGCCTGCATTACGCTCCGCACTGCGGGAAGATCCAGACGTTATTTTGGTCGGTGAGCTACGTGACCTTGAAACGATTCGTTTGGCTTTGACCGCTGCTGAAACTGGTCACTTGGTGTTTGGCACTTTGCATACCAGCTCTGCCGCGAAGACAATTGACCGTGTGATCGATGTTTTTCCGGCTGCTGAAAAAGATATGATTCGTGCAATGTTATCTGAATCGCTGCAAGCCGTTATTTCACAGACGCTACTACCAAAGCAAACAGGTGGACGTGTAGCTGCTCACGAAATCATGCTCGGTACACCTGCCATTCGCAATCTCATACGCGAAAACAAGATTGCCCAGATGTATTCTGCTATTCAGACTGGTGCTGGTGACGGCATGATTACGCTCGACCAAACTCTCAAAAACTTAGTCAGCAAAGGCACTATTAGCAAAGACGTCGCTCGTCCTTATGCAAAACAGCCTGAAGCATTTATATAACACTGATTTGACCCTCTTATTCTTACATTATATTTAGTACCTTTAACTTATTTTTTAATAACTCACTTTTAATTTGGATATGATATGGACTTCGATAAACTACTGCAACTCATGGTTAAGAAGAACGGCTCTGACTTGTTTATTACAGCTGGCGTTGCGCCTTCTATGAAAATAAACGGTACTATTTGTCCTGTAGGACAAGCGCCATTAACGGGTGAGCAAACTTTGCTTTTGGTCAAAAGTCTTATGACCTACAATCAGCAAAAAGAGTTTGAAGACACCAATGAATGTCAGTTTGCCATCTCAGATAAATCGCAGCTGGCACGCTTTCGGGTCAGTGCTTTTATGCAGCGTGATATGGCAGGCATGGTTTTACGAAAAATCGAAAACAAAATTCCAACGGTTGAAGAGCTGCGCCTGCCTCCTTCGCTAAAAGAGTTGGCGATGAAAAAGCGTGGTATCATCTTATTAGTCGGTGCTACAGGGACAGGCAAATCAACCACGCTTGCTTCTATGATCGGTCATCGTAACCAAAACTCTCATGGTCATATTATTACTATCGAAGATCCCATTGAGTTTGTACATCAGCACAAAGGCTGTATCGTCACGCAGCGTGAAGTTGGTGTCGATACTTTATCATTTGAAGCTGGGCTAAAAAACACCTTGCGCCAAGCGCCTGATGTTATCCTTATTGGTGAAATTCGTAACCGTGAAGTGATGGACTATGCGATCCAATATGCTGAAACAGGACATTTGGTTTTTGCAACATTGCACGCAAATAATGCCAACCAAGCGATCGATCGTATTATCCATTTCTTTGAAGCTGATCGTCACAATCAGTTGTTCATGGATCTCTCGCTCAACTTACAAGCTATTGTTGCGCAGCAGCTTATCCAAACGCCAGATGGCAAAGGCTACCGTGCAGCAATTGAGGTGTTGCTTAACTCACAGCTGATTAGTGACTATATCCGTAAGGGTGAACTACACGAAATCAAAGAAGTAATGACGCGCTCACGTGATAGTGGCATGCAAACCTTTGATCAAGCATTGTTCGACTTATACGAAAATGGTGACATTACTTACCAAGATGCGATTAAACATGCGGACTCTCCAAATGACTTGCGCTTAAAAATCAAACTAAACAGTAAAAATGGCAGTAAAGACATTGAAGAAAATGCCAGCAGCTTGTCTTTAAATATTGGCTAATTGCAATTTATTGAAATCAAGAAAACCAAGCATGCAAATAAAAAACCGCTTTCAAATTGAAGGCGGTTTTTTGTTTTAGTTAAGTCTATTGATTATTTTGCACTGTCTTTACATTCTTGATTGTTACAAATACCATATAACACCAGTGAGTGCCCAGACAGTTTAAAGCCATGCTCCGCTGCTACTTTTAACTGCTCTTCTTCAATGACCTCGTTATGAAACTCAATAATCTTGCCACAAACATCACAAACCAGATGATCATGATGCTCTTCTTGAGTGATTTCGAACACTGACAAATTGTTTTCAAAGTTATGACGTTCAACAATACCTGCTTGCTCGAACTGCGTCAATACTCGGTAAACTGTCGCCAATCCTACATCTTCGCCTTGCTCAATAAGCGCCTTGTATACCTCTTCTGCACTCATATGATGCAGCTCTGCTCTCTCAAGTAGCTCTAAAATTTTAATACGCGGTAAAGTTACTTTTAATCCTGCTTTACGTAAGTCCTGATTGGTAAAAGAAGCCATAATATCCCTTCTGACTGTTAAAGTCTTAACAAATAAAAATTGAAGAATAGTTATAGTGAATTAGTAGCTAGGCTATGCCCTCACTTTAAAAATGATGATAAAAATAAAATATATTGTAGTTATAAGCTTATGAATTGACACTATAAATTACTGAGTATATCAGGTAGCATTTGGTAAATAATGTCGTAAGTGGTAGGCAATTGCAAGTAAATGACGTATCATTTGTTCAAGATTGCCGGCAAGACTTGCCCAATATGCATTTAGCCGCGCCTAACCCATTTTTATGAGCCATCTTACCATGATAAAGCTATTAAATCGTTCTCCCCTTGGCCGTCAGTCATCTCATTACTCAGCCAATCTGCGCAAAATTATGATTACTGCAACCCTTGGCATTACTGTTGCCTTATCTGGTTGCTCATTATTTAACGTTTATAGAATTGATTTACCACAAGGTACACCAATTACTCAAACTCAAGCTCAAAAACTACAAGTAGGCATGAATCAAAACCAAGTATTGTACATACTAGGGAGCCCTGCTATCAAAGACACATTAGCACCCAATCGTTGGGATTATATCTACGACTACCAGGCAGGCACAGAAGGTGAGCGCAAAGGTATCACAGATGTCAAAAATGCCAGCCAGCATTTGATTGTCTATTTTGATGCCAATGGTATTGTCACTCGTATCGAAGGTATAGAAACCCTACCTCAGTCTTAACCATTTATATTTGCTTTTTTTTATCACGATTTTTGCGCTGAGACATGGGATCAGCGCTTAAGCTACGGTATACCTCGATGCGATCTAGAGGTTGTAATATGTAGCTTATAGGCTGTTTTTGTGCATAAATTCCTACATGCCAGCGCTTGGCAGTAGGCGTTATCATACTTGCTACTTGTTCGCACCATACGGCCAAGTTAGGAAACTGAATTAACCATCCAGCTTGTTCTAGTGCTTCATATAGAGTCGTACCTTCAACGACTTGTAATGTCAGATAATGTTGGCGCTTTACATCTTCAGCATAGGCCAGTTGCACTGTCATCATGGCTGGCTTATGAGAGCGTTTAGACGTATTCTCTATCAACTCAGCCATAGCAGTATCCAACCTACTAATGCTAAAATCAGTGCTAACGGTACAATGAGACGAATGGCCACGCGCCATAGGTTGTACGATGCTTCACTGCCAAAGTTTAAAGACTTACGCAAGTGACTGATTTTCATATGCCAGCCGGCAAATATAGACAGCACTAGCACTGCAATACTACTCACTATAACCAATAGACCCACTAGCCAAGCTGTCGGTACTATTGTGACTAGTAACAAACCTACAATCAATGTTATAACCAAGCCGACCACTAGGCCAAATTTATGCGCTAGCTGCTGGGCGCTATAATATAACAAATAGCTTGCTACAAATAATACGCCTGCATGGTATAGCAGTTGCCCAATGGGCGGTAGTGCTAAGCCACTACTGAATAATGCAATGATACCAATGACTAGCTGCAGTATCCAGATGGGTAGCACCAGTTTGGCAGCACGATAGGTATGAGGAGCCTTAGTCGAATGTGACTTGGTTACATTGAGACCATCTGGCTCTACTGCAGTTACTATCTGCTTCGTCACTAGATGCTGACCAAACCAGTATAGTCCAGTACCTGCTCCTACACTGACCAACGCAAGTGCAACCGCTCGTGCCCATTCGGTTAAGTTAATGTTCGTCATGGCGAATTCAACTTGCGGGAGGCCATTGGTCAGGCCCATCACTAAGCCTACAACCATCAGACCTAGACCTATAGGCAGAGGCGCGACCCCAAGCAAGCTTAACAATACTGCAATCACCATTAAACCACCAGCAACCGCAAAAACTGGCAAGCTAGGAGCGCTATTCAGCTCTGTCAGCGCAGATAAAAGACCGCTACTTGCTCCAGATATTATAAGTGCAGCAATCGCAATCGCTACTATCGCTGTCAACCAACCAAAACTACGCCATAACGGACTAGCATCAGCTTCGCGGGTTAGTTTTTGCATGCCTGCTAAGGGTGCTTCAATACTACGATAAGCCAAAGCAATCTCTGCATAAATCACTGGCAATGAAACCAATACCATCGCAAATAGCCACAACAACCAAAAGTCTATTTCACCAATTGAAGTAGGTGCAAACCAGCGAAAAAGCAGTAGTGGCAACAGTGCTGCCATAAAATAAGAAGCATAGCGGACCATCATAATCTCAATCCAAACGATCTAAAGTGAATAACAATAGGCAATTATACAGACCCATTAAGTATACAGACCCATTAAGGAAGCTGTATTTCTTTATACAATATAGGGACAGGCACCTATAAAAAAACCCCGAAAACGGGGTTTAATAATCAAATAGGCATCAATTAATGAATAGCACTTACATAATCCGACAAGATACGAATATCACGATCTGACAGTCTCGCTGCTACCGTCTGCATCATACCCATCTCGCCTTCTTTGGCTGCATCGTTGACACGTTTTTGATCGTCGCTTGCGATATCGTCCACGCGGCCCGCTGCACGGAACAGTTTTAACTGAGTAGCGATATATTCTGCGTGCTGACCACCTAGTTTAGGAAATGCGGCCCAATCATTACCAGCTGCATCTGGACCATGACAGCCTGCACAACCAATCACACCGCGTGACTTATCGCCACCTAAATAAAGCTTGGTTGCTTCTTGATTGGTTGCAGGATTACCAAAGCCCACGCCCCAAGGTGACTGCTCAGCATAGTATCCTGATACGTTAGCCATATCTTGCTGCGACAAATTAGCAACCTGCGACTGCATAATGCCGTTTTTGCGGTATCCAGATTTAAAATTGACCAATTGCTTATATAAGTACTTTACATTTTGACCGCCAAGATTTGGCTGAGCTGGCACGACACTCACTCCATCAACACCATGACAAGCGGCACAGACCGTTTCTGCAATTTGTTTACCTGCATTAGCGTCATATTCAGGAACAATAATAGCAGCTTGTACGCTGAAACTTGCAACACATAAGCTGGCGGCAGCGATTAACTTTTTCATTGATACAGATCCTACTAACTCGCCGTAAGTATTATCTCGATTGATTGTATTAACAGAGCACTCACCAAATCACACAAGCACGTCTATAGCTTGACTAAATTAATCATGAAATTTGCGGTGTTCATAACAAGCAGCCCGAAAGCACTTACTAACATCAGGGTTTATTTGCAATTATTATAGCAAGACTTTAAAGAATTTGCCTACTTAATCATAGTAACTAACGTTTTTTTATCTAAAACTAAGCATACAACATATTTTGTAAATCATCTGCCTGTTTTATAAAATCTTATAGGTATCATTAGGATACTCAAAGGTCTATAAAGTAGAATTGACAGCTAAGTTTCTCGCTACTTACTCATATATTCAATCAATTTGCGATAATCATCATCACTACAGCTATCACATAATCCGCCCGCTGGCATTTGAATCATGCCACCCTTTACAGAATCAATCAGTGCAGGCATACCTTTTCGTTCTATAAGGCGTTGCCACTGAGCGCTATCACCTTTCTTGATGGCATTTAATGCCCCACTGTCATGGCAAGCCGCGCATGAGTCATTGTAGATTTTGGAGATATCAGTTGCTGCATGACTACTCGTCATAGCAATGCTGATGACAAGTGCCACCATACTACTACTCAAGGCTTGGCCTATTTTAATGCTACTAATATTTAATAAACGCATATGATATCCTCTTTAACAGAATAATCATGTCTACAATTATTCGATACATAAACTTGTTAACTGATAATATCTTATATTGTAACGATATATGTCGAGTCAAAGTAGTATTATCTCGTTTAATGTTAGTAACGCTTAAGCGTTGTATGATAATTTTGCTAAGCTGCTATTCACTTTAGTGTTATGCTGTCATATATAGAACGGCAGAGATAAGCAATATACCAAATAGATCATCGTAACACTCATCCTTTATCTGGCTGCTTATTGGTATTAAAAGTCATTCTAAGTTTTATATTATCGATGTGACAGCTAGCCGCTTATCTTTTTTTGACTTGTTCTGTGATGTTATTTCAAACTTCGTTTTAATTTTTTGATTGTTAATGAGTCATTTATGAGTACCCCGTTTAAAGATGTTGCCGCTGAACATGCGGTGTTTAATACCAAAGCCCGCCAGCGTATCCAGCAAACTGAATTTATGACGTCGGCGCCTACTTTTCGTCTTTGTCCGCCAGATATCGGACTAGAAGTCGCTTTTGCAGGACGCTCAAATGCGGGTAAGTCCTCGGCTATCAATGCGTTAACCAACCAGCGTCAGCTTGCCCGCTCGTCTAAAACGCCGGGACGTACACAAATGATAAACTTTTTCAGCATTGGTGATACCAACAGACGCTTGGTTGACTTACCAGGCTATGGTTATGCAGCTGTCCCGCTTGAGATGAAAAAAGAATGGCAGGTAGAGTTAGAAGAGTATCTGGTATCACGCTCAAGTCTTGCAGGTTTAGTGCTGATGACAGATATTCGCCATCCTCTTAAGTTCTTTGATGAGCAGATGCTACATTGGGCTAAAGATGGCGAGTTGCCTGTCCATATCTTATTGACTAAGGCGGACAAACTCAAATATGGGGCATCAAAAAATGCCTTACTTAATACTCGTCAAGCCCTAAAAAAACTGGGGTTAAACTGTACTATTCAGCTGTTTTCTGCATTAAGAAAAGAAGGCCTTGATGAGCTGGCAGGCGTGATGGGCAAATGGTACGATTACAAACTTGATGATGACAAGCTGGTTGAGTCAAATCTTCAGTCGCTTCCTGCTACTCAGCTAGACGCTGAACCACAAGATGTTAAATCACAAGATAGTCAGTAAGATGCTGAATAACCATCATCTGCATAAATTAAAAAAGGGTTTATCATAATTAGTGATAAACCCTTTTTCTGTTCATTACGTCTCTTATTTTAACCACATAGTAGCTCTGTTAAAGCTTGGGGTGTATCAACTTGATAAGTCGGCTGCTGAGCGGCGAGCTCTTTATTGGTTGCCGTACCATAATCTACAGCAATACTGGTCATACCAAGCTTGTTCGCCATTTGAATATCATAAATACTATCACCGATAAATACAGCTTTAGATATACTGTGCTGCGTATGCTCTAAGATATCTGTCAGCATCTGCGGGTTGGGCTTGGAGCCTGACTCATCAGCACAACGAGTTATCTCAAAGTAGTGCTGGCTAGCAGATGCGGTAAGCACCCTATCAAGACCTCGTCTTTTCTTACCCGTCGCTACAGCCAATTTGCGGCCTTGCTGCTGCAACGTTTGTAACATGCCTTCTATAGGAGTAAAAAACGGTGTACGGTGACTGTTAGGAATGTAGTAGTCAGCATAACTTTGTTGAATAGCAAGCTTTTGTGACTCATTCGCTTGCGGATATAAAATCTCAATACCATTCATTAAACTCAATCCGATAATATCTTTGACTGCTTGATTAGTGGTGCAAAAACCATGCGCCTCTCCAGCAACATGCATGGACTCAACGATTAAACCGATCGAATCCATCAAAGTACCATCCCAATCAAAGATAACCAACGTCTTATCTGCTAAGCGATGATTAGACTGTTTACTCATAAATTTACCTTAGCGCACGGCAATAAACCAAAAATTCGATGTCAATACATTAGTAGTCAATACATTAATATAGGGGAGGGTTAAGTTTATTCTGGCAATGCAGTTTGCTCCGGCAACCAGTCTGCCATATCATCTGGTAACGGGGCGGTAATGATTTTATAGCCTGGAATATCTAGTCGCCATGCGTGCAAGCACAAGCGATGAACGCCTGATTTATCATGTACATTATACTTGTCATCACCCAAGATCGCATGACCGATATGGGCCAAATGTACACGGATTTGGTGCGTGCGTCCTGTCAATGGTTTGGCTTCAATCAAGCTGACTGGCTGACCTGCCAGTATAAAACGGCTATGTACGATGATATCCGTTTGGCTGTCTTTAGATTGCAGGTCCTGATTTTGTGAGGTACTGCTATCCACTTTGACACGGCGCTCACCATTAGCAAGCGTGTAACGTAACAGTGGGGCATCAATACGTTGCTCATTCAGAGCAGGCTGCCCTTTTGCCAGACATAGATAGTGCTTTTGAATGGTTTTGTCAACTAGGTGCTGCTGCAGCACTTTAAGTGTTGAGCGCTTCTTAGAAATCATAAGCAGGCCTGAGGTATCTTTATCAATACGATGAATCAGCTCTAGGTACTTTTTACCAGTCACCTCACGCATGGCCTCGATAACACCAAAATCAAGTCCACTACCGCCATGTACTGCGATACCAGACGGCTTATTGAGTACCAACAGCCCATCATCTTCATACACTACGCGCGCTAATAGGCTCTTCGCAAACTCAGTACTAATGATGGGTTTTTCGCGGGTTGCCAACTGAATAGGTGCGATACGTACGACATCGTCGCGCTCTACTCTATCATGTGCTTTGCAGCG
The DNA here is from genome assembly GCF_051847555.1 of Psychrobacter sp. 1Y4. Lineage (NCBI taxonomy): Bacteria > Pseudomonadati > Pseudomonadota > Gammaproteobacteria > Moraxellales > Moraxellaceae > Psychrobacter > Psychrobacter sp. 1Y4. The sequence goes on along the minus strand of NZ_JBPYDE010000001.1, from coordinate 143,768 downwards.
CTTATTGTTCACTCGAACTTCATCTGACCGTATCATTTTATAAATATGAGATTTTGGCAGCCCTTTTAAGCGGTTTAATAAAAAGTTATCTAAACGCTGGTCATGCTGATGGCGAGTAACTTCAAGGTAGTTAACCTTTCCAAAGTTGCTAATTTCATCATCAGCGCTTTGTGGGCGCGTCTTGCTATTGAATATTGCTGGAGCTTCATGGGTAGGTGCATCGTCAGTCATTTTGGAATTTGTCATTTTTAGTTAGGTATTTACACAAAGATTTGTTATAGTTTACCATGTTGAGCGCCAATTAAGCAGAGACTAAGACAATAATCGTTATTGTCTTAAACAACTTATTGTTATCATTATTACTGGCTAGTAATGAGTTGATCTGGCGATTTTTGCACGCATCATCTACTTTCAGGACATCCTGCTCAGTAACGTCTGGCGTGATGTCCAATAAAAGGTATTTATACCAAATTAATCGCTTCGGTGATAATGGCAAACATGCTAAATTATCAAGCGGTAATAGAACACAACTACTCATTAACACACGGCCATGACTTGATTTTTTAATCATTGGGTTGGTGCAGCTGGGTAAGTAATGTTAATCCGATGTTAAGAGTTTACAGCTGCCTGAATATTGGCGGTCAAACAGATAAAACGATTGTCATACAAACAATGTATAGCCTACCGAGCTTGTAAGCCGGTTACCTATTCTGTTTGCCAAGTACGCCCCGCTGAATAACAGTGCAGTGGCACTTTTAACTTAAGATTCTTCTAAGACAGTTAGATGTTATAAAATAATAGATAGATAAAATCATTGAATTAATTTGAGCTGATATTAAGACGTTCGCTAGTGTTAACAGTTTAGACAAAACGGCGAATAAATTGTGACTTTGTGGTAAGTGCTTGGATACCCTTACAAAGTAAACCAGGTACGCCTTATATGTCAATAATCTTTGTAAAACCTAACATAGTAATGTGTTAGGTACTAGCCTTGAAACCAGTATAGGATGATTGGCATTAGATCATGTTACAGCCCTACACTCTGTATCAAAATTACTTAGAACGATTATTTTAGTCACTTTAAACACAGTCGTTAAATTTGAACCAACGATCAGCGACGATGACCTTTTAATTCGATACCTGTATTTATCCGAGCAGTACGCTCGCCCTACATCTACTAATTTTTAGTATTAGCATGACTTATCATCGCCACTTTACTTTGATTATATTTATGTTGTTTGCTGTCCATTTGGCAGCCTGAATAATCTGTTGGTGCTTTTTATCGTTAAAGCCGCTTGATAGCAGATTTTTTATTCAGAACCACTCAATATAATAACCCTTCTTGTCATTGTCCTGTGTACTCATAGGATAATAGTATGAAACGCATTTTGATTAACGCCACTCAAAACGAAGAAATTCGTGTCGCTTTGTGTAAAGGCAATCATCTCTACGATTTTGACCTAGAAAACCGTACCCGCGAGCAAAAAAAATCCAACATTTATAAAGGCCATGTCACCCGTGTCGAGCCATCACTTGAGGCCGTATTCGTTGAATACGGTTCACAGCGTCAAGGGTTTTTGCCTATTCGTGAAATCTCTACCGAATACTTAAGTGGCAACCCACGTGATGAAAATATCAAAAAGCTTATTAAAGAAGGCGATGAGCTGATCGTCCAAGTTGAAAAAGAAGAGCGCGGCAACAAAGGCGCGGCTCTCTCCACTTATGTCTCGCTCGCTGGTCGTTATTTGGTACTGATGCCCAATAACCCTCGTGGTGGTGGTATTTCGCGTCAAATCTCCGGCAAACTACGCGAAGATATGAAGCGTATGCTTGCCAATCTTGATTTGCCTAAAGGTATGAGTGTCATCATTCGTACTGCAGGTATTGGCAAAACTCAAGAAGATCTGCAACACGACCTAAATCATCTGCTCAATATTTGGCAAGCCATTCAAGAACAAAACAAAAAGTACCCATCACCACGCTTGGTTCATCAAGAAGCAGGTGTGGTGACACGTGCGGTACGTGATTATCTGCGTGACGATATAGCTGAGATTTGGATTGATAACGAAAACGCTTACATTGAAGCGGCAGGATTTATCGATGCAGTGATGCCAACACAAGCGGACAAACTACGCAAATATACTGACTACGAGCCTATGTTCGCACGCTTTAGCATTGAAAAGCAGATCGAGACCGCTTACCAGCGTGAAGTACGCCTGCCATCTGGCGGCTCAATCGTCATTGACCAAACTGAAGCGTTGGTATCAATCGATATCAACTCGGCCAAATCTACTAAAGGTTCAGACGTCGCTGAAACTGCCTACCATACCAACTTAGAAGCAGCTGATGAAATCGCTCGCCAATTACGTCTACGCGATATGGGCGGCTTGATTGTCATTGATTTCATTGACATGAATGACAATAAGCACCAAAAAGAAGTCGAAAAACGCCTGGTTGATGCGACCAAATATGACCGTGCTCGTGTTCAGTTCGGCGAGATATCTAAGTTTGGTTTGATGGAGATGAGTCGTCAACGTCTACGCCCATCATTAGAAGAGTCTACTGGCTATATCTGCCCACGCTGTCATGGCAACGGTATGATTCGTGATCTGCGCTCTTTATCATTGTCTATCATGCGCCAAATCGAGCAAATCGCTTTAAAAGAACGTCAAGGTGAAGTACAAGCAGAAGTACCAACTGACATTGCCGCATTTATTTTAAATGAAAAACGCGACAGCTTGGTTTATCTTGAACAAGACAGCGGCACACGTATCACTATCCTGCCACATGCTCACCTAGAGTCGCCCAATTTTAAATTGCATTTTAATCGTGATGGTTTTGCACCGACAAGCTATGAGCGTATCACTGATACGCAGCAACAAGAGCATAATGACCTCGGTTATGACGTTGACTGGCAAACATCAGAAAAAGAACGTCCTGAGCAGCAGCCTACTCGTCAGCCGCGTAAATCAGCTGATAACAAAAGTAGCCCAGACAATCGTGCAAGCAATCAAAGTAACGGACGCGCGTCATCATCGAATGTAGGCCAAAATAGCCATCGAAACAATGGCTCAAATAACGAACCAAAAAATACCGACAACCATCAGCATACTGACAATACGCAAGTAAGTACGCAAGTCTCCTCAGCGCGTGCTGCCACAAATCATACTACACAGAGTAATCAGCAGGTCTCTACTACGCAGCCAAAAGCCGTTGCTTGGCTGTCTAATCTGTTTGCGCAAGCGCCGCAAGCACAGACTGCAAACAGTGTTAGTAGTCGTGATGCCGCTGAAGCTATTGAAGCATTAGTCAATACTGGGGCGCAAAGCTTAGGTTCGTTTGGGCAAGTGGATCGTACAGCGTTAGATAACAGCCAGCATTCATCAAATCAAAGTGATGATCCGCAAAATGTACGTCAGCAAGACGATAACAATACTCAAAGTGTCACTCAATCATCAAAGCAAAGCGCGCTTGATGATGACAAAAAAGAGAGTCACAGCGACGATAGAAGAAAGCGCAAGTCACGCAAATCAAAATCTTCTAAATCGCGTCAAAGAAAAGATCAGCGCGATGACAACGATAGCGCAGATAATAGTACAGATGATACCAACGATAATAATCGATCTGATACGCAAGATGGACGCGAACGTGATAATAAGCGTGGCAACGATCGTAACGGCAATCGTCAAAACACTCGCCAAGACAACCGTAATAATCATCAAAATGCCAGCGAGCGTACAGAAGATAGTACCTCGAGCGAGCAGTCACGTACGAAACGCAAGCCTCATAGCCAGCGCAACTCACGTGGTAAGCTTGAACGCGGGCAAACCTTAACAGTTGACAATGATACTAAGCAGAATAATCAGCAGTCCACTGCCAATGCGGCAAAAGGTAAACCACAAGCGAATGCTCAGCGCGACCAAGACCCCAATGAAGTAGTATTACAGGTCAATGAAGCGCCGACTAAAAGCAAGGCTTCAGAAGTAGTGCATCTTTCTTTGGACGACAGTAAATCGAGTCAATCGTCGTCTAAAGCTATGGATACGCAAGAAGCTGGTCAGCATAATGTTGATGACAAAGACAAGGCTGCTAAACAACGTCATCCAGACAAATCTGAGACGACAACATCTAAGTCAGAAGATCGCTCATCATCCACTGCGAGTAGCGCTAAACCTACTGAAAGCTTAGTTGAGAGCAAGGCTCAAAGCGCTGAGTCAAAAGGTAATTCATCTGATAGCACATCATCATTTGAAGAGAGTAAAGAAGAAGTCGCTAATGCTAAGGCAACCTCTCAGCCATCGGCTCAAAAAGTAGCTTTAGAGCCAAAAGCAGCTAAAGCTAGCAGCATACAATCTGCTGCTGATACTCAGCCAGCTGAAAACGATGAGTCTAAAAATGGTAATAAAGCTGATGTGATAAGCAGTACAAATGAGGATACAAAAGGTAATAACGCCCTCACGTTTACTCACGAGGCCTTATTTGCCGCTCGTTATGTGACTGCTGATAAGTTTGGTCAAGCAAGCAATGACCCACGTGTCGTCCGACGTCAGCAGCCAACACCAGTCGCTGAGACTAATGCACAGGCGAGTTCTGCACCTGCTACCATTCGCGGTACAGTTGGTGAGTTTATTCACGCAACGTTAGCAGATGCACAAAGCCGCTTGGCAGATAAAGGGGTTATCAGCTGCTTTATTCAAGCGATTGAAGCACATACGCAGCATACTGACGCTACTGACCTGACTAACATTGACACTAGTCATGCAGACGATAGCCAAGATGAGGCTTTTGACTTTAGTAATTATGGTTATCAGCCTTTAGATGCTGATTACTTGACCCAGTTTGATGCCATGACTCAAGCAGCGAGCCAATTTGCTACTGCTCAAGGCAAGACAGAGGTCGCACCTCAGGCTATTGGTCAACGTGCTAGTAATGATCCACGTGGGCAGCATCCTGACTATCGTGCTGAAGAACAGCAGGCCATATTGAGCATTTCTGATGACCATCAAGTCGATGCTCATGAAACCGCAGCCGCTGCATTGGCCAGTGAAGTACAAGCTGACGACATCACTGTTGAGAGTGAACAGCTGTTAAAAGCAGATCAGGCGTTACTTGATGATAGCAAAGCTGCTGAGCATAGCGATGCTACAAAAGAGGACAGCCAAGCAGCTAAATCAAAGACGACTATTGCCAGTTATAAAAACATGATCGAGAGTGTCGCTGAGCAGCTGCTGCCACAGACTGGTATGTTTAATTTGACCACGCCAAAGGTGCCAAAAGCGCGTAGTCGTAAGCCAAAGTCTGAACATATAAAGCCTACGCAAGCTGAAAAGTCTGAAAATGACCATTCAAGTAGCGACAGTTGATTATTAGCCCTGATATAATTTGTATAATTGGTATAACGCAACTTTTATAGCAATTTTATACTTATAATTTAAAAAGCCCCAAAGTTACCAGTAACTTTGGGGCTTTTTAATGTTTATATAGTAATCAGATAGTGTTAGTGCTATGACGCTTTAATGAGCGGAAGCTCCGTTACCGCGTAACTTATTGACCATAGTAAAGATAGCGACCACTACCGCACCAATAATAAAGCCTATCAAACCATTTAACAGCGCTGTCGTCACACTTTCAAAAATGCCGGTTAAGTGCGCCAGATCCTCTACTCCATGATGTAAAAAACTGATACCGTGCACTAAAATACCGCCGCCCACTAAGAACATCGCCAACGTGCCAGCGATAGATAGAAACTTCATCAATTTTGGTGCAGCTGCAAACATCACCTTGCCAAGCTTTTGTTTAAAACTGCTTTCTTGCTCCATTAAATGCAAGCCTGCGTCATCTATTTTGACAATACCGGCAACCAAACCATAAATACCAACCGTGATAGCAATCGCTAAAATAGACAATACCAGACTACGCTCTAACAATGTGGCACTCGCCGTTGACCCCAAAGCGATGACAATAATCTCTGCTGATAAAATAAAATCTGTACGTATCGCGCCTTTGATTTTTTCTTTTTCAAATGCCACCAAATCCACTGTTTCATCGGCATTGGCAAGGCGACGCGCACTTTGTTCTTCGTCATGCGGCAAAGCATGTGGCCAAAATCTATGGATAACTTTTTCAGCGCCTTCATAAACCAAAAATAAACCACCGCACATTAATAAAAAGGTTACCAATGGTGGGTAAACGGCACTGATAAGCAGCGCAGCTGGCACCAAGATAAGTTTATTAACAAAGGAACCTTTTGCTACCGCCCAAACAACTGGCAACTCGCGATTGGCTTTGACACCAGTGACCTGTTCAGCGTTTAGCGCAAGATCGTCACCCAATACACCAGCGGTCTTTTTGGCCGCAACCTTAGTCATTACTGAAACATCATCTAATATCACACTGATATCATCAAGTAGGGTTAATAAACTGGCACCTGCCATGCTCTCTCCTTAGCGTAAAATCGCTCAAATAGTTAATAAGTATTAAAATTGATCATGTTGATTTGTCTTGTTTACTGTAGCCTACTGAGCTACTGCAACATATGAAATAGTAGGAATGTAGCTTATTTTACTTTTTTGTTCGATCATTACCAAATTATTAGTTAAGTAAGTTTTGGTTTTGACTGTCATTTATAAAAATATGTTAGTATATGGCACTTTATCACTATTTATGTTATGACTCACTGCTTACTTTATAATTGAGATGATTCGTCATCATAGCCAGAGTGTTGTAGCTTAGAATTTATTCGTTTGACTGCTGATAAATAAAGAGACTTATATCGTCTGTCTTTATACTGAGTTTTTATTACAATCATGATCAAGCGCGTCCGTTTATAGGAAATGCCGTATGTCCTTACCCTCTGTATCTACTAGCCTAAAGCCTGCTAACATCTCTACTCGTCGTAAGCTCTCAGGCGCCATTATCAGTGCGCTACTAGTTACTGTCGCGACAGGCTGCTCAAACAATACTGCCGATACTACCAGCAAGACCAGTGTGGTAAGTAGCACAAAGGCAAGTAGTACAACCAGCACCTCCAAACCTGCTGCCGATAGTGATCAATCGGTCGTTACAGCATTGCAATCGAACCTAGGAGCGTCTGGTATCGACGAAAAAATTGTCTCCGCAGTACCAACAGAGATGGATGGTATTTATTGGGTAACCGCTGAAGGGTTGCCAGCATTTTTTACTGATAAGTCAGGCAAACATATCATTCAAGGTCAGATCATCTCTGTCGGACAAGGCGAACCTGTCGATATTAGTGGTGCGTTAGTTGCTCGCACTGCGCAAGAGGCGCTCAAAGCTGTAGACAAAAAAGACATGATTATTTATCCAGCTAAAGGCGAGACTAAGTCAGTGGTGTACTCTTTTACCGATGCTGATTGTCCTTACTGCACTAAATTGCATTCAGAAATGGATGAGCTCAATGCGCTAGGGATTGAGGTTCGTTACCTAGCTTGGCCTCGTAGCGAAGGAAGCATTCCCAAAATGGAAGCCATTTGGTGTAGTGAAGATCGCGTTGCGGCTATGAATCAGGCAAAATCAGGCGCCAATGTCATGGCTCCTAGCTGTGAGAGTCCAGTAAAAGAGCAAATAGAATTGGGCGCCCGTCTTGGTGTACGCGGAACGCCTGCCATCTTTACTGAATCTGGTCAGCAGATTGGTGGTTATCTACCAGCTAAACAATTGGCACAGACAGCGATCGATGCCAGCTAATCGCCTACTATAATATCATCGGCTTTAGCAACAGTCAGCTTAGGTAGACGTCACAATTGCTTGTCGGTATGATACGGTGAGATGCTATATAAAAATGGCTTTATTGGTAATAGTTAACGTTACAAGAGCCATGTTTTCATCTTATATAATTTACTATCATTTAATTTTCTGAGGATACTGTGAGTAAATCCATCAAACTAGCGATACTTGGCCTAGGTACCGTCGGTACTGGCGTGGTCAATCTAATCAATGATAACTTAGCTGAGCTTAAACGTCGTAGTGGACGCGACATTATTATTACCGAAGTTGGTACACGTCGTCAGCGTGATGATATCGACCCTAGTATCGTCCAAAACGATGATTTGATGGCAATTGCTGCAAGTGACAACGTCGATATTGTCATCGAAGTCATTGGTGGTACAACTCTTGCCAAAGACATTATTATGCATGCCATTAAGAATGGTAAACACGTCGTTACAGCCAACAAGGCGTTACTTGCTGAGCATGGCAATGAGATATTTGCGTTGGCGGAGGCCAATCATGTGCACGTGGCTTATGAGGCAGCAGTGGCAGGTGGTATTCCTATTATCAAGGTTATGCGCGAAGCACTTGCCGCCAATAAAATAGATTGGTTAGCTGGTATCATCAACGGTACTGGTAACTTCATCATGACTGAGATGCGTGATAAAGGGCGTCCATTTAAAGACGTTTTGGCAGAAGCACAAGAGCTTGGCTATGCTGAGGCAGACCCGACATTTGATGTTGAAGGTATTGATGCTGCTCACAAGCTTGCTCTACTCGCCTCTATCGCCTTTGGCATTCCATTACAGTTTGACAAAGTATATTGCGAAGGTATCACTGGTATTACGCTACAAGACGTCAACTACGCTGAAGAGCTGGGCTATCGTATCAAGCATTTGGGCTTTGCCGTTCGCCGGAGTAGTAAAGATGATCCACAAGGCAGCGCTGGCATTGAGCTACGCGTACATCCAACATTGATCCCGCAAGACGCTTTACTTGCCAATGTGAATGGGGTAAAAAACGCGGTACTGGTGAACTCACATCCTCTAGGACAAACGCTGTATTGCGGTGATGGCGCAGGCGCAGGCGCTACCGCCTCAGCAGTAATGGCAGATGTCATGGATCTTGTACGTGTATTAGGCCCCAACGATCGTAACAGTCATAGCGAGCACAGTAATCATGTGCCTCATTTGGCGTTTATGCCGGAAGAGCTATGTGATACGCCTGTCTTACGTGCCGAGCAGATGATAACAGGCTATTATCTGCGTGTACACGCTTATGACAACCCAGGCGTATTGGCGGATATCACTCGCATCTTAAGTGATGCTGGTATCAATATCGACGCTATTTTACAAAAACCTGCTCACAAACTTGGACAAGTACCTGTCATTATTTTGACATTACCAGTCATTGAAAGTCAGATGAATCTGGCGATTGAAAAGATCGAAAAATTGACTGCGGTTGCTGATAAAGTCGTCCGTATTCGCTTAGACGAGTTGGCCTGATGATATAAATCAGTAGTGACCAGTGAGTTATCTTAGTAAACCTTGATTTTTATCTTAACAATGCACATTATAATAATGATTCTTTATTAACGATTAGTGAGGCACAGTGTTCATCTAAAGCGCTGAGTTTTAATTTAAAACAGGTAAATGAGGCAGAATAACGATGTCGAACGATGCAATTGTAATTATTAATGGTGCGCGTACGCCAATGGGCAGTTTTCAAGGCGCTTTAAAAGATGTCAGTGCTACAGAGTTAGGTGCGACAGCTATCAAAGCAGCCGTTGAACGTTCAGGTGTGAGCAGTGACAATATTGATGAAGTCATTATGGGATGTATCTTGACCGCTGGATTGGGTCAAGGCCCTGCTCGTCAAGCCATGCGTCAGGCAGGTCTACCTGATGAGACTGGCGCCGTGACGATCAACAAACTTTGTGGTTCGGGTCTAAAAGCGGTTATGCAGGCGCATGATGGTATCAAAGCAGGTAGCTTTAATGTGGCTGTCGCTGGTGGTATGGAGTCGATGACTAATGCGCCATATATTATGCCAGGGGCACGTGGTGGCTATCGCATGGGGCATAAAGAAGTCAAAGATCATATGTTCTTAGATGGTTTAGAAGATGCAGAGACTGGTCGCTTGATGGGTCAGTTTGCGCAAGAAATGGCCGATGAAAAAGGCTATACGCGTGAACAAATGGACGAGTTTGCGATTGAATCACTAAATCGTGCGTTGACTGCGATTAAAGAGGGTCATTTCAAAAACGAGATTGAGCCTGTCACTTTTGAGACTCGTAAAGGCGAACAAACGGTCGAGGATGATGAAGAGCCAGGTCTTTCTAATGCAGATCGTATTCCTAACCTACGTCCTGCGTTCGCCAAAGAAGGCACCATCACTGCAGCTAATGCCAGCTCAATCTCAGACGGTGCTGCTGCTGTCGTGATGATGAAAGAGTCACAAGCGCAGTCTGAAGGTCTAGACTACCAAGCCCGTATTATTGCGACTGCTTCTAACTCACGTCATCCAAGTGAATTTACCATTGCTCCGATTGGTGCGATCGAAAAAGTATTGGCTAACGCAGATTGGTCAGTTGAAGACGTCGATCTTTGGGAGATCAACGAAGCCTTTGCCATGGTTACTATGGCGACGATGGATGCGTTAGACATTGATCATGCAAAGGTTAATATCGAGGGCGGTGCTTGTGCTTTAGGTCATCCTGTAGGTTGCTCAGGCGCTCGTATCCTGATCACGCTTATCAACTCATTACAGCGCACTGGTGGTAAAAAAGGTATTGCAACCTTATGTATCGGTGGCGGTGAAGCGGTAGCAGTAGCTATTGAGTTGTCTTAATCAAAAGACATTGTCAAAAGCTTTTATTATGACGCTATTGGATATGTCGTCACAATGCATCTAGTCAGATGACTGTGTAATACTTATCATTTTGATACTGATAACTCCATAACCGTACTATTAATCAATAGTACGGTTTTTTTTGTGCATGGCATACAACAATATGGTTAATATTTATGTGTGTAAAAATGCGTTAACTTATACCCAATTGATGTTATGACACTTACAGCCTATTACACGCAATTACGTCAGTTGCACATTTTGCTACCTTGTTTCTATATCTCGAGTAAAATCGCGATGTTACGATAGTTACAAGTTGATGCAGTCACTGTTTAGTTGTCAGTCAACAATGATAAGCATGATTCTTTATCGTTACTGACTGAATTCACTACTTATAACTGCAAATAATGAAGTAGAGGAAGAGTCGGTGTATTCTGACTTATTCAACGACATATTTATCATTGGCGTTATTTTTTGACGCTACTATTTTATTTATAAATAACCATTTACTCATATAAAAGGAAGACAATAATGAGCCAACTAATTCGCTTACAAGACATCCAAGCAACTCATCGTGACCTTATTGGTGATGACTATTATGACCCAACAGGCAAAACTGCTTACGGTGTCAATGAAGAAAAAATCGGTAAGATCGATGGCGCACTAGTAGAAGATACTACTGGCCGTATTCGCTATCTAATCGTTGACGCAGGCGGCTGGTTTAGCTCAAAAGAAGTTTTAGTACCAGCGGGTTTAGCGCGTATTGTTGGTGATGATGTATTCTTTGATAGTTTAACCAAAGCACAAGCTGATGCCATGGAAGAGTATGATCATGACTATCAGTATAGCTATAAAGAGCAGTACGAAAAAGATCGTCAAGCATTTGTAGCTGACACTGTACCAGCAGAAGAGCGTATGGAAGTTGCAGACCATGCTTATGATGCACCAAACACGCTAGAACTACTAGAAGAGCGTCTGACAGTAAATAAAGATCGTATCGTTGCAGGCCTAGTAAAAGTCGGCAAGCATGTTGTGACTGAAGAGCGTAACGTTGAAGTAGATCTTGAAGAAGAGCATGCTAACATTCAACGTACTACTGTAGATCGTCCATCAGAGCGTCGCATTGGTGACGTGACTGATAACGAGACTATCGAAGTTGAACTAGAAGCTGAACGTGCTCGTGTTAACAAAGAGACTTATGTTTCAGAAGAAGTTAATGTCGGTAAGACCACTGAGCGTCACACTGAAACCATCGTAGAAACTATTCAGCGTGAAGAGCTAGATATTGACCGTGATGGTAATGTTGTTGACCGTGAAGGTAACATCGTAGACCGTGATGGTATCACTGCTGAAGATGTACGTAGCGCACGTGGTATGTAATATTCTGATCTATCGTTTATCCTAATATGATAACTGCGATTAGGTAGCGTGAATATATAGCTAAGTAATCATCCTTAGCGAATTAAGGTCAGAGTTTGTCTCTGGCCTTTTTTTATGTCTTTCCCATGAATAATAGGCTTATATGTCGTTATCTAATCATATTAGTAAAATACTTGCCAATAATAAGGAACGTAATGATGAATACTAACCACGAAAAAGAGACCAATAATAAGTACAGTGCAAACGAAAGCGAAAACCAACGAGCGGGTACGACACCGCTATCAGCGTCTACGGCAAAGCTAGAGGATCATGCAGGAGAGAATAAACTGGCAGCGCCGCATACTACGGATAGCAGTGCTATTAGTAACCGTTTAGAATTACTAGAAGAGCGTCCAGTCATCAACAAGGAGCGCCTAGACGTCGGTAAAGTGACAGTGACTAAGCATACCCGTACCAAGTCTATTGAAGTGCCAATTGAGCTAGTAGAAGAGTATGTCACGATTCGCACTGAGTACAACGATGCTGAAAGCCAAGATCTGCTATCAGGTAACTATGATGAAAAAGACATTTTACGCCATGTTGAACCCTCATTAGATAGTAAGGCGGTAGTCACTATCAATGGTAAACAAATAGAAGTTGGCGATGCTCCTGTTGAAATCGTTTTATCACGTCAAGTGGCAACCATTACAAAAGATACTTATGCTATTCAAGAAATCGAAGTCAATAAGACCACGCATACGCATACAGACAGTATCCAAGTTGAGCTACAACACGAAGAACTAGATGTAACCGAGGAAGGGTTTTTAGAGCACGAAACTTCTCGTGTTCGTAAAGACTAGTCCTACCCGAAGCAAACTTATTTATTAAAAATAAGCGTGTTAAAGTTGAAAGTTAGAATATAAAAAAAGCAACGTGAACGTTGCTTTTTTTATGTCAGAATTAAAGTATACGGCTATTAATGCCTAGGTCTTATTACACTCGTAAGTACTGATATCCGTTTCGTCCTCGCCTGCTGTACGCATGACGCCTGTTGCACGCTCTTCGTGTGCCACGCGCCACTGAGTAAAGCCTTGACCACCATCCATAGCTGTATCAACTTCAAATACTTCAGGGTTGGTGCCTTCATTGGTTTGCATCAATGTAACTGTACCCATATCAGTACCGATAACCACTTGATTGGTTTCATCTTTATAAGTCGCTTCAACTTTTAAAGCAGGTGTACACAAATAAGTTATTTGAGTCAGATCAGTATTAACATTGGCAATCGTATCATCCTGTACTTCATTTAACGAAGCATCCTCAGTCGCGACGACGGTATCACTAGGGTCTGCTGGATCAGCCGACATTGGTACTGACTCTTCAGCGTTGATGCTATCCTCTAGGCTCGGCTCTGGCTCTTGCTGCTGCTGACAAGCACTGATGCTAATCGCACTAGCGAGTAAACCTGTCATCAAGGCCGTCATACGTAATTGTTTTAATTGTCCTAGATTCATCATTGTCTCCCAGATTGTTATGGTAAATACTATAGCGTGTCCGCCTATATTCGCCTATGTTGAATTTGTAAACAGTCATGACAAATTATCAAAATTCTTATTTGATAATCATATAGGTCTATCCATAGCCTACGTTAAGCAGCCAATGATCTTGCATAAAAATACCTATCACTGCTAACAGGGATAGGTAATTAAAATAAGCAATTAGGTATAAATTTTGGTGTTAGATTTTTCCATGGCATTGTTTGTATTTTAGACTAGAGCCACAAGGACAAGGCGCGTTACGGCTGATATTCATACCGGCATACGGGTTTGGCTCAGCGTCATTTGCATTATCAGGAATACTGACTCCTGCACTTGCGCCTGCTGCTACGCCTCCAGCAAGATTGACACGCATCTGACCGTTTGCCCGTTCACCTGGGTTTTGAGGGCGCGGCGTTGGCTGCGGTTCACCTGATAAGTTATCGACATCGTTATGCTCGAACTGCATTTTCATGCGCTCAGCATCTGCACGTTGCTGCGCTTCTAGTGCTTCTAACTCTTCTTTAGTTGGAATATGGACACGTGATAGATCTTGCACTGTCTCTGATTTGATAGCACCTAGCATCATCTGAAACAGCTCAAAGGACTCACGCTTATATTCTTGCTCAGGGTTCTTTTGTGCATAGCCACGCAAGTGAATGCCTTTACGTAGCTGATCCATCTGTGTTAAATGCTCTTTCCAATGCTTATCAAGGCTTTGAAGCATAAAGTGACGCTCAAGCTGGGCGGCGCTTTGGTCGCCCATTTGCTCACGGCGACCATGATAATGCGCTAGTGCTGTTTCGATAATTTTTGCTCGCAAGCCTTCTTCATCAAGACGACGGTCTTCATCGAGCCAATCATTGAGTGGCATGTAGACTTTGAACTCTTCTTCAAGCTCATCTTCTAATCCATCAACATTCCACTGATCATCGACAGAACCTGGCGGGATAAATTGATTAATCATGGCATTATAGACTTCATGATGCATCACTTCGATGGCATCCAGTAAATCCATATCATCGAGCAAATCATCACGCTGAGCATAAATAACTTTACGCTGCTCATTGGCCACGTCATCATACTTTAGCAAGTTTTTACGCGCATCAAAATCTCGGCTCTCAACCTTACCCTGAGCGTTTTCAATCGACTTTGACACCATCTTATGTTCGATAGCTTCGTCTTCTTTGAGACCCATAGCACGCATCATATTGACCACGCGATCACCAGCAAAGATACGCATGAGATCGTCTTCAAGCGATAAGAAAAAGCGCGACATACCAGGGTCACCCTGACGACCGGCACGGCCACGTAGCTGGTTATCGATACGACGAGACTCGTGGCGCTCAGAGCCGATAATATGCAAACCACCTGCGGCGACCACTTGATCGTGCTTGATTTGCCATTGGGCTTTTAGGCGTTGCATCTCATCAGCACTGACTGAGTCTATGTCTTCAATAAATGACTGCCAGTTACCACCCAAGATGATATCGGTACCGCGGCCTGCCATGTTGGTTGCAATAGTAACGGATTTTGGGCTACCCGCCTGCGCGATGATATCAGCCTCGCGCTCATGCTGCTTGGCATTTAGGACGTTATGCTTAACGCCTTCTTGATCGAGCAAATAAGATAACTCTTCACTGGCTTCAATCGTCGCTGTACCGACTAGCACTGGCGCGCCTTTATCCTGTATCTCTTTAATCTCGCGAATAATGCCTTTGTATTTACCCAGTTTGGTCAAAAATATCTGATCATCCATATCGACCCGGGCTATGGGCTTATGGGTTGGGATGACAATCACTTCCAAATCATACGTCGACTTAAATTCTGCCGCTTCGGTATCGGCCGTGCCGGTCATACCTGATAACTTGTCGTATAAACGGAAAAAGTTCTGGAAAGTTGTGGTTGCAAGCGTCTGGTTTTCGGCTTGAATCTCGACGTTTTCTTTGGCTTCGACCGCCTGATGCAGACCTTCTGACCAGCGACGACCTGGCATCGTACGGCCCGTATTTTCGTCAACGATGACCACTTCGCCTTCATCGACGATATAGTGCACGTTTTTGACAAATATGTGATGGGCGCGAATAGCCGCTTGTACGTGAGCTAATAAGGGTAAACGGCTTGGACTATACAGACTCTCATTTTCACCAAGCTCGCCTACTTCGATTAAGAAACTCTCAATCTTTTCGTAGCCTTTTTCGCTGATTTCGATTTGACGGTTTTTTTCATCAATCCAAAAATCTTCATCTTCATTATTCTTATTGGCTTCTTCATCTTTTGAGCGCACAAGCACCGGAATAATAGTATTAATCAGTGCATACATCCTTGATGAATCCTCGGCTTGACCTGAGATGATCAAAGGCGTACGCGCCTCATCGATTAAGATAGAGTCAATCTCATCAATGATACAAAAGTTCAGCGGGCGCTGCTTTTTCTCGCTGAGACTAAAGACCATATTGTCACGCAGATAATCAAAACCGTACTCGTTATTGGTACCATAAGTGATGTCCGCTTGATAAGCATCGACCTTTTCTTGTGCTGGTTGCTGTGAGTAAATCACTCCAACCGTCAGTCCCAAAAAGTTAAATAGTGGACGGTTCAAGTCCGCATCACGAGCGGCCAAGTAATCGTTGACCGTGACCACGTGGACACCTTTACTACTAATAGCATTTAGATAAATCGCCAAGGTCGCCATCAAGGTTTTACCCTCACCGGTCTTCATCTCAGCGATTTTGCCTTCGTGCAAGGTGATACCACCGATCAGCTGCACATCATAGTGACGCATGCCATTGACCCGCAGTGACGCTTCACGGCAGACGGCAAACGCTTCAGGCAATAGCGCATCTAAGCTCTCACCTTTTTGAAAGCGCGCTTTGAACGCTTCTGTTTTTTGTTGTAATTGTTCATCAGACAGAGCTTGCACGCCAGCCTCTTGGGCATTAATCTTGGTGACCACCTTACGCATACGTTTTAGTTCGCGGTCATTTTTGGTGCCAACCACACTGCCTACAATCTTTGATAACATAATTTTTTAACCTATGGAAATATTCGATAATTAGCGTAAATATAGTCAGCACAACACAAAATCGATAAGTGACGCCAAATGCATAGTCACTTATGATAGATATAAATCGTCGTTGTACATTGCTTGCAAGCGTGTCTTCGTACCAAAAACCCATGTCTTAACAGCACTATGCCGCTTGTAAAGTGCATCGACTATAGTAGCCAAAGCTTTACCCGCCGTCCTATCATCATCCGACCCAGTACTATCTGATGAAGCATCGCCAATAAAATGTGCCGTCATTATATATGGTTATGGCGCGGATGAATACAAGGGCAACCGGCGGATATTTGCCAGCGCTGAAACGCGGCAGGTCATGTTAAAATGGTAAATATTTGGCTATCGCCAAGCGCTGTTATCTACCTACCGTGTACCCAACTCTATACCTTTTATCAGCAATATTTAAGCCAAGCAATATAAGAGAACATGAATGTCTGCTAAACCACTTGATGTAAACCATGCCACCTCCAAAACCCTAACCATAGGCGATGCTGTCTACGATTTGGCCCATCATACGCCAATGATGGTGCAGTATCTGACCATGAAAGCGCGCTACCCAAATGCCTTGTTGCTCTATCGAATGGGCGATTTTTATGAGCTGTTTTTTGATGATGCCAAGCGTGCCGCGCAGATATTGGACATTACTTTAACGCGCCGCGGCACTGACAAAGCCGGCAACACTATCGCGATGGCAGGTGTACCCTTTCATGCTGCAGATAGCTACATGGCACGGCTCATTGCCGCTGGGCAAACGGTGGTGGTCTGTGAGCAAATCGATGAGGCAGCCGATAGCAACTCTTATCCAAGCATCGGCGAAAAAAGCAAAAAAGATAATACGCTACACAATAAAGGTAGCACTAAAGCCGCTAAGGCTAAGCCGCCCACCATCATGCGCCGCGAAGTGGTCAAGACGCTGACTGCTGGGACGATAACCGATGATGCACTTATCGCGCCCAATCAGACGCCTACTGTCGTCGCCATCGACATCGCCACACCGAATCCAAAGGCAAAAGATCGTAAACTGCCTATCCAAGCTGCAATCAGTCAACTGGACTTGACGGCAGGGACGCTCACCACTCAAACCCTAAGTGTGGATAGTAGTACAAGCGTTGCAACTGGAGAGAATAGTGATATAGCAACGCTACAAGCGCAAATGCTCACTGTCTTGGCACGCTTTGCCCCTAGTGAGTGTATCATCAGTGAAGCCACCAGTGAAGACTGGCTACTGTGGTTACGTAGTCATCTCGACTGCCCTATCATCGAAGTGGCGGCCAATGACTTCCACCGTGAGCACGCGACCGCAACGCTGTGTCAGCAGTTTGACGTACAGCGCTTAGATGGTTTGGGTATTAGTGATGCGCCCCTCAGTCAATCTAGCTGTGCTGCGCTGATACATTATGCACGCCAAACGCAGCAGCGCCAAGTGCCGCAGGTCAACCAGCTTATCGTTGAACACAGTGACGACTATCTGATTATCGATGCCAACAGCCAGCAAAATCTTGAATTGTTTACGCCTGTTAGTGCGAATGGAACGTCTCTGATATCGGTACTCAATCACTGCAAAACGCCCATGGGACGACGGTTATTGGTACAGCAAATGAAGCGTCCACTACGCTTACATACTCGTATCAACCAGCGCTTGGATGCGATAGCCAGCCTAATAGAAGTAGACAGTGCAAAAAACCATTTATCCAATAAAAATGCGATATTAATCACACACTTAGTCACACACTTACGCGACACCCTCAATGCCATTGGTGATATCGAGCGTATTAGCAGTCGTATCGGTCTGATGAGTGCCAAACCGCGCGATCTACGTAAGCTCGCCGATGGGATTGCCAGTAGCAATCATCTAACGACGCTACTGACCGAAGCGGGCATCCATCCTGAGCACACAGGATTACTACCGATGCTGATGCAGCAACTGCCCACTCAGCTGCCAACCGTACAAGCCGTCGCCGACCTTATCGAGCGCGCTATTGTCATAGAGCCACCTGCTCATATCCGTGATGGCGGTATGCTTGCAGCGGGTTATGATGAAGACTTTGATCGCTTGACCCATCTGCATGACAATATCCAAGCGACCCTTGATGAGATGGCAGAACGTATGCGGCAAGAGTGTCAGCTGCCAAGTCTAAAAGTCGGCTTTAATAAAGTCAGTGGCTTTTATTTTGAGCTGCCCAAGATGCAGGCTCAAAATGCGCCCAGTCACTTTATCCGTCGCCAAACACTCAAAAACGCTGAACGCTTTATCACTGATGAATTAAAAACCGTCGAAACCGAATATCTAAGCGCACAAACCTTGGCACTGGCGCGAGAAAAACAGCTATATCAGCAATTGCTGACCACGCTTAGCGACCATTTAACCGAGCTACAACAGTTAAGCGCCGCTATCGCTCAGATAGACGTCCTTAGCAATTGGGCGCAGCTGGCTATGACTCATAACTGGCAACGTCCAGTCATGCATGATGGCGCATCAAATAGCGTTATAAATAGTAAAAATGCAAAAAAAGAAGACAATAAAAACAGTAACGCTCAGCAAAACCAGCTGAACTTTGACGGCGCTAATCAAAGTCAGGCTCAAAGCCAACGGTCAGATCAAGCGCAAAGCCAAACCAGCATCGATATCCGTCAAGGTCGTCACGTCGTTGTCGAAGCGGCGTTAAATCCAGCCAATACGCACCAACAAAACACGCAAAATGACCATCCTAGCCATTTCGTTGCCAACGACTGCGCGCTTGGCAGCGATGAGCATCCCGAACGCTTATTAATCATTACTGGCCCTAATATGGGCGGCAAATCGACCTATATGCGTCAGACTGCCCTGATCGTGCTACTCGCTCATTGCGGCAGCTTTGTACCGGCTGAACACGCTCTTATCGGTGATATCGACCGGATTTTTACTCGTATTGGTTCTGCCGATGATCTGGCTGGCGGCAAATCTACCTTTATGGTGGAGATGATCGAAACCGCCAATATTTTGAACTTGGCAACAGATAGATCACTGGTACTCATGGATGAAGTCGGCCGCGGTACGGCAACCACTGATGGGCTTGCTATTGCACACGCTTGCGTCAATCGGCTACTTGAGATTGGTTGCTTGACCTTGTTTGCCACTCATTATTTTGAGCTGACTGCCCTGGCAAACAACGAGCTGGCAAATAATAAGCAGGCAGACAACGAACTATCAAACGATGAGCTGACAAATAAAAACGACAAGATTCGCAATGTGCATGTCGCGGCAAGCGACGTTGATGGGCAGCTATTACTGCTACATCAAATCCGTGAGGGCGCGGCAAGCTCCAGCTTTGGGTTGCATGTCGCCAAGATGGCAGGCATACCAGCACAAGTGCTAAACGATGCCAAACGTTATCTTATCGACAACTTAAGGTCTGAGCAGACCAAAAGCACTGATGACAAAACTGAATTAACTAAGTCGGCAAATGATAAAGGCCAGACATTCGATCAAAGTGATATAACTGAGGCGACTGTAGAAACCAATGCACAGGCAAGTTATCTAGCAGATAATAAACAACAAAAACAATTGCTTAGCTTATATGACGAGCTGATAAATACTGATCCTGACAGTCTAACGCCCAAGCAAGCTCATGACTTATTGTACGATCTTAGACAACGCATCAGTCGCTAAAGGGGTTTGTTAAAATCGTTTAAAAGCGCTAAAATATGCATTATTTTCATTATTCTATTCAGGCATTAGCCGAATCAATAACAGGTAGACCTCAATATGACCTTCGTCGTTGCAGATAATTGTATTCTTTGTAAACATACTGACTGTGTGGAAGTCTGCCCTGTGGACTGCTTTTATGAAGGGCCAAACTTCCTTGTCATTGATCCTGATGAGTGCATCGACTGCGCACTATGCGAGCCTGAATGCCCAGCCAATGCGATCTTCTCAGAAGATGAAGTGCCTAAAGGGCAAGAGATATTCATTGAGCTGAACGAAGAGCTGGCGCAAAAGTGGCCAAACATCACGGAGATGAAGCCGCCTATGCCAGACGCTGAAAAGTGGGACGGTGTCGAGGGTAAGATTCAGTATCTTGAGAAGTAGATTGATTTATTAGATAATTACTCTTAATGATATAGAGGCTGTAGCTTTTTGCTATAGCCTTTTTTATTGAAAGGCTTTTGATAAGCTATATTGTAGGGTAGGTTAGCAAAGCGTAACCCGCCAGACGTTATTCAAAATGAAATTATAGAAATAGCTAAATTTTAATCATGATAATATTGTTTTATTATAATTAACTTTTTCGTAGAACCCATGAAAAACTATCGTAGAAATAGACAAGCTGGGGCAACTTATTTTTTCACGTTTTGTCTAAATGATAGACGCAGCTCTCTTTTGACTGACTACATCGATGAATTAAGACAGGCTTATAGGAAAACTCAGTCAAAACTACCTTTTACTAGTGAGGCTATGGTAATACTTCCCGATCATATTCATGCGCTATGGACGATGCCCAACAACGACGATAATTATCCTGCCCGTATCAGGCTATTTAAAAGTCACTTTAGTCGTCAACTGCCTCAATCGCTCAAACAAACGAGCAGTATCAGTCGCACCAATCGTAAAGAAACTGGCGTTTGGCAACGGCGATATTGGAAACATACGATACGTGATGAGTTAGATTTTAATAATCATATGGACTATATTCACTTTAACCCTGTCAAACATAAGCTGGTAAGTTGTGCCACTGATTGGGCGTATTCTAGTTTTTTGCATGAGGTTAAAAAAGGAAGGTATGCTAAGGATTGGGCTACGGAAGCATTTGATAATGAAGCTATTGGAGAATAATAAATTTTGGGTTAATTGATCTTTTGCTACTAACAAAGGCGGGTTACGCTGCGCTAACCCACCCTACATAGTCAAATTAACAAAATTAACCTTTCGTAGGGTGGGTTAGTTTTATCAAATTCTTAACAAGAATTTTGTTAAAACGTATTCCGCCACTTTGTATTATGCTAATAGAAAATCCTATTTAAAGAATTTTCCTTGCAAGCCCTACTCTCTCGCTGCTTTTTAAATCTAAAAACCATTTAACGATATGATAACGTTAGATGGTTTTTTTATAGACTCTTTATAGACCGATAATAATACCTATCTAACCTAGGCAAATCATCAGTATGCACGGGTTGCTGCGCATTAAAAAATCCAGATTGAGCCAGCTTTTGACTACCAGGACAGGCAAAATTACATAGCATGATATTTTGTAGATTGACACTGTCGTATTTGGTCAGCACGTAGGCGGTATCTCCAAATACTTCTTGCCAATTTTTGAGAATGGTTTGGGTATAGCCATGCTCCTTTCGCGGTATGCCGATGATATTTGCCATGATATCGTTACTGTTGGCTTTGAACTGTGTCAACGCTTCAAGCGTGTACAGATTACTCGCAACATGTTGACCTTGAAAGGCATCAATGAGCATAAAATCATAACGGGCTTCTTTATTTCGGGTCAAATAGCCTCGAGCATCATCGCCTATAAACTCAATATTTGCCGCGATGGGTGCTTTTAAAAAGTGTTTTTCGATAATCTTTGGTAAGTCTTTGTCAATGTCGATAACGGTAAGCGCCATCTCGGGATTGTAATGTGCCACTTCACTTGGTGTGCCCATACCTGCACCACCCAAAAACACCAAGGTCTCGGGCTTGGTTTGTCCGATGGCTTCTACGGCAATCTCACCATACCAATGACAGTTTTTTTTGGTGGCGTATACCCAGCAGCTACTCGTCGACTGTCCTGGCTTGTCAGTGATAGTGACTGCCAAGTCTCTACCCGCCAGCGTATCTTTGATAAACCAAGCCCCTGTCGCGGTCTGGTAGCCAGTATCCACTCTGTTCATCATAATAAACGCCGCCGTCATGACTAGTGCCGAGGTAAAGAGCAAATAGTTGGTGACATGATCAGACGGCTTGATCGGCTCGTCGCTCTCTATTTGGATGGCAAGCTTGGTACAGAGCCATGCACTAAATGCCAATGACGCTATAAATAGCGCCAAGCTACTCATAAGCCCAATATAAGGCAACAAAAAAATCGGCGTCACGGTTGAGCCAAGTACGCTACCTACCGTGGTAATCGCTACCATCGTGCCAGCGTTTTTGCCCGCGTCAACACCATCGTCATTTTTGTATTTCAATGACAAAAACTGAGTAATAAGAGGAATGGCAGTTGAGCCAAACGCTAGCCCTACCCCGAACAGCAACCCGACACCGATTGCGGCGATGATAGGGCTGTCGGTACTGGATGTCATGGCTGCCAGTAGGGGCAACTGAATAATACAGGCGATGGCATGAGAGATGGCGGACAATGACAACACATAGCCTGCCTTTAGTAACGCTTGCCTTGGGGTGTATACTGCTTGCGATAAGCGCCCGCCATACCAGTAGCCAACGGCGATGGCGATCAGTACCATTGCCAGTATAACGCCAGTGATGGAGATGGATGAGCCAATATAGGTGGCTGATATACGAATGGCATAAATCTCGATACCAAGACCAGCAAAGCCTTCAAGTAGCGCAATGACCAAACATATCATTAAGACTTTTTTTTGCATAAGCTGAATCATTATAGGGGTGAGCAATTATGCAGAGTTTACACTATTCTTATTATTAGATGGGATGGTAGCTATGGTTAGTTACCTATGAGGATTTATAAATAAAAAAAGCCAACGTGACGTTTGGCTTTTGAGATATTGAGTAGGGTTTTTTGTAGGCTGGGTTTTTAACCCAGCATCGTGAACTTGCAGAATAAAAAAGCTGGGTTAAAAACTCAGCCTACGCCAACTAAGGCAGTATACGACACGGCGAACCGTTAGGAATATCACATTCAATACGAACATTTGAAGGTTGTTTAGCAGTCGCTATGATTTTTTGTTGAGTCTCTAGTGTCCAGCCTGTAGCATCGGTTATGGATTGACAAGCACTTATAACTGGAGCAATTATTGATACACTAGTATTATTTTCGTCTTTGAGCGTATAAAACACCTTATTACTATACCCTTTGACTTCTGATAAACAAGCGCTTTGTTTGGCTTTAGAAATATATTGCGTATAAATAGGAGTCGCAATCGCAGCCAATAAACCAATGATAACCACTACAATCATCATCTCTACGACTGTAAAACCTTTTTGTAATTGTTGAGTCATTATATTCGACTAAAGTTGTATTTAATGAGTAAGGTATAAAGCAGAAACTATGCCAATATGATTGTCTATTTAGTACTAATGGGTTTTTAAATATAAAAAAGCCAAACATGATGTTTGGCTTTTTAAGTAGTACGCTCATATTGTGAGCTGGGCTAAAAGTTCGGCCCACCCTTACTAGTTTTTAACTAGAATTACCAATATTTTAAGTTGGAGCAGTACATGTACCTACACTATTGCCTTCGATTAAGTCTTTAGCCGTCGTTTGAGTTACAGTTGTAGAATTACACCAAGTAATACCAGTACTACCTAACGTAGGAGTAAACGCTATTTTTTTGCCATCTACTCCACCACTGTTAATTCCTGTAGCTAAGGTCATTACAATCACACCATTCTCTGTAGCAACAGAAGCTACTTCTTGAGTTGCTGTAAAACTAGCATCTGCTGTAATTCCGTTAGAACCACTATCACAATCAGTTAATGCGCCTGTTTCTTGAGCACACAAAGCAACCTCAGTTTTTAAAGTTTGAGCAGCTGTAAGAGCTTTTCCAACTTTTGCTTTAACTGTATAGTTCTGATACTGGGGAATAGCGATCGCAGCTAGAATACCGATGATCGCAACAACGATCATTAGCTCGATAAGGGTAAAACCTTTTTGTGTAGTAGCGTTCATAAGAACTCCTTTAGATAATAGGTTGACAGCGTCGCCATATATTAGTTGGGCGTAGATACCTGCTGTCAGTGATATAAAATGCACGCTACCATATAGCGCATGCTGTCTTAATATGACTCTTAACAGGAGTGTTGCAGGTACTGTGCCAACTTTTTAAAGGAGAGGGGTCGAGATTTGATTATTTTGCTCACACTCAGTGTGTCATTATCCGTGCTTAAGATAAGCGGTTTTATTTAGCGATTGAACGGTAAAAATATAGTTAAATATTATTAGATTATAAAAGTTATTTAAGATAACTAACTACTAAAAAACGAATGGTAAGCTAAATTAAAATAGAATTAATAGGTAAATAAGGACTAAATACTAGTAACAAATTTTGTCACCATTTTTATCATCATGATAATGTTACTAAATTGTTGCAGCAAATTGTCACTCTCCAAAAAAGGTACTTTGGTCTAGATTGGAGAGATGACATTTTGTGTCAGGATGGGTTGATGGCGGGCGTATCAATTGTGGTATAAAGCTAACGATAAGAGCTAATTCCACTCATCGCCTGTACCGCAAGTTGCGACATTATTGACGTTACGGCATTTATTGCCTTGATAATTAAGGCTTAATGCACCGTCATTTGCCATCTGAGTACCAGCTTTTGGCGTAGC
Source organism: Psychrobacter sp. 1Y4 (assembly GCF_051847555.1). Classification (NCBI taxonomy): domain Bacteria; kingdom Pseudomonadati; phylum Pseudomonadota; class Gammaproteobacteria; order Moraxellales; family Moraxellaceae; genus Psychrobacter; species Psychrobacter sp. 1Y4. Next base: position 118,741 of record NZ_JBPYDE010000001.1, on the reverse strand, counting down.
GGTAATACGCCATTTGGCGGTAAGCGGGTTGGGCGTAATAGCGATAGTATAAAGAGCATCGCCTTGCTTGGGATAGTCGCCAGCCAAATCTGTATTCACACCGCTACTGATAGCGTCATAGCTACCTTGTGCCAATTTGCGACTTTGAATCTCGGAGGCGATGTTTTGCATCTCAGTCATCATGTCCCCGCGTTTGGTCTTGATGGTATAGCCTTGATAGCTAGGCAAAGCGATGGCTGCGAGTATGCCGATGATAGCGACGACGATCATCAGCTCAATCAGGGTAAAGCCTTTATTACTATCTTTTGTTTGCATTACCAGCTCTCCGAATAGCTACCACAATCACTAGAGGCGAGAGTGACACTACTGTCATTATTTTTAGTTTTGCACTGTATGCCGTTGCTACTTAATAGGATTTTTTTGGCGGATGCATAGTTGCTATTGGGCTCTGCCATCATCTTCCAAGAGCGACCAACGGCATTGCTTACATTGCCACCTGTCTGCGTAGCGACTAGGCTTTTGGTTGTATCAGTCCCATCGACCAGACTGATCTTGTAGCGATAGTTGGTCGCATTGCTGCCTTTTGGCAGATAAATGGTTTTATTGTCAGATTCATCAAACCCGTAAGTCATCTCTCCGTTTGCATTGATGCTCTTTTTGGGGACAAAGCCTTTATAAGTTAATGCCGAGGCTCGCCAGCGGTTCAGCTCTATCTCTAAGCGCTTCATTTGCGACTGTGTTTCAAGCTCGGCATTACGTATGACATATTGACGATAAGAAGGCACGGCAATCGCTGCTAATACTCCGATAATCATGACCACAATCATAAGCTCAATCAGAGTAAAGCCTTGATTATGAGCGCCTCGAGGAGCGCTATTATTGGGTAGGATATACTTATGATGCATAATCGTTTTATCCTAGTCAGAGGACTTTCGATACCAGCGCTGGGTGTCAAGCACATAGCCGCTCGTATTACCGAATATACCTGCTGATCCCATACCATCTGTATCAGAGGGTCTGCCGCTGCCATTGACATTATGCGGTAAGACGTCGGGCGTGGTATCCAAAAAGCTTCTATCACCGTAGCCACTACGATTTTGATCGACAGCTTGTTCGGAGAATGTTTGGTTGCCTATCAGGACTTGCACATTGGTAAAGTCTTTACTAAAAGCGCCTAGTGATAGCTCTTGTATGCCTTTACCTGCACGTACAAACCCGCCTGTGCCATTTTTGGAAGTATCATCTTCACAGACTCCCCACGGCAAGCAATACAATTGACGCTCAGAGCCACCAACTACTTGAGCTGAGCAGGTATTGACGGTCGTGTCATACTGCATCTCGGGGCTATAGGCGGTCATATAGTAAATACCGCCCATCGCTAAGCCATCTCCCATGCTTTTGACGTGTTTGATGTTTGAATAACCATCAAAATAGGTCAACGGATAGCTCCAGCCTTGCAAGACACCGTTTTTTAGGGCAGATATCACCCCAGACTTGGTTTTTGGTATTGGGGAAACAATGTCTGTAGGCGTCGTTATCTTGTCGAAAGGTAGTGATGCCAAGTCATTCAATGTCAGATCGTCTGCTTCTAAAGCGATATTATTACCGTATAAGTTTTGATCGACGATATCTCTATCTATGATGCCAAAGACTCGATTGGACTCTAATAGGCTATTACGATGACGTGATAATGGACTACTACGATCTCCTGAGGCGATATTTACTACAGCTATACGCTGTGTATTGGCACCATCAGGCTGAAAGAAGCTGACTGATGGCTGGGCGTAAAATCGGTATTGTAGACCTTTATTGACCAATAACTTTGAGGTCAAATCACTAATGCTATCACCACTGGTATTTAGCACTCGTACGACGCGGCGCACAAAGGTATTGAGACCTGTACTTGAGCTGATGCTTTGACCGTTCTGCAGATCGACGCGGTATAACTGACCGCCCAAATCTCCGAAGTATAAATGATCAATGAGTCCATCGTTGTCACGATCTAGCGTCGTAATTTCACTGACGATACTATGCTTCATAGAGGATACGCTGACGTTTTTGCCACCTGTCGTCGCGCCTGATATCGAAGCAATCAGCGCTCCTGTATCTGCATCGGCAATATATATCGCATTGCCTTTTGCTTGAGCAATACTGCTACAGCCTTCAATATTATTGGTAATAGAGTTTAGTTTAAAGGTAGGGTCTTCATAACATTTGTCATAGCCACCAGCGAAGATGATGACGTCTTTGATAGCGTTTTTACCAGCGCCTATCTTGACTTTACCGACGACAGGCTTTGACATAATCATACCCATACGGCTATAGCCTGACGTTGTATCATTGATCGTAAACAGCTTGCTTGGCTTGGTCATCGTGCTTACGTCGAGCCCGTATAGGCCTACCCCACCTTTGCTCAAGCCGCCATATACTTTCATACTACTGGCAGAGACAGAACCACTACCATCAGCAGCGAAGCTATATTTGTACTCGCCCGTTGATGTCCATGGCGCATCCACCCCAAATACTGGCGTTTTTGTCTTCGCATCGGTATTTATCGCTGCATCTTTTAAGGCTTTTAGTTGGCTTTTTATGAGTACCTTTGGGACAAAAGCGAGGGCTTCTTCACCAGTTGCAGACTTTGCCAAATGCAGCGCGCCTTCCATAGAACCAAACATCACGTAGTCATTACGATCACTTGGGTCGGTGGAGATTTGACCTGCATCAGCATCGATGACGCCATTGCCATCGCTGTCTTTATCAGGTGAGTTGATATTGCCGCCATAGCTGACTACGGTTGGCTTGGAATGTAGTACCCCGCCCAAGACCTTAACGTCGCCGCTAGGAGAGGTAATCAGCTTTGCAAGCTCAGTTTCTTGATTGCCAGCTGCGTTTATCTTATTGATTAAAGCGGTATCAATATTGATGTCATAGCCCAAAAAGCTAAGTAGATATAGCTTCTCTGCTGCGCCATAGCTGCTATCTAATTCATCAAATCCTACTAACTTACCAGCAGTCACTGCTACTTTTTTAAGTCCAGTGCCACTCTCGACATAGACGGCGCGAGTAGTATTATTGGCGGCGGTTGGTGACTTTAGTTGTGCGTAAAACCCGCCTGCGGTGATGCGATCATTAACATTGATCGTATTACCATTACTATCGACACTTTGATAGTTTTTGGTGCTCCATAGATCACGAGCATTTGGATTTAGATCTGCTGGGAACTTTTTCCCTGTTGTATCGATATTACCGTCTTTATCGATGTTGACGTATAGGCGTGTATCAGCAGTGGTGCCCTTTGCGGACTTACCGTATAGCGTACCTTGATTGACTTCATACTTCTTTAGGTTGCCTGGCCATACCATAAGATTAGAGCCTACTTTGGGCTCAAGCATCGGCAGATAAGCATAAGGTTGAACGTTTTGTGCACTTAATGGATCTTGAGGAATGGTAATCGTGCCCGAGGGTATACTGGCTAACTCGTTATCGAGCTTGGTCACAAAGGACAACACACTATTGACGATGTCTTTTGAGTCCTTGGCATAATAAAAGCCACCCTCACCAAAGCCGCCCACACCAGCATAACCGTTAAAGCCTGTCTTGGTATCCTTAGATTCCATACCTAAATTACATGAATTCTGCGCATCTTTATTGGTTAATAGATCACAGCGGTAGTACTTTTTCTCATAAGGCGTGCCATCATGCAGAGTTGCTTGTATTGACTGGTAATTATCAGAATTATTAAAAACATCAAAACTACTACCAAAACCTACCATAGCCGTTTTAATGCCTTTATCATTTAATGCCTTAGCATAGTCACCGATACAATCCCAGCGTGCGTTACTCCCAGCAGCAGCACCCGTATTGTTCATTAAACCGCTACATTGAAAACTTTGATTGGTCAGCGTTGCATTCATTATATACTGAGTATAGTTTGCTCCGTTGTTAGGCTCACCATCTGTCAACATGTATACACCAGTACCAGCACATTGTGAGCTTTCTGGCTTGATATAATTGTTGTTGTTACGAATAACACCATCGTTGGTCGTGTTCAAAAAACCGCTATAGGTACTTGTACCTGCAGCAGTAGAAGTACCCATTACATAAGCGCCTGCTTCTGCAAAGGCCCTAGCAATCGGTGTACCACCACTAGGAGATACATCTGCTACGTATTCTCTTATGTCCTCTTTTTGATCATCATTTAAAGGCTTAGCAGCAACGCCTATCTTTCCATAGCGCGCATTATTGTAGCCATACGCGCCTGCACCCATACTGACACTACTGTCCATTCTCGGGTTACGAAGCAGTTTAAATACGGCGACCTTTAACGCACTCATTCTATCCAAGCGCCAGTTGGTTGGTACATCACGCGCAGCAATCTCAGTGACCGTGCGGGTATCTTCAGTACTAGTGTCTATACAATAATTGATGTTATAGCTCTCGCCATCATCGTTACGGGACTCACTGATAAAGTTTATCTTAACATTTGAGTTATTTGTTTCCCGATAATAGCAAGGTTTATTGTTATCGCCTTTTAAATTAGGTGTTTGATAGTTGTAGGTTACATTGGTAGGCACAATAACAGTATAATCTCTGTAATACCCTCGAGTACATTTCCCTTTCCAGTTATATTTAGTACAAACAAACTCTGTTCTTGTTTGTTCTCTATTTTCTACTATTGTAAAAGGGTCGTATTGATAATCTTTGCTACCATAGTCATCCCATAAGCTTCTACTGTCCATACTGCCTGACTTATCAAGCATCAGCATAACTGTGGGTTGAATCTCGCCCACAGGAGGTTGGTAGATCGACAGATCTCCCAAAGTGTTATAGCTTGCAACCCCTCTGGCGTCATAACTAACTGCCGCTTGAGACTTGGTAGCCATACCAATAGTAGATAATGCCAATGTAAGCGCTGTGACTTTAAACAACGTCTGAGGAGTACAGGGTTGTACTGATAATGAATTGAGCTTTTTCATGTTGTACTCCTTGGAGTGTAAGTATTGTTACAAGACAGCATAGAGCTTCTTTGGCTTAGTTTTTTGAACCTGTTGCGCCAGCGGCTTTGGGCGTACCAGATGCAGTAACATTTAATAGCTTTTGACAAGCGTCGCTAAACGCATTGTTTGCAGTACCTTTGCCGTAGTCCAAGCATTTTTTAGAGGTCAGTATATTCTCAAGCTTGACATCCTCTACTAGGGTCGTCGCTGGGACCCCAATACGCGCTAAACACTGCGTCAGTGTCTCATCGTAATACTTGGTGATGTCTTTATCGTCTTTGTCTTTAGCGCTATAGCCAAAGTCAGCAGCGTTTTGATTGGGTTTTTTTAGACATTCTAGGATGTCGCTCTCTTTTGCTTGCGTAAGTCCAGGTAAGAACGAGCTACTAAACAGACGAAAGTTCGGTGAGCTACTAGCAACGTTAGTCGTGGTGATGGTCTGCTCTAAGGGTACAAACTCAAAAGGCCCTGCCGCTACCATATCGCTACTAGGCCGAGTGACCGCTACTTGCGTCATCACGTTGTTGCGTGCGCTACTAAAATCTTCTGCTTTACTGACACGGCAAAACCCGCCCGTATTTGAAGCGCCTGTCGTCAGCTTACTACCACCGCTTGGATCAATCACGGTTGCTTCATTCATTCTAAAAAAGTAGTCGGCGCGCGGACGATAACAAAATACAATTTGATCCCCGCGATTCTCTTCTGCTCCAATGTTCATAAAGTAACCAAACATACCAGCTGAGCTAAGCGCTAGGTTTTTTTGAGTCACTGCGTCGGCATCAGTTGTGTCTACATTGATAAGCTGCTCGATACTTTTATTATTATTGTCTGCTGTGTTCAGTAGCAGTGCATCTGCTTGATCACTCGTTGCAAGTTTTAAGTCTGTCGTACTGCTTCTTACTGCTATAACGCCTGCTAGCGTAATAAGAACTAAAAATAATAAAACCACAATCAAGGCGACACCTTGCTGATGAGTAGGCATAGACAAATGCTTTTTCATAGTATTTCGCCTTATATTGAGGGTTTCTGTCTTGCGTTTCGCAGCGCAATTTCATTTTGAAAAATAAAGCGTAAGTATTTTTTTTCTACATCGGTTGCATCCGTTTTTAGAGCGACATCATTACCCAAAACGGTAAAATTATTAGATAGCTCTGAGGTTTGGACGACGTTGTTGGAGCGTATGATGCCGCCCACTTTTACTGATATAACATCTGGTTTGTCTGTCAGATCAGTGTATTGTTTGACCGTGTAATAGCGTATGTCATCAGCCTCTTTGGTGCCGAGCAAGATATCGAAGTAATCCATATTTTGAATAACGACGACGCCTTTATCGCCGAAGTCTTTTATCCGGTTTTTGGCGGTCAATACAGTAGCAGGCTTGTCTGCTCTACCTTGCTCTTTATAGTCATCCATATCTTCGGTAATGTATTTGCCAGCGTCACAATATAAAGAGAGTTGATTGGGTTTGGAGGCATCTTGAGCATTTAAATAATAGCGCTCTATAATGATTTGGCCATCAATGACTTTTTTGACTTTATTAATATTAACTTCTCTTGGACCCAAAGCTGCCCTACCTTCACAGTCAAACATATTCTGCGGCGCTCTAAACTGTATCGTTAGCTGTCCGCTTGGTGTGTCTGTCGCAGTCATCGCTGACCATTGATTGCCTGAGCCTTTCGTTGTTACATCGCCAGTATTGGTTAGTAATGTCAGAGGTATTTCTTTATCACCATCCAACTTTATGTTTTTTAGGTTGCCAGCTTGGGTCAACACCACCCCTGCCCCAGCATTGGTATCATTGATAGTGTCTGCCAGTCCCAAGTTAGCCAGTCGTATATGCTCTTCTAGCACAGGGATACCAAAGACGCTTGAGTCAATAATGCTTGAGCCTGCTTCTTGTAGAGTGACCGATCTAACATTGGCAATATAGACTTGCATTACCGCTGCTGATATCAATAAACCCAATACTAAAGAGATCATCAGCTCCACCAAGGTAAAACCTTGCTGAGTTGGCGGTAGCGTATTGGTAGGCTGTTTGGATAGATGACGATGTATAGTAGACATCAATAAGCCTCCATAATAAAACATGAGGCGCTAGGCTTATAAGTGCCGTTGGCATCCGTACAAGAATACTTTTCGTCATTCATAGTCGGTTTAGTCTGACTCCACGCTGCAATGATACATTGGCGCTCATTCATATCATTGGTATCTGTACAGACCTCCATATTCAGCGCGATTTCTTTTTCACAAGCAGCGACGAGAATGATGCCAACATTATGGTTGACCATCTCATCGATACTACAGTCGTCCGTATTACAATCAGGAGCTGCAGTACTATAAGTTTTGACATCTTTACAGTAGGCGCTTATGTCGTAATCGCTATTTACTTTTTTACTGCTTTTATAAACGCTATTTACCTGCTCTCTATAGATTGGACCAGTATTTGGTAGTATGCGCATACTCTCTGACAAAGACTTCATAGTAGATATAGAGCGAGTACGCATCAGGCTCTCATCAGTCGCTTTTATAGCGCTCATTTGCATAGCACTAAAACCCAATACCGCCACTGTGAGTAGCAGCAGCGCTACCATAACCTCGATTAAGCCCACACCTGCCTGAGTCGTTTGTGTCTTCATTAGCAGCTCCCAACGGCCGTAATATTGATATTAGCGATACTGTTAAGGCTGACTTGCCTAGGAGTCTCACTAGTAGAAGCATCATCGCAAACGGTATAGCTAACGCTGGCGCCACCAGCCATGACTTTATTAGGCTGAAAGGTAACTTCAGTGACCGTAGTAGGAGTAATCTCTTGATTGATTGTGCTTTGAGAGGCGATATTATAGGTAGACAAAACGGTACTACTGTCGTCCTGTAAGGTGATGGTCTTGGGCGTGCTACTGTCGTATACCACTGTGATGTTTTGCCGGCGTATGATACTTTCAGCTTTCGCTTCTTTAAGCGCACTCTCTATGGTTGAGACAGTTGACTTTACTCGCTGATTGGCTAACTGGTTGCTGATATTGGGCGCGGCAATGCTTACAATGATCGCCAGTACAGCTATCGTTATCATTAGCTCAATCAGGGTAAACCCTGCGCTGGTTGCTGGTCGTTGGTAAGATGAGCTGTACAAAGATGCATCCACATCAATATCCTATTAATAACAATCATACATAATGACAACGACCAGTTTATTTATATAAAGAATAGACACTACTTAGCTAGTTTTTTGTTTATTCTTAAATACTGTTGCAATATTCATTCCAGTGTGATGGTATCAGCAGGTAATGCTTTAGAGCAGACAACCCACGTGATAAATGAATTTATCAATGAAATAGTTATAAGAGTCGACATAAGAATGGACAATGTAGCATAGATACATTTCTGTATCATTAATAATACATAAAAATATCTTTAAATATTATTTATTAACATTATTTGTCTAGGTGTCGTGACTGCCGTGCGCAAGTGCATAGGCTGATATATGGTAAATATCAGAGACAGGCATGTTTTTATCGTGGAATGTACTTTGATTTATAGGATGGGTCTGACTATAAGAAGATGACTTGGCAGACAGTGTTCGAGCCAGTGCTTGTAGACTTGCTCCTGTGGTCGCCACATCATCAAATAGCAATATACGTTTGACAGGCGGCAATGTCGTCAACGTAAAAGCATCGTTTAGGTTCGTTAGGCGTTCTGCACGCGTTAGGCCTTGTTGACTAACAGTATGATCAATGCGCTGGACACCTTGCCAGATAGGTATATTCCAATGCTTGGATAAATATGCAGAAAGAATAGTCACCGGATCAAAGCCGCGCTCAACTAGGCGATTGGCGGTGGTAGGCATGGGTAAGATGACACTATTTTGGCTATGGCAGCCGGCTGGTCTTGGGAGCTGACGCAATACATGTACCAATAAAGGCAGTTTGGTCATGTCCTCTGAATGTTTAAAAGCTCGAATGGCTTGGCGAATTGGATAGTCGTAATAAGTAGCAGCTTGGATAGTAAGAGAAGCACCTGCGGCAATATCTACAGTAAATACCTTGGGGAGCCACGCGATATAATCATGACAGCGTGCACATAAAATGCCTTTATATAAATAACGCCGTATATGATTGTGAAGCGATGGGGCTGCGCTGCTGGGTATGGAAGCTGTACTACGATAGACATGACATAGCTGACAGCGTAAATTTATATACTCTGCCAGCCATAGGCCGCTTTGATATGGTGCTAAGCGCTGCATAAATAACGAGGACACTTATCTATAATATTTAGCGAATTATAGCCCTCTCCAGTCATTGAGCATTATCCCAACACCGATAGCGGTATTTTTATGGTTGTAGTCGATGATGGACTCACCATAACCATGGAACAGCTGAACATAACCATTGACGTTGTTGGACAATGGATAGATATAATCGACTTGCGCTGCGCCTTTTTCTGTCTTTGGGTTATAACGCAAAGTACCGCTGACACTGTGTTTGTTTGGCAAGTCATATAAGAACTTCATATCACCATAACCCAAGAAATCTTCGATATCTGGGTTATCATCCGTGTCGCCACTCTCGGTACTGACTCGCGTCCACAGTCTTGGTACAATCGCAAACTTACCCCATTCAGCACCAGCCATAAGATAGGCACGGTTCCATGAACGAGACAAATTGTCAGACTGACCGTTTGAGTGATGCGAAGCTCCCGCCCCTAACATACGCAAGCGTCCGCCAAAAGGTAAGTTTGCTGTGACAGGCTGAGTTACAAATACCTCTGGCTCATAGTCAGTTGCTCGAAACGGACGAGAGTTGTCTTCATTGTAGACCTGCCAATGCGACTGCTGCGTATAGCCAAACCACATATCGGCATTGGTATCGAATAAGTCCTCTGCGACCTTAGTCTTAATAGATACTTGCAGTTTTAGCTCAGGTACTCTTAGCTCATTGGGACTAAAAACCTCCTCATCTCGAGTCGGCGTGCTTGGACTACGGTTGGGCTTGGCATTTAAAAATAATGGCAATAAATACATAGGACGGTGTGGACGCGCTGACCAAGTCCCGCGCTCACTGTTTTGGTCCAAATCATAGGCCAGACTCAGCGGTGTGTATTTTTCGATATCGCTTTGAGTCACGCCGACATCATCTAATATCTCGGTTTGTGTCTTGTCTATCGCGGCCTTATTTGTTCCATTATTGGAAGACAACTGATTGGCAATGAGTACCGTATCCGCAGCTGCTACAGTATCACCCTGCATCTTAGTCATATCTTCTGCAAGTACCACCTGCGGCTCACCCGAAATGGTACTTTTAATGGTGCTTGCCAAATCTAATGGTTGCTTAGTCGTGGTATAGCTTGGCGTCTCGCCTTGCTCTGCAACTTTGTCAAAACAGGCCAGTCGTGCAGCGGCCGTACGTACTTGCGTACATTCAAAAAACAATTGTGCTTGCTGTGCGACAAAAGCATCGTTAGACAGTTTTTGATTATCAACGTTTGGTGTCTCTAACTGCTCAACAGTAGCTTCCTGCACGTCTATAGCTAATTCATCATTTATCTGATTGTTATCTACCGCATGCACTTGCATGGTAAAACAACTCAGTGCCACGCCAACTGCTATGCTCAAATGGGTTTTGGTTACTGTGTGCTTAGTAGCTTGAGAAACAAAAGCAAGGCCCATCATCTGACGCTGCAAAGCTGTATGAACAAACATAAGTGTCCCTTGTGTTAATTGACACGATGGTCAATAAATTATCTACGATGACTAAAATCAAACTTGATCGGTAAAAAGCAACTACGGTATTTTATTAGTACAACTTAACTATTGTTGCTTTAGTGTAATAAATATAACCGCATTATACTAGAGTTATTTGTCTTTAGTACAATGTTAAATAACAAGAATTTGTCTCTAACAAATCTTTAAGCGTACGCTTGGCAAGTAAAAAGAGCCAGTCACTGTGTCATAACAGTATACTGGCTCTTTTATCGTGTGGACTTTTATTAATGCTGCATTATTTGTTGAGTGCAGTTAAAGTCTCTTCAAACTTTGAGCGTCCAATCTCACCAACTTGCTGATTTATCAATTGTCCATCTTTGTAATACAACAATGCTGGCGGACCAAATAGTTGGTAGCGCGCCAAAATTGCCTTTGAGTCTGGAGTAGTTTCAGTGATATCAAGCCTGATCAGCTGCCAGTCTTGCATCTGCGCTGGGCGATTATGAAACAAGTTTTTATCCATAATACGACATTCGACACACCAATCAGCCGTCACATCCACGATGACTTTGGGATTTTCGACAATGATTGTATCTAATTGCGCAAGTGTCGTAATGTGCTCATCGTTTGCATTACTACTACCAACCGCTTGACCACTATTCGACTGTAGCATCGTCGGTGCAGCGCTCAGTGACGCTAACGGATGGAGACTATCATCGTTGCCAAGTGCTGCCCCAATTATCAAGCAAGCGGCCCAAATACCAGTCACTAGACCAAGTGCTTGGGTAAACATTCGGCCACGACCCAGCCAGCTCCATGCCCATGTCGCCACTACCATAAACCATAATGCCCATACTAACAGCATTATAGGCGATACAAATACGCGCTCAATTAATAACAGCGCTACTGCAAATAATAATAAAGCAAAGCCTTGTTTGACCCAGTTCATCCACTCGCCAGCCTTTGGTATGATTTTGCCTTGAGTGGCACCAATCAAAATCAGCGGTGCTGACAAACCAAAACCAAGCATAAATAAGGCGGCAAAACCAAGTAACGGACTACCAATAGTCGACACTGCAAGCAAGGCGCCAAATAGTGGCGCGGACACACAAGGCGATACGACCAATGCTGATAAAAACCCAGCAATGAGGCTACCTCCCGTACTACCAAGCTTACTGTCACCCGCTTGACTCAAGCCTTGCATCTTACTACTAATGGCTCGTGGCAGACGAATAGTAAACACTCCCAGCATATATAGCGCTAATAAGACAAAAATAATAGCAAAGCTAATCAAGATAATTGGGTTTTGTAGCCAGCCAATAATGCCTAATGACTCGCCAAACACCGCGATGACTGCACCCAAAATACCATAGGCAGTAGCAACCCCAATGGCATAACTGGTGGTCAATATTACGCCTCTTTTTACTGTTGGGTTTTTCTCACGTGCCACGATATTGGCGACGATAGGCAGCATCGGTAGCACACAGGGGGTTAGTGCTAAGCCTAAACCTGCTAAAAATAATAAACCTAATGCCAACCATGGATGCGAAGCAAGACCAAACGGATCAGTATCGACTAAACTATCCTCGTTGACAGTAGAGCTGCTGGCATTGCTGGCCGTGTTGTTATTGGTCGTATTGCTATCAACCGTACCGCCACCGATGACATTGGTATCTGCTCCAGAAATCGTATTGGTTGTAAGCTCGTCATCTAAAGAACTGTCATCTAGTAAGGCATAGTCAATCACCTCATCATCTGTCTCTACTTGCTGTGCTGTAGGCGTAGCATTTTTTATATCAGTTGCAGTCGCTGTGTCTGCTGTCGTGGCAGCACTCATAGCAGCTTTGACGGTAGAGTCTGTCGTCTGATCTTGAGAAGACGTACTATTGCCACTCGCTGCAGTCTGCGGGGTAGTCGCAGCGATATTGACAGTAGTATTTATCTTTTCAGGCGGGTAACACAGTCCCGCTTTGGCGCACCCTTGCCAGCCAATAACTACTGCAGCATCGTCCACGCTTTTGCCATTTGTACTATTTAACGTCGTGGTAGCAACCATATTGGCTTGATCAAATACGGGCACACGACCAAAGGTGGGATCATCAATAGAAACAGCCGTCTGATTAAAAGTAAATGGCGTCGCAGTTATACCAGCAGGCAAGGTAAGCTTTATTTTATCTTTATAGACATAGTGCTCAGGCGTGATGTCGAAGTTGATCGATAACTGCGTCCCTGTCGCGACAGGCTTACTGACACTACCCACCTGAAACGCTTGATCGACGGGTAAAAACTTTGGCTTCGCTGAGCTTTTATTATTACCAAACAAATCACCCAAGCTAACAGCTTGAGCTGTCATAGATGTGGCGGTCAGTCCAGTAGCGACCAATCCAGTAGGTAGTAGTCCTGTCAGCAATGAGCTACTGCTTAAAGCAAACGCTAACAGATAAGACTTTTTGGAAGAACGATTTTTATAGGAGGATGGAGGTTTTTCTGGTGTCTTAATGGACATAAAGGACTGCCTATTGATTACTAATACTGACATCGACTCGGTCGATATTTACTTACGTTGTGCTGCGATATCAACCGTGGTTCTGATTTTCTCTGGCGGGTAGCATAATCCAGCTTTGGCGCAGCCTTGCCAACCGATCACGAGCGGTGCATTCTTTGCCCCTTTGCCATTATTGGTCGTAAGTGTCGTCGTCGCTATCATATGCTTTTGAGTAAATACTGGAACCTTGCCAAAAGTTGGATCATCGATTGAGACTGGTGATTGGTTAAACGCAAACGGCGTTGCGCTCACCCCTTTCGGGAAATTTAAAGTAAGCTGGTTTTTGTAGACGTAGTGACCTGGCGTGATATCAAAGGTGATGGATAAACGCGTGCCTTTGGATGTTGCATTGGTAATGCTATCAACTTGGAAAGCTTTATCCACTGGTAAAAACTTCGACTTTGTAGCACTATTATTACCAAACAACTCACCTAAACTTGCTGCCTGAGCAGTCATAGCAAGCATTGAAGAACCCATCATCATTGAGGTGCTCATGATAGCAAGTGTAAGCGCATTAGACTTTTTAGAAGTGCGTTTGGATACTGCGACTGATTTTATTATTGGTGTTTTGATTGGCATGAATAATTACCTTTAATTGCTGCTTTCAATAAACGAGGGCTAAAATCTAACTATTCTGGCGATGGTATTGGTATCAAACGAAAAGACTGTAATGTTAAAAACTTTAGTATGACAACTTATATAAGAACGGCGCTAACTTTCGTATTAATAAAAAATATCAACCAATAATGTCTTATTGGTTGATAATAGTTACGATCCAGTTATCCGTTTCTGGCCGTTATTACTGAGTACGCTAATGTCTCTATTTATAGTTTTGCATAGATGTCAGCGTCTTGACCTTCGCCGCCTTGTTGACCATCTGCACCCAACGAAAATAAATCATAAGGGCGACCTTCACTACCTGGAGAGACATACTGCAGCTCATTTTCCCAACCATCAGTTGGATAGCCACCTTTGATATAACCCCCTTCAGGATAATTCTTCGCGTCCGCAGGCGGTGTGCTCAGCGCTTCCAAACCCTGCGCTGTCGTTGGGTAGCGTGAGTTATCTACCTTATACATATCAAGCGTATTAGATACGGTCGATAAGGCCGTTTCTGTCGTTTTAACCCGCGCTTTGTCGCTCTGGCCCACGACTTTTGGCACGACCAATCCTGCCAAAATAGCCAAAATGACAATGACAACCATAATTTCAATCAGCGTAAAGCCTGACTGGCTAACGTTCACTGCCGTCCGTTTATTGATGACGTGTACGTTATTTATATCTGCATGAGATTGTATACTTTTCATAGGGTGCTGCTTTGCTGCTTTGGTTGGGGTTTTATCACTCATAATCATCGCTTTTATCATTACCGTTATACACAAATATCAAGACGATTATCACTATAGACTATGATTGTATATTTATCTACTAGCGCACTTTGATTTTAAATTTTGATTTTAAGTTTTGGATTATCGCTGTCCCTACTTATAGGTACATAAACCTCTATATATGTATAAACGTCACTGTTTATAAAGGTCACTATAGCCCAAATAATCAATGAACGACAGTGTATTTGCCTATCATTGATTAATATACAACAGTAAGCAAAACTTAAGAAACCTGCTGTAAGGTTAAAGTGATACGGTCAAATAGTAAACCGCCCGAACTAACCTGCCAAGTCGTTCATATTCACAATCGGCAGCATAACTGCCATCACAATAATCATCACGACGACGCCCATCAGTACTAGCATCAACGGCTCTAATAACGACAGCAAAGTACTAATAAAGTTGGTCGCTTCTGCCTCTTGCATACTGGCTGCTCGGCTGAGCATATTGTCAAGCTCACCCGAGTTTTCCCCACTTTTTATCATCTGTACCATCATCGGTGGGAAATAAGACGTTTTTTCGAGTTGGCTTGATAAGCTGGCACCTTCTGTTACTCGATCTGCAGCAGTAACGATGGTTTGTTTAATATGTAGATTGGTGGTGACGGCGGCGCCAATATGTAAAGCTTCAATTAATGGCACACCTGAACGTACCAATATCGCAAGTGTACTGGCAAAGCGGGCAGCATTGAGACTTTTAGAGAGCCGTGCCAATATTGGCAACCGAAGGACGATGCTATCAATAGCAAGCTTGCCTGCTTGCGTTTGCGCAAACCGGTAAAACAAAAAAGCGCTACTTATGAATATTAATAGCATCAGCCACCACCACTGGGTGATGGCATTGGACATCGCTAGCACCACCTGCGTAATTAATGGCAGTGCCTGCTCAGACTGCTCAAACACTTTGACAATCTTAGGTACCACAAAGCTCATCAACCCCATAATGACACCGACTGCCATGACCATTAGCACAATAGGATATACCATCGCACCTTGGATTTTTTTTTGTAAGGCAAAGCGGTTTTCAGTATAGTCGGCCAATTGATTAAGAATCAGATCAAGATGACCTGACTTTTCACCAGCCGCGATAGTGGCAATATATAAAGGCGGAAAACTCGCAGCTTGCTGTAATGCACGGGCAAAGCTTAAGCCCTCTAGGACGTGTGAGCGCACTGCCAGCATAAGAGACTTGATATGAGTTTTGGGCGATTGCTTGGCGACAGCTGCTAGGGTTTCTTCGAGTGGAATACCAGCTGCTAGCAGGACAGAGAGCTGGCGAGTTAATAGCGCCAGCTCATATGCAGATGGCTTTTTATAACGACTGCGCTGTCGACCTTGCTTGTCATTGACAGCATTGACCTCTACTGGCGTCCATTGTTTGTCACGGATCTGCTGGCGTACTTGCCGCGCCGAGTCACCTTCTAGTAACCCTTTTTGGACATCGCCTTGGTCATCAAGCGCTTTATAATGATAAGCAGGCATAACAGCGAGTATCCTAAGGCAATAGATGAGAAAAGAAGTGGTGAGTCATGTCTTTAAAAAAGTGGCGTAGAATCATTACTCTCGGGCATCATTCCTTGTAATAACAATACATCTAAATGCTGCTGCTGTAGCTTTTTATCAAAATCATTAACTTCGGCGATAAGCATTTTTTCGATACGTTTATCAGACGCATAGACGCTAAGACGCGCGCAAATGACTGCCAACTGGTAAATACGCTTTTTACAATAGCTGTCTAAGCCTTGCAACAAACGCACCATATAAGGCGTCTCAAGACTAGCATAGTCATACCCTTCAACCACTTGCTCACCAAGTGCTGTGACGCCGTAGCTAATAGACAGGTGCGCACAAAAATAACAGCTGAATAAATAACCAACCACATGACCAATATAATATCCACGATCATACGTAAAACTACTCACCCCAAAGTGACCAAGCACATAGCTATTTAGACTGGCTTGATCCTCAATAGGTTTGGGGTGTTTTAGCTGACCCACAGTTGCAAGTCTTAGTGGATTATGACCATCTTGCGCCGTCAGCTGCCACCCTGCTGGCTGCTGAGCTGGCATATGGCGTACGATGTCAGCGATAATATCATCGACCACATGCAACTGCTGCCATAAGCGCTCAAGTGGATTGACATCGAGCAGGCCACGCTTATCAAGCTGCTGCGCAAGCTTATACTGCTGATACTCTGCAAACTGACTCTTTAACGTCTGTACCAGATAGGTTGGACGTACATTTGCAGAAGCCAAATATAGCAAGCGAGTACGCTCATGCTGCAGGCGATAAAGTGTTAAACGCAGCTCAGCCACACTAGACTCTGAGGTGTCAGTTGCGTGAACAGCAGATGACAAAGAAGATGACGTGGTAAAAAGAGCAAGCAGCGCCGCTTTATCTCTCACTGCCGATTCTTGTAGCGATGATAATGTCTCATGGCTACTTCTATCATCAAAGATGGAGGCACTACTATCGCTATTTATCGTAGTAGATTGTAGGGTATTGTTAAAAGTCGGTTGGGTCATAATGTACCATCACCAGCAAAAAATAAATGTGGCCTTCAGTATCATAAGCGTATATCTAAGCTATATATTTAAATGCCATAACTAAAGATAACAAATAGCCAGATATCGTAGTGACTGCGTTTGGACTACTGACTATTATATAGTACCTGAACGCACTTTGGTTGTCAGTGTTATGGCCGCTCTTTATCTGAATTTTTAAAGATGGGAACTTATAAAATACTTACGCTGTCAGTTTACGTTGATACTGCTGACGATAAGCTTTTGGTGATACACCATAAACGCGCTTAAAGGCTTGACTAAAGGTGGAGTCTGACGCATACCCTACTAGCTCACTAATACGGCTGATGCTGTTTTGCTGCAAACGTAGATAACGTGCTGCCAAGCGCAAACGGTAATCAATTAAATATGTCAAAGGCGGCATTCCAACCACATCTTTAAACCGCTGAGCAAAGCTTGAGCGCGACATTCCTGCTACCTCAGCAAGCTTATGAATCGTCCAGTTTCGATCTGGTGCATAATGCATCGCTACCAAGGCTTTGGATAAAAATGGGTCTTTTAGCGCTTTAAGCCAATTGTCTGTCGCCTCAGGCAAGCTCTCTATATAGGTGCGCAGACACTCAATCATCATAATACTGGCCCAATGGTTGATGACTGCCGTCTTACCCATACGCTCATGCTCAGACTCCAAGGTCAACAGCTTGACCTCGACATCAATAACGCCAAATCGACCATCAGACATCTCGGCAAGCTCAGGCAATATCGTTGGCAGAACTGACAATAATGGTTGCGTCATCTCTTTTTCATATTTACATTCAATCAAAATCAAACATGCATTGATCTCACCTTCTCCATTGAGATCTATAACATGGCTTTCAGATTCATTGAGCATCTCATCTAGAGGTTTGGCATTATCACCATGATGATTAAGTGCATAGCTGACATGTTTATAGGAGTTTGAGATCATAATTGTATCGCCAGTCTTTGCCTCTCGTATCTCACTGCCGACATCGATACAAAAACTACCCGATAACACTAAATAAAACAAAATCGTATCTTTTCTATCAATTGAATATGACCAATTACCTCTACCATTTAGACGGTAGTAATTTGTCTCAAACAAATGCACGTTCTGTAATAACATACTAAGTGCGTCCATTAACAATTTCCTCAATAATGTATGGCAACTTACGGCAGCTACGCCGAACTCTGCAAAATAAACTACCTAAGAGACAATACACAAGAAAAATCGTTTACTGTGGACTGCTATTAAAGTTATACGCACGCTACACACATTTTATATTGATAGCAGCGAGACAATATTCTTTGTATAGACTATTAATATACATAGTATTAATCAGAAAGATACTGTTTCTTAAGTGTAGATTTAGGATACTGCTTAATAATGGGGGTTATTTCGCTAAAATTAACAATAAATGCGTAGAAGACAGTATGGGCATTTTTTTAGAAACCAGATAAAAGATAGGTACTAAGCCAAATGAAATTATCAAGCTTACAAAAAATAGCTATAAAATGAATAAAAAGATAGGAAAGAAAAACGCAGACGAAAAAAAATGCCAACGAGGGCAATTTATGTATGTAAAAGCAGATATATCAAATAAAAATTGGGGCGACTGATGGGACTCGAACCCACGACAACCGAGATCACAACCCGGGGCTCTACCAACTGAGCTACAACCGCCATAACTATTGCCAAGGAAGGCAAGATTTGCAGGCTAAATGGCGCGCCTGGCAGGGCTCGAACCTGCGACCACCTACTTAGAAGGCAGGTGCTCTATCCAACTGAGCTACAGGCGCTCTTAAGGGCTTTTACGTATTAAGTATAATTCGTAATGCTACGAACAAAACTATTATACATAAAAAAAAGCCTGTAAGGCTCTTAAAATAGATGGTCGGAGTGATAGGATTCGAACCTACGACCCTCTGGTCCCAAACCAGATGCGCTACCAAACTGCGCCACACTCCGATATTCTCTATTATCTCGCTAGTTTTGTCACTTAACTCGTTATCGGCAGTACCGCTAACTTGTTAATGTTCCTCGCTATCGAGGTGCATATATTAAGACTTATAGTCGGTAGTGTCAACACCTATTTTTAATTATTTTCATCAATTTTGACTAAGTACTTTATCAACGAATTGTTTGCACAGATATCTGCATAATATTTGCTTTTAATCGCCTAAATTTTTTAGGCGATTAAAGTAGTTTTATTAAGCGTTCCAGTCGTAACATTAAAAGGCATGAGCCATAGTGTCGCGGGGTTCGACTCTATAGAGTCAATAGACTGCTGAAGTGCGACTGGTTGAGCGGTGTCATCCATGACCGGATAGACCAGCCAAACTTGCTTAGCTTGGTAAGCTTGAGCATAACTGATCAGCTGATACGCATCAGTAGCGCTAATATCACGCGCATGAGTCAGTGTCTTCCATTTGATATCAATGACGTGACTACAGTGAGTGGTGTTAGCATCCGCCTTACTGATGTGCTGTTTTTGGCTATTTGCTTCGGTAGCTGTATTATAAATCAATAAATCTGGCTGTATAGACAGACATGTCTGCCCTGTAGCATCTCGAAGCCATACATCTTTTTGCTGAGTAAATGTTTGGTAAATAGGCTGGTTGATACTGGTGGACTGCTCAAACAGCTGCGTAAGACGCAAACTTGCCCACTGCTCAAAAGCTTGGTTCATATTAATCAGCAAACATAGGCGTATCTGCCCACCTTTATGGCCAACACCATTACCTGTAGGCATAGTTGAGTACTGCATTTGAAGTAGCCAATACGCCAAATCTAATAGCTTATGTACAGACTGCCGCTGCAACCGAGACAGTGGCTGTGTGGTTAGCTGCTGCTTTGCCCTTTGATAAAGAGAGCTTAGTCTTTGTTGCTCGTAGTGGCTAAACTCAGTAATCTGTCGCCAGTACACCAGCTTAGACAATAACGCTGCGGACAACGACATAGAGTGTGGGTGATAGCCTTGAGACGTGCCTGCTAGCTGCTCAAGAAAAACCAACGCACTTTTTATCAGACGATTGGCCAGCATATCGACGCTTAACTGGTCTACTTCACAAACAAACTTATGAGGCTGATGACTATTATGCTTTAGCTGCTCTTTAATCAGTAGCTTACCTTGTAGCATCGACTGGTTGTGGCTTTGGGTTTGATACTGCTTGGTTGGCTGATAGCTGGACAATAGCTGCAAAAACTGGCTGATGAGCCATTGTGATAGCGGCGGCGTTTGTGTCGGTAATGGCGTAAGATATTGACTAAGCTGGCCTAAGGTTTTGGTGTGCGGCAGCTTATGATGTCTACTAGATAATACCATCAAATCGGCCAGCATCATCTGTACCCATTGACGCGTCCGTATGATTTCATCGCTTTGGTTAAGGCTGTTTTTTTGCATGACTGCCGCTGCTTTAGGCAGTATCTCAAGCGTAATGCCACTTGGCAGCAAAACAATACCGATATAGTGACCCACCTTGAGCTGCCACTGTCCACGTTGGCGCTTAATGCTAAATACCGCAAATTCTTGCGCAAGCAGCCAAGCAAAATCATCGACGTCAATAAAGTCCTCTGCTACCAAGCGCTGGTGTTCAAACACGCTCATAGTCGCATGACCCACTGTATTTGAGTCAGGAAATGAGCATCCAGCGCTATAATAATGACTGTTTATTGGTATATGTTTCATTAAAATTAATACAAACGTTGATAAACATAAGGTTTGACAAACTCGCCAGTCTGCCTCACAAGCTCTGGATTGATAGTATAGCTAGTAGATGCCATCATCGAACCTCCAAACGCACTTTGATCAGCGAACATAGGGTGTTGATGGTCTTTACTTAACGATTGCGACAGACTGCGTTGACTGTCATGAATAAACTGCGAGGTCACTGCCTGCTGCTCATCATTAAATAGATACTGTAATAAAGCCACTTGCCCACCAACAGCTTGCGCCAATTGTGGAATAATTTGCTCTACCAATACTGTTTGTAGCTGTGTCAAACTCTTTACCGAGTATAAAAAGGCATGACCAAGCTGCGCCTCTTGCCCCAAGGTTTGCATGATACGCTGATTCAGCCCTGTTAACAGTTTGGCCAAATCTACCTCTTGTGATGACTTATGCTTATTTGAGCTTTGATGCGCGTCTGTATGATCTAAAACGCGAATAATTGGCAGCAATTTGGGCTGCGGAGGACAGTCGATAAAGCGAAAGCGTCGACGCAGTGCCATATCAAGCGGCGCTAATGAGTGATCTTGCGTATTCATTGTTGCATAGATATCGACATTGGCAGGCACGCTAAAGGCTCGCCCAGAATAAGCCAAATTCACTTGCATGGCATTTGGTTGCCCGCTACGTTTATCAGGCTCAATCAGACTAAGTAGCTCACCAAATACTCGGGAGACATTGGCACGGTTAATCTCATCAATGAGCATGGCATAACGATGTTCCGGATCATTGGCAGCGCGCTTACAAAGCTTTAAAAAAGCCCCATCTTGGATATCATAGCGCATCTGATTGCTAATCCCTTGCTCACCTGCTTGGCGGTTGATTTGAGTACCCTGCCCCCTTGATTCATCACCGCCCATCACCGGGCGAATGCCTTCGACAAACTCTTCATAGCCATAGGCTTGATGAAAGCTGACCATACTATAGTACTGCTTTTGTACAGGCTGATTGTCTTGTTGCGCCTGTCGGAACTCGTCAAGCTGCTGCGACAACTGAGTCAATAACATCATACTCTCTGGCAGTAGATGCCACGCTCCGCTTTCGTCTTTATCAAAGTAAGCTTGGCTTGCGCGGTTCTTATAGGTCACTGTTTTTGAGCTGGCCGAACTGTGCATTTGCAGCACTGACCATGCTGTATTGCTCAGGTTTTTCTCACGTGCATTTTGCGCCGCCTTAGCGATAAAAAACTCGTGATTGACGATTTCAGGCACTTTTACCAGCTCTTTTTTTTGAACCTTAAAGTCTAAAAATATCAGGCACACCACATCGCGCCAGCTAAGCTCAAAAAGCAACTGTAACAACAGCTCATTGCCATCCGTGATGGGCAAATAATGGGTATACTGTTTGGCAGTTTGTAACAATCGATAAGTCTTACCTGTGCCTGCGACACCCGTATAAATAATATTGGTAGGCTCGCTAATGGGTCTGTCATTCATAACTTCACTCAATATTAAAAACGATTGATAAAAACAATAGACATAAGGTTTGCAACTTTTCGATAGTTACGTTACTACTATTTTGTGTGCAGGGTCATTTATGGTACTAATATTAATCAGATGCAAGTAGTAATCAGATGTATTGCTTTATTCGTTATCTAAAAATGCCCAACCAGATTAATTTGAGGAACGTTGTATGTCAGGATTATTAAATAAGCTACCCAGTAAATTATCGACGAAGATACCAGCTAAGTTACCTGAAAAAATATCTGATGCGCTAACCCCTCAAGCAAATACCCCGTCGAACCCTAGCTCGCTTAAGCCAGTAAACAATCAATTTACCAAGCTGCTATCCATTACCAAATATCTACCTACTGCTGCACGCTCAACTATTTTATCCAAAGCCTTTGGTAAAGTCGTGCCTTATGTGGGGACCACGGGTGTCTATTACGAAACCGTAGAACCCAATCAAGTGGTAGTCAGCTTAAACAATAATAAACCTGTACAAAACCATATTGGCTCTATTCATGCGGTCGCTGTTACACTACTTGCTGAGACCGCCACAGGCTTTATCTTAGGGTTAAACCTACCTTCTGATCGTGTGCTGTTGATAAAATCTTATTCTGTCAATTTTTACCGTCCGCTCAAAAAAGGGCAAGTAGCAGCGGTCGCTACCTTAAGTGATGAACAGCGCTCAGACATTTTAGATACCCCCAAAGGCGAGATGGTTATTCCATGCATCATCAACGATCGTGAGTCTGACAGCGTGCGTGATCCCATTACCGTTGAGATGACATGGGCATGGATACCTAAGGCTGAATTAGAAGCCCGTCGTCAAGGCAAACCTTTTGATAAAGCAACTGACACTGACAACGACAACAAGACTGAAACTGAAACTGAAACTGAAACTGAAAACCTATCTTCCACCGATAATAAATAACCAGTAGACGATAACGTAAATAATCAACAACAAGGAGTCAATAATGTCTAAACTTACCAATCAATTTATCAGTCGCCTATCTAAGGCATTTTTTGTGGGTGCTTGCTCACTGGGACTGGCTATTAGTGCAAATGCTGCTCCGGCAGCAACTACCAACGCAACTACTATGACCAAATCTAAGCCTGTCTTTTTAGGTGATGGCGGTGACTATCCGTTTTCTAGTGCTGTTCGAGTTGGTGACACTTTATATATGTCAGGACAAATTGGGTTTAAAGACGGCAAACTGGTAGAAGGCGGTATTAAAGCCGAAGCCGCGCAAACGTTAGACAATATCAACGACGTATTGCTGCAATATGGCTACCAAAAGTCTGACATCATCAAATGTATGGCGATGCTGACTGATATGAACGACTTTAATGCGTTTAATGAAGTCTATAAAGCCAAACTCGCCAAACCCTACCCTGTACGCTCAGCATTTGGTGTCAAAGACTTGGCCGCAGGTGCTAGCGTTGAAGTTGAATGTATGGCAGCAAAATAATAGCTCCAATTATACAATGATAGCGTCCTCAGTTAGGGCGCTTTCTTTGGTGACGCGTAGTACTTCTTCTAATGTCGTCTGTCCCGCTATCACTTTATGCAAACCATCGGCACGAATCGATGGGGTCTTTTGACGAGCATAAGACTCAAGCTCATACTCCGCAGTATTACTATGAATCATACGTCTTAACGTATCATCAATTGGTACGACTTCATATATTGCTGTACGCCCTTTAAAGCCAGACTGATTGCACTTATCACAGCCAACGGGATTTGGTAGCTTAAGCGCTGTCGTCACCGAGGCTCTAGAAACAGTTTCAATACCAATCTCAGAGAACAGCTTTGCTTGCTCACTATCTGCCGTTTGCCACGTATGACAATGGGTACAAAGGGTCCGCACCAGACGCTGCGCGACCACGCCAATAAGCGAAGACGATAATAAGAACGGCTCTACCCCCATATCTTGCAGGCGAGTCACCGCACCGATAGCGGTATTGGTATGCAGTGTTGATAACACCAAATGCCCTGTCAATGACGCTTGTACTGCAATCTCAGCAGTTTCGATATCTCGAATCTCACCAACCATGACCACATCTGGATCTTGTCGTAACATCGCCCGCAAACTTGTGGCAAAAGTCATATCTACTTTATTATTCACTTGGGTCTGACCAATACCATCAAGCTGAAATTCGATGGGATCTTCAGCCGTTAAGATATTGCGGGTCTGATCGTTTAAATCAGTCAATGCAGCATATAGGGTCGTCGTTTTGCCTGAACCCGTAGGACCTGTCACCAAAATAATGCCATGCGGACGATGGATTAAGCGTTTAAGCTCAGTATAGTCATTGTCTGCAAGCCCAAGATAAGTCATATTGAGGCGGCCTGCTTGCTTATCTAACAAGCGCATGACCACGCGTTCCCCAAAGCTTGAGGGCAACGTTGATACCCGCACATCGACCTCACGCCCTGCTAGCCGTAGACTGATACGCCCATCTTGTGGCACGCGTTTTTCTGCGATGTCAAGTTTGGCCATGACTTTGATCCGTGAGACCAAAAGCGGTGCCAACTGACGTTTGGGCGTAATGATTTCTTTGAGCTCACCATCCACCCGAAAACGGACAACCAGACGCTTCTCAAAAGTCTCGATATGGATATCTGAGGCATTAAGACGTATCGCTTCTGATAATAGCGCATTGATGAGACGTATAATAGGCGCATCATCCTGCTGATCCATCAAGTCTTCGGTCTCAGGCACACTATCTGCTAAGCTGTCCAAATCTGGATGGTCTTCAAGACCAGCGGCGATATGCTGGGATTCACCCGTATTGCCTGCATAAGCTGCATTCAGGCGTTTTTCAAATTCGTCCATGCTGATGCTGTCATAAACAGGCACACCGCGTACGCCTTGCTGCTGCAAAAATCGCACAGCTTCATTGATGGCAGAAAGCGGTGTGGCTTTGGTCAATACCAACGTCGGTGGCAGCTCAGCATCTATCGCTAAAATCACTAAAAGCTGGTGGCGTTTTGCAAAACTGTACGGCAGTTGCATCATAAAAACGACCTGATAAAAATAAAGTGGGTGATAAACAAATTCATAAGTGCTTAGCCTCTTTAGTAAAGGCGTTAGGGTTTTTAATAAGTAGGCAGTATCTAATATAAGTGCCTTATACTTACATGATTAAACTCAGTAAAGTTATCGGTAAGCGCTTATGAGTTTGTTATAATAACATTTTGTTTTATATCATTAGCAAGGCTTTTACGACCTTTTACGATTCGATAAGCGTATATCAGTATTGACTCCTAGTACTATTTTTGATTTCTAGTACTGGCTTTGACTGCTCGTATTAGTGCTGCTTATGCCTTTCATCTTTTATAGTCCGCCCGTTATTAGGATTTCAGATATGTCTCAAGCCTCCATTCAAACTACCACTGAGAACTCCCCTATTGTTCAAGATACTTTTACTGTTGGTAGTCGCACCTTTTCATCACGTCTATTGGTCGGCACTGGTAAATATAAAGATATGGCTGAGACCGGAACCGCTATTGCAGCCTCAGCGGCCGAGATCGTCACTGTCGCTATTCGTCGTACCAACATTGGTCAAAACAGTAACGAGCCGAACTTGTTAGATGTCATCTCGCCTGACAAATATACTATTTTACCCAATACTGCTGGTTGCTTTGATGCTGAGACGGCAGTTCGAACTTGTAAGCTTGCGCGTGAACTGCTGGGAGGTCATAACTTAGTTAAGCTTGAAGTATTGGGTGACGAAAACAGTTTGTACCCCAATATTATGGAAACTTTAAAGGCGGCAAAAGTACTGATTGATGATGGCTTTGAGGTGATGGTATACACATCAGACGACCCCATTGTCGCGCAAGAGCTAGAAAGTATGGGCTGTGTGGCGATTATGCCTTTGGGTAGCCTTATTGGTTCTGGTCTTGGACTCCTCAACCGTCATACGCTCAGCCTTATCATCGAAAACGCTAAGGTGCCAGTATTGGTTGACGCTGGCGTTGGTACTGCCTCTGATGCAGCTATTGCCATGGAGCTTGGTTGTGATGGTGTACTTATGAACTCAGCGATTGCCAATGCTCAACGACCAGTGATGATGGCCCATGCAATGAAACACGCTATTTGGGCAGGTCGTGAAGCGTTTTTGGCAGGGCGGATGCCTATGCGTAAGATGGCACAAGCCAGCTCGCCGCAAACTGGTTACTTTTTTCAATAAAATAGTTTTAATACCCAGTCGTTTATATACTTAATTTAACCGCTGTTCATATCGATGTGCCGACAGGCTACTTATAATACGCAGCTCACTGACCTTACTCATTGACCCTAAAGGACACCCCATGCGCTTACTGACGGCAGTTGATCAGTTATTTTTACTTCTTGAGTCGCGTAAACAGCCTATGCATGTGGGCGGCTTGTTTTTGTTTGAACTACCGGTCGACGCTCAAAACGCAGAGGGTGATTTTGTTTATCAGCTGGTAAGACAAATGCAAACCTCTGACGTACCACCAAGCTTTCCGTTCAATCAGGTACTCGAACGGTTGTTGTTTTGGAAGCAAGATGAAGATTTTGATGTTGAGCATCATTTTCGTCATGTTGCCTTGCCAAGACCTGCTCGCGTCCGAGAGCTACTGATGTACGTCTCAAAAGAGCATGGGCGCTTACTTGATCGGGCGATGCCACTATGGGAATGTCATGTCGTTGAGGGCATTCAACCAGAGACTGACGATAGTCCTGAACGCTTTGCCCTATACTTTAAGATTCATCACTCATTGGTCGATGGTATCGCTGCCATGCGCCTCATCCAAAAGTCGCTTTCACAGTCACCGTATGAGCCTATGACGCTGCCAGTGTGGTCACTCATGGCACGCCATCGTAATCAAGTAGATGCTCTGATACCTACTGGACGCTCTGTGACTCGTATTATAAAAGAGCAGCTATCTACCATTAAGCCGGTATTTACCGAACTACTGGATAACTTTAAACATCATGGCAAAGACGATTATGTTGGCACCTTTGATGCTCCCATGAGTATATTAAACCAGCGCATCTCTGCCTCACGGCGAATTGCAGCGCAATCTTATGATATGCAGCGCTTTGATGACATCGCTGACAAACTCGATGTCAGTATGAATGATGTGATACTTGCTGTTTGCTCTGGTGCCATACGGCGTTACTTGCTCAAACTTGATGCGTTACCGAATAAACCCTTGATTGCTTTTGTACCGATGTCATTACGCAGCGACAATAGTACCACTGGCAATCAAATCTCATTTGTTTTGGCAAACTTAGGCACGCATTTAGATGACCCTCTTCGTCGACTACAGCTGATCAATGGCAGTATGAATAGTGGAAAACGTCGGTTCCGGCGTATGAATCAAGCACAGGTAATCAACTATAGTGCCATCGCTTATGCGTGGGAAGGCATTAACCTATTAACGGGGATATTCCCCAAAAAACAAGCTTTTAACCTTATTATCTCTAATGTACCTGGGGCTAAAAAGCCACTGTACTGGAACGGCGCACCGCTCAAAGCACTGTATCCAGCTTCTATTATATTAGATGGTCAAGCAATGAACATCACGCTTGCCAGCTATTTAGATAAAGTAGAGTTTTGTATTACCGCTTGTAGCAAGCTGTTGCCGCATGTACAAGACATGCTGGGCTTGATTGAAGAAGAGCTTGCTGTACTAGAAAACGTGAGTAAAGAAAAAGAATTGGGACTACGTGAATAACGTTGAGGGCTGTGAATAACGTTAAAGGTCTCATCTTATAAAATTACCATAAAAAAAGCTGACCCTATCATAGAGTCAGCTTTTTAAATTTTTTAAACACAACTTTTTAAGTACAGTCTTATTGGTGCAACGCCCTTATACAGCGTCACGCCATGTTGGCACCACTATTTGCATCAATGGTTTTAGTAGCTTGACGTTACAAGCAAAAATAGAGCCTGACTTCATGGAATTATGTGCGCCTGTATGATCAACCACGACTCCGCGTGCCTCTGATACGATCAGCTCACCTGCTGCGATATCCCATGGCTTAATAGACATCTCAAAATAACCATCAAAACGCCCTGCTGCCACATAGCATAAATCAAGTGCTGCCGAGCCCAAACGACGCATTTGACCACCTGCCTCAGACACTTTTTGTAAGCTTTCAAAGTGCTCTTTAGCAAAAGAGATGACTTCACCATTACGATGACGTTCAAGTGGATGACCAGTCGTAAACAACCCACCATCGATGGTCTTACGCTCGCTTACGTTGATACGGCGCTGGTTTAGACGTGCGCCCTTGCCTCGGCTGGCAGAGAACATCTCATCACGAATAGGGTCATATACCACACCGTGCTGAGTAACGCCTTTGTGCTGCACAGCGATCGATACACAAAACTGCGGTACTCCGTGGACGAAGTTTTTGGTCCCATCAAGTGGATCAATAATCCAGCACCAATCTGCATCTTCACCGCGGCCTTCTTGCATACCAAACTCTTCACCCAAAAACGAATGGTTTGGATAATTGCTTTTGAGGGTCTCGATAGTGAGCTCTTCACTAAAGCGATCAATGCGTGTCACTAAACCGTCGATACCTTTTGACTCAGTATCAAACTCAATTTTGTGGCGATTTTGATGCGCGTGTAGAATCTCTGCACCAACTTTTTCGGCAGTACGCGCTGCGATGACGACCATGGGTTCCATAAATAACCTATCTACTTGTTGAATAAATAAAATGAATGAAGACTACAGATATTACTATTGCTTACATAGTTGGCACACCAATTGTCTGCCAATCTATGCCTTTCTTATACGATCTCAAACAGCCTGATCGCAACATACTAAAAACAAAAAACGATAAATAACAGGCTTACCATGGCTAATGGCCACCATCAAAAATCATGCAAGCTGTAAAAAAATTAGCACCTACGGCAAGCAGGTGTTACGCCAAACTATCATGCTTTGAGCGAAGTCAATAAACGCTGTAACTGTGTGACCACGCCATGAGTGTCTAAACCACAATCCGCCAATTGTTCTGCTTGTGAACCATGGGCAATAAAACGATCAGAAATACCGATATTAGCAATAGCTGGACGGCTAACAGCAAATGCAGCAGACGCATTGAGCAAATACTCGTTGACAGCGCTACCTGCACCGCCCATGATCATATGCTCTTCTAAGGTTGCAATATGCGTCACACCTTGCTCAATCAACGTTTCAAGCAAATTGGTATCCAATGGCTTTACCCAGCGCATGTTGACGACTTGCACCTGACAATCACTGGTTGCACCATCAGATGTCAATATCTTGGCCGCTTGCTTGGCCGTCGCTACCATCGTACCAAAGGCCAATAGCGCAAGCTTGTTAGTAGCATGGGCATTTCCCAATACGGTCTCTACCACGGCTTGTCCTATCTTATAGTTCTGTGCTGGACGACTTATCATCGCGCCAGTGCCGATGCCTCGTGGGTAACGAACCGCTGTGCTTCCTTCATACTCATAGCAAGTATTAAGCAGGTGATAGCACTCGTTTTCATCTTTTGGCGCTGCAATAAGCATGTTGGGTACGCAGCGCAGAAAAGCCAGATCAAATACGCCAGCATGGGTTGCGCCATCCTCTCCAACAAGACCGGCTCGATCAATCGCGAATGTCACATCAAGATTTTGCAATGCAATATCGTGAATAAGCTGATCATAACCACGCTGCAAAAAGGTGGAGTATATCGCGACAATGGGCTTGACGCCTTGCGTTGCCATACCGCCCGCAAGTGTCACCGCATGCTGCTCAGCAATGGCCACATCAAAAAACCGCTCTGGGAACTGGCGGGCAAAGTCAATCATCCCAGAGCCCTCTTCCATCGCTGGAGTGATCGCTAATAGCCTATTATCTTGTGCCGCTTTATCGCATAAAAACTGCCCAAACACTTGCGAATACTTTAGTTTAGAAGGCTTATCTTTAGTAGCTTCACTCTCGATAGTCGCTTTATCTTTGGCAAAGTCACAAGCGACAATGTCTTCAGCAGGTAATTTGCTAATGGCATGATAACCGACGGGATCGGCTTCCGCAGGCGCAAAACCTTTGCCTTTGGTCGTATAAATATGTACTAGTACTGGTCCTTTTACCTGTTTGGCAAGTGACAATACTCGTAGCAGCTCAGGAATATTGTGACCATCAAAGGGCCCAAAATAGGTAAAACCAATGGCTTTAAACAAATTGTCTTCTAACTGCGGTACATCACGATGTTCACTATGACGTTTGCGTCGATCAAATGCCTGCATGTTTGGACGATGGCGCAGCACCGGTGCCCCTGTATCTGAGATATCAACTTGATAACCTGACTCCCAAAGCATCGCTAAGTGTCGCGAAAACCCACCAATAGAACACGATATCGACATGTCATTGTCATTTAAAATGACCAATAAATCCGCATCTTGCTGTACAGCATCATTCATAGCCTCAAAAGCCATACCACCAGTCATTGCGCCATCACCAATGACACAAGCAACCGTCTGCGGGCGCCCTTGATAGCGTAGCGCCAAGCTCATACCCAAGCCTGCTGAGATAGACGTTGATGAATGTCCTACGCCAAAAGTATCGTAAACGGATTCCACACGCTCAGGGAATGCTGTCAAACCATTTTTGGCGCGTATACTACTGAGCTTATCGCGACGACCAGTGAGGACCTTATGCGCATACGCTTGATGACCCACATCCCAAACAATCTGATCTTGAGGTGTATCAAGCAAATAATGCAGAGCGATAGTCAGTTCAACCACACCCAGATTCGCCCCAAAATGCCCACCACTTTGACCCGCTGAATACAATAAAAACAAGCGCAGCTCATCGACCAACACGATTAATTGCTCAGTGTTGAGTGCTTTGATGTCTACAGGCGCATCAATTGTATCAAGTAGCGGCGTATAAGGACGCGTGCGCGGTATCTGCTTAAAAGTCTGTTGCAAGCCTGATAGGTGTGCAGCAGAATCGGTAGCCAATGGCCTAGATAGCGACGTATGAGGTGACGCAGATGCTGACTGAGACTGTAAAAAATAAGGTGACTGCTGCATAAATCGTACGATACCTACCAAGCTGCTGACAAAGCGCCATCTTACTATATCGTCATACACCGTTATCATATTGATACGGTGTTATGAAACCATCTACAATAGCTAGGTAGTATATACTGCTATTACTTATAGATTGCGATATGCTTAGCGCATCGTCACTGTTTATTAGTATTTACATGAAACTATTTACATGTTTTGTTTAAATGTACCATTATCATAGACATAAAATAAAAGTAACCATGACAATAGTAAATCAATAACCATATATTGCATACTATGCACAAATGACGATACAGTAATATAAGGGCAAAGACTTGTCACTGTATCCGTTAAAATAGTATGGCATAATAGCATTTTTTTTAAACTGTCGCTTTACTCATCGTGCATCGTCTGTGAACTTTGTGTGTTTTTCTCACAATCACGTTGAAAAGTTATCATTATGAACATTATACAATGATAACCAGCTAGTGACAGTTATTATGAACAGGGGTTTTGCAAACATATAGCTTGCTTATCCCGCTCTTCGACACATAGCCGTTACGATACGACTATGGCCTTTATAATTTCTACTGCCACGATGATCGGCCTATGCAGGACATCAATGTCATATCAATTTATTACCAGTGCAAAACTACCCACTCGTCACGGCGAGTTTGACCTTCATGTATTTGAAAATGAAGACGGTCAAGAACACGTGATGCTTAGTGTTGGCCTACCAGTGGTAGACCCTCTGCCAGAAAAAAACACTATGCAAACACGCCCTATAAAACCTCATACCAAGCCAGTAGAGAGCTCTGTACCTTTAGTGCGCATCCATTCTGAATGCTTGACAGGCGATGCTTTTGGCTCGTTAAAATGCGATTGCGGACCACAGCTTAATACGGCTATGGAGGCAATACAAGCGACTGGCTACGGTGCTATTTTATATCTGCGTCAAGAAGGTCGCGGTATTGGATTGACCAATAAAATTCGTGCCTATGCTTTGCAAGATCAAGGCCATGATACCCTAGATGCCAATCTTATGTTAGGGCTGCCTGCTGACGCGCGCATCTATGATATGTGTGGCCCTATGCTTGCTCATGTAGGCGTTGATGAAGTTCGTCTTATTACCAACAACCCGGATAAAGTGTCTTATTTAACGGACAATGGTATCAATGTCGTTGAGCGGGTACCATTGGTGGTCGGGGTCAATGACAGCAACGCTGATTATTTGGCCACCAAACGTGACCGTATGGGTCATCTGCTTGATAAAGAGTTTTATACCAAAGCTCATCTTAATAAATAAACTTATCATCAAAAATCTTTACCAACGGCTATAGTGATAGAAATTTTTATGAGCATTCCCAATCTAAACAGTACTCCCAAACACAATACTGATGCTAACGGCAACCAAACCACGCCGACACCTGATGACATCACACGTGTACGTGAGTTTTTGGTTGACCTACAAGCGCGTATTTGTCAAACACTAGAAGCGCAAGAGCGTGACGGCGGCGGCGATGCAACCTTTGTTCCTGACGACTGGGAGCGTCCAGAAGGTGGGGGCGGACGCTCGTGTGTTTTAGCAGATGGCAAGGTCATCGAAAAAGCAGGTGTCATGTTTAGCCATATCCATGTTCATAACTTGCCCGCTTCAGCAACTGCTCGTCACCCTAACATTGCCGGTCGCAAGGCACAAGCAATGGGTGTATCTCTAGTCGTACATCCCAAGAATCCAAACGTCCCTACCAGCCACGCTAACGTGCGTTTATTTGTCGCAGAGGCTGCAGGCGAAGATCCTATTTGGTGGTTTGGTGGCGGTTTTGATTTGACGCCGTTCTATCCTGTATTGGCTGACTGTGTTCATTGGCATCAAGTCTGTCATAATCTGTGCACGCCCTTTGGTGACAGCGTCTATCCTGATTTTAAACAGTGGTGTGATGAATACTTTCATTTGCGTCATCGAGATGAGCAGCGCGGTATTGGTGGTCTATTCTATGATGATGTCAATACTGAGAGTCGTGGCTGGGATTTTGAGACCTGCTTTGACTTTATGAAAGCGGTAGGTAATGGTTACCTTGAAGGTATCGTGCCTATTTTTGAGCAGCGTAAAGACATCCCTTATACTGATGAGCAGCGCGAATTTCAGCTGTATCGTCGCGGTCGTTATGTCGAGTACAACCTTGTCTATGATCGCGGCACTTTGTTTGGGCTACAAAGTAATGGCCGTATCGAGTCTATCTTGGTAAGCATGCCGCCCCTTGCCAGTTGGCATTATCGCTTTGAGCCAGAGCCTGACTCACCTGAGTTTGAGCTAACCGATTTTTATCTAAAACCGCGCGATTGGTTGACTTTATAATCCTTGTTGGCATAATGGAGCTTACAATGGTCAATCAGTATTTTTAGTATAATCTATACCGTATAGTGGTCATTGTATTGCGCTTATACCTAACGATATTTTATAAACTGTCTATTCTTTATGGACAGCATCGTATCCAATTACGAATGAAGGTCAGCTTTTATAGCTGACCTTTATTTTTATAGTGCTATTAATTATAAAGTTACATGCGCTTACAAAAGTGTACGCAAGAGACCTACATCTATCATAGCATCCACCGTTACATTAAAGACAATGCATATAGAATAGACACTTATGAGTAACCATTGTTTATAGGCGTCTATTTTATATTTTACATAACCATCTCATTTAAGGATTGGCATTGGTTAGATGCTTCCTATTAGCCACGTATAAAGGAGTTATATACATGACACAAGTTCACGCTAACAAATCGATAAAATCAATCTTCGGCGTTACGCTTATGGCAGCGGCACTTGGCCTCACCGCTTGTAGCAGCCCTACTCATCCTGATGTTAA
Organism: Psychrobacter sp. 1Y4; assembly: GCF_051847555.1. Classification (NCBI taxonomy): domain Bacteria; kingdom Pseudomonadati; phylum Pseudomonadota; class Gammaproteobacteria; order Moraxellales; family Moraxellaceae; genus Psychrobacter; species Psychrobacter sp. 1Y4. The sequence continues at coordinate 84,508 of NZ_JBPYDE010000001.1, read as the reverse complement.
AGCGCGTCAAGATATTATGAAAAATTATGGCGATTCAATGAAGGTCATGGGCGGCATGGTCAAAGAACCAGATACCTTTGATGCTGAAGTATTTCAAGAGCAAGCCGCGTTTTTGGCGGAAGAGTCTAAGACCCCTTGGAATCATTTTGTAGATGCTGAAGCTGTTGGTAATGCAAAAGAAGAAGTTTGGAGCAACAACGAGGATTTTATTGCTCGTTCAGAAGATTTCCAACAAGCCAGTGCTGAGCTTAATATGGCGGCATCAACGGCAACCAGCGCCAGCGATATCGAAGCTGCTTTTGGTGCGGTTGGTAAAAGCTGTAAGTCATGCCACGATGACTATCAAGTAGAAACAGATAACTAAAACAGTCTAAATCAAAGATTATGGTTAATCATGCGTTGTTGGTGACCATAATCTATAAGGTATAAAGGGTCAGCAGTGCGACTAGCTTCTAGGTTTCGTCAGCGGCAAACAGTACGTTGCGTACCACAGAGCGAGAATCTGCCGACCCACCAAGCGAGCCTGACAGCACTCCCACCGCTGCCAAAAAGGCAGCCAGTCGCATATGAGCGGCAAAGGTAGCACCGTCTTTATCAGAAGTCCATGTGCTCATCAGTGCATCCGGAAACACAAACACCACCACGCCGTACATCAACACGCCAAACATAAAAAACATACAAATTAAGGTCAGTACCAGTGCCAAATAGGTGGCTGCCGCTGTAACCACTGAACTCTCCGACGTCTGCCCTCGCCGTGTTGCAATCAGCCGAAAAGAAAAAGCTCGATATAGCACAAAGCTGGCTGCCAAAAAACTTGTAATCACAAAGACTGTGAGCTGTCCGTAGGAAACTGAAGCAGCAAAATCCCATGTCTCCCCGCCAAATATAAGGACGATAATCACTGAAAGCGCTGTTGCGATCATGGTTGGTAGCTTGGTGGTAATGCGTAACGGATTCGCTCTAATAGCGCCGCGAAATATTCGAGGAAGGTTGCCTAAGATGTGACGTATGATAAAGGTAAGCTTACCGCCCCTAGAGTAACGATCATTGGCTTCTTGTGGCAAATTTTTGACCATCTGCTGCTGCTGAATCACTGTGAAATGTCGCATGGCGTCAAGATCGTCTGACATCTCCACTCGCGCCAAATAGTTGGTTGGCTCCTTTGTATAGCTTAGGTTGAGCAGTCGCCCAAAGCAGTGCAGCATTATCGTGGTAAGTCGCTCGGTACGAAGCCCTTTTTGTAAAAGCTTGTCCTCTCCATGATCGACCAAGCGGCGCGTGGAGATTACAGCCACGTTCGTAAGCTGCGATGGCAGCGCAAGAAGGTAGGACATCGACGCGGCGGCAATCTCCACATCTGTAACGATAAGCAAAAAGGCCAGTTTGCGTTCAGTCTTTTCGTTGATACCGATCTGTACAAAGTCGAGGGCTTGGTAGCCTTGCTTGCTAGGAGTAAGGCTATGCCCTGTAAAGGAAAACGACGACACCTCAATATCCAACGTCTTTTGGACAACTTGATTAAACGCAACCATAGCTGCTTCAGTTAAGGTATCTAAAGCACTGTGGTCTTGTTTTTGAGCCACGCTAAGTTTCATGACTCCAAGGGCGATGGTTCTTTTAGTCATAGGCGAAGACTACTCAACGTAGACAAACATTGTGGCCAAAGCAGAGGCCTTATTGTAATCAAGCTATTTTTCAGCTTTATCGGTATTAACAGCTTGATGTTCATTTAATCTATTGACGATGGCTTTTACTGAAGGATCGCTTAGATCTATCGTCCTTATTGGGAAGGGGATATTGATATCTGCTGCATCCAGCGCTGTCTTAATCTCAACGATGACTTGATGAATCGAGGCGACTTTGTTTGCTTGAGTACCATCTTCGATAAACCAGCGTACTGTCAGATCTATAGACGAGCCACCAAAGCCAGTTGCGATAACACTTGGTTTAGCTTTCGTCGATACGCTATCGGCCTTATCTAACGCACGTAAAATCTCCGCTTTTGCCGTCTCAATATCGTCTTCATAGCCGATACCGACTGCCACTTGCAGACGGCGCTGCTTATACGCCGTATTGACAGTCAATGCTGACGTATACAGATCTGAGTTTGGAATGACCACTTGCCGACCATCATAAGTCCTGATAGTCGTCGCACGGATTTTGATGTCTTCAACAGTCCCTTCATAATCGCCTGAGACAATCTGATCGCCGATACGAAAGGGTTCTGAGAGCAGCAGCAAAATACCAGAGAGCAGGTTTTGAAAAATATCTTTAAACGCAAAGCCAATGGCGACCGAACCGATACCAAGTGCACCAATCAGCTTGGCAGGCGTAAAACCTGGCACTGCAATGACCATGGCTATCATAAAGCCAATAAAAATAATCAGTGCCCCGCCTACCCGCTGAAACACTTTGACCAGATTTTGATGTCGACTCCGACTACCTAATAGTTTGTGAACGATTTTTTTAAATACTATTGATAAAAACCAAAAAATTAGGATAACGATAATTGATGCAACAAAATATGGAATACGCTCGACAAAACCAACCAATATCTCATTTGCTGAATCTATGATGCTATGATACGTCAGCTCATCGGGCGTGGTAGCTGGATCAACAGCAATGGTGTCTGCCTCAGGGCTAGGCATATAGGGGAAGCTCCTTAAGTTATTTACCTTTTTTATTAAGTCATTGTCTTTCAGTCATTGTCTTTTGGACGCTGCAATTTAACGCATCAAGTCAGCTTGTACAATCTCAATCCAGTAACCATCGACATCTTTGATAAAGGCGATATTTTTCATACTGCCATCTTCAGGACGTTTTTTAAATTCCACATCGTTTGTATCAAACCAAGCTATCGCTTCATCTAAATTGGGTACGCTAAAGCAAATATGACCAAAGCCTTGCGGCTCGCTATTGCCATCATGGTAGCTAAAGTCGGTCTTGTTTTCAGTACCATAGTTGTGGGTCAGCTCTAAAATACCGCGTTGACGGAACGCAAAGATTTCCAAGTCACTACCTGCTGGCAAGTTTTCGCGCTCGCTTTCTGTCAGCTTGGCCAAAAAGTATAAATCAAATTCCATATCAGGGAACTTTTTTACCGCGAGCAAAGTCATACCCAGTACGCCAGTATAAAACGCTAAGGACTTAGCAGGGTCTTTTACCCGTAGCATGGTGTGGTTAAATGTAAAACCTGTGGTTTGAGCGGAGATGGATTGGACACCATTTGCGTTTACGCTACTTGTAGGCTGGGTTATCGTTGAATTGTGGTTATCAGTTGTCGAGTTAGAGGCTAAATTAGACATAATCATCCTAATAAGTGACAAAAAGTGATTGGGAAGCTAGCAAACCACTGTAACTATAGTAGCGATCTGCTAAGCCACTTCATCGTAATAAAAATTCATAAAACTATTGATAAAGTTTTGTAAGAGCGTGTCTTTAATATGCTGAGCTTATGATACTGACTAGTTCTCTAAAAACCGTACTTTTCCTGTCTCTAAGTCATACTCTGCACCAACGATAAGCAGCTGACCACTATTGGTTAGATCTTCTAGCGCACGCGAACCATGTTTTAGTTGACTGACTGACATACGCACATTAGCACTGATAGAACGCTCAAGTAATTCGTCCGCATCTACGTCTTGACCATTGGCCGTCGCAAGCTCATGCAAGTTATAAACGCTTGGGCGAATACGATCGACGATAGATTGTAAGTTGGGCGTATAGTTCTGCTCAGGGTTGATAAGCGCTTCAACACAAGCCGTCACCGCACCGCAGTGTGAATGTCCGAGCACCACCACCAGCTTGGTACCGAACTTTTCGGCTGCAAACTCAATTGAACCGATTTGTGATGGTGCCACCACATTACCTGCTACCCGAATGACAAATAAATCACCCAAACCTTGATCAAAGACAATCTCAACGGGCACGCGTGCATCTGAGCAGCCCAAAATTATCGCTAGTGGATCTTGATCATTGACAAGCTCAGGGCGTCTTTGCATACAGGGGTCGGTATTAGTCAGGCTATCGACGTAACGTGCGTTGCCTTCTTTTAAAAGCTCGAGTGCTTCTTGACCTGTTTTTGGGCGTGTATCATTCGGCATAAAGTGTCCTTAATTATTGATAATTATTAGAGCATTAAATGGCTTTAGATTTATTTTCTAGCGATTACTTAGCTCGTGGTCTATTAGTAATTCTTAAGCCTTTTGGCTCATTATATTGGTCAGCCATGAAGTAATTGTATAGGAATAGAGGCTAAAAAATGATAAAAAAATTGTGTTAAAGTCATTTTTTCAATTAAAAACTAGAAGTAGTCTCTAGAGCGTATTAGATTTTCGCGTACGTTTCGGCTTTACACAAATGATGAACCTCTCAAATTATACATAGAAATACTAGGAAGATGCTTTAAAAAATAGCAACACTTTTGCCGTCACAGCCTACGCAACAAATAACGAACTTGGCTTAATTTATATTAAGGGTTTGTTATAATGTATAGTAACCAGACCACGCTTATGCTTTGCCAAACCACGTTGTTTACAGTGTCTTATCTTAAAAGATGTACTGACATGCTGGACACTTAGGAACGAATATTATGACCGACTCATCTACGAATACGCCCTACAACCTTGCATCATCTGACACTGTACTGTTACAACTGACTGGTCTAAAAAAAACTTACGATCAAACAGAAGTATTAAAAGACATCAACCTTGATATCAAGCATGGTGAATTTTTAACCTTGCTTGGCCCATCAGGTTGTGGCAAGACGACACTACTGCGCCTAATCGCTGGGTTTGAACAGCCAAATGCTGGGGCAATATATTTGGATGGCGTACAGATGGCAGGTCTGCCCGCCGATAAGCGTCCGGTTAATACTGTGTTTCAGCAGTATGCGTTGTTTCCACATATGAGTGTCGCACAAAATGTCGCTTATGGTCTTAAACTCAAAAAAGTCCCCAAAGCTGAGATTCAAACGCGGGTGCGCGAGATGCTGGCGATGGTACAGCTCGAGCACTTAGCCAATCGCAAACCACAAGATCTATCAGGCGGTCAGCAGCAGCGCGTCGCCATTGCACGTGCGGTGATTAATCGCCCTAAGTTGCTACTGCTTGATGAGCCACTATCAGCGCTTGATCACAAGCTGCGTCTGCAGATGCAATCTGAGCTAAAAAGGTTGCAACGAGAATTAGGTATTACTTTCGTTTTCGTCACTCACGACCAAGAAGAAGCGCTATCTATGTCAGACCGTATCGCGGTGATGAAAGACGGTACATTCCAGCAAATTGGCACGCCGATTGAGATTTATGAAACCCCTGCCAATTTATTTACCGCCAAATTCATTGGTGAAACCAACCTATTTAAAGCCGAAGTGAAAGGTCTCTATCCTGATCAGCCAGATCGTGATGGACGAGTGACCAATGGGCGCATTGAGGTTGAGGTCTGTGAAGCACAGGCGCAAGACGGGCCAACGACGTTACGTAATTTGCGCCGCCCTGATTTTGCTAACGGTGTACAAGTGGGTGATATCGTTAATTTACTACTCCGCCCTGAGGATTTGCGAATTTATGATCCCAATGATAAAGAACATGGTGGCTTACTCGGTCATGTTATTGAGAGTAACTATAAAGGCAGCACCTTAGATTCGATTATTGAGTTAGCAAACGGTCATATTATTAAAGCCTCTGAGTTCTTTGATGAGGATGATCCTAGCTTTGATTATAAATTGAATGAAGCAGTCAAAGTCTCATGGGTGGATGGTTGGGAATGGGTATTGCCAGAAGACCATCTGACGGAGCGGAATGCACCTGAACAAAATGAAGCTGGGCAAAACGTATTGGCGCAAAATAAAATTGTGCAAAAGGACGGCAGCTGATGGCAGGTAATAGCCGTTTCAATTTGGGCAGCAAAACCCCTTTCCGCACCGCAACGCTTTGGTTGATCTGGGGTTGGCTACTGATATTTGCGTTATTGCCAAATATATTGGTGATCGCTGTCAGCTTTCTGACTCGCGATAGCAGTGCTTTTATTAGCTTGCCTGTTAGTATCGACAGCTATATACGCATGATTGACCCATTGTATTTTGAGGTCTTCGTCCATTCGTTATGGATGGCAGGCATTACCACGGTCATCTGTTTATTGCTTGGTTACCCTTTTGCGTGGCTGATATCCAAAGCGAAAGTGCGTTGGCAGCCGCTGCTGATGATGCTATTAATACTGCCGTTTTGGACCAACTCTTTAGTGCGGACTTATGCACTAAAATTGCTGTTCGCCAATAATGGTTTGATTAATAAAACCCTACTAGCGATAGGCGCTATCGATGCCCCTATTGATATTTTATACACCCAAGGCGCGGTAATAGCAGGTTTAACTTATTTGTTATTCCCGTTTATGGTATTACCGCTCTATGCAGTATTTACTGATTTGCGTAATGACATGCTGCTCGCTTCGCAAGATTTGGGCGCTTCAAAAACGCAGACCTTTTGGCACGTGGTACTACCATTGACTACACCTGGGATTATCTCAGGGGTGCTATTAGTGTTATTGCCAGCAATGGGTATGTTCTATGTGGCAGATATTTTGGGTGGCTCGCGCAATTTATTGGTTGGTAACATTATTAAAAACCAATTTTTGGATGCGCGCGATTGGCCATTCGGTGCAGCAGCCAGCGTATTATTGACCCTTGCAATGGCCGTACTATTACTCGCCTATCGTGCCAGTAGCCGCCGCATTGGCAAGACCGACTTTAATGAGGTGGCCTAATGTCTGATAATTCATTAAGCAACTCATCAAGTCGCTCATCCGTTAAGAATAAAAGTTCTATGAGGATTGGCAACATAGCCGCTAAGGGCTATCTTGGCCTGATTTATACTCTGTTGTATTTGCCCATTATCGTCTTGGTGGTAATGTCATTTAATAAGTCAAAAATTGGCTACAACTGGGGCGGCTTTAGCCTCAAATGGTACGAGTCGCTGTTTAATAACCAAGCGATGCTTGATGCATTTTGGCATTCTATTGTATTAGGTTTGGTCGCTGCGACCGTCTCAACGTTGATAGGAACGTTGACTGCCCTCGCACTACATCGTTACAACTTTCGCGGCAAAGGTCTGTTAAATGGGCTGTTATTTGTACTGATGATGTCACCTGAGATTGTCTTGGCTATCTCATTGCTCGCATTATTCTTATTAATTGGTCTGCAATTAGGTTTCGTATCGCTGTTACTCGCGCACATTACCTTTTGCCTGCCGTTTGTAGTCATCACGGTGTTTGCACGCTTAAGCAGCTTAGATGAGCGCCTGATGGAAGCCGCGCGTGATTTGGGCGCTAACGAATCAACGATGGTGCGTACAGTACTGATTCCCGTCATTCTGCCAGCGGTAATGGCAGGTTGGTTGCTTGCATTTACCCTGTCTTTAGATGACGTGGTGGTATCAACCTTTGTCACCGGCCCAAGCTATGAGATTTTACCGCTACGAATTTATTCGATGGTGCGGGTAGGACTCAAGCCAGAAGTAAACGCCATTGGTACGTTGTTGCTTGCCGCTTCTCTTATCTTAGTCATTATCTCGCAGCTGCTGTTACGTCGGCGCTAGTTATTAACAATCTATTAATAAGAAACTTTTAATAATAGCATTTGAGTGGAATTCACTGCTACATTAGTTATAATGAATTTTTCTCACCTCAGCGATCAGGTTGCCTTATGTTAGAACTCCGCCATCTCAATACTTTAACGGCATTACGAGCGCATGGCTCTTTGGCCGCAGCTGCTGATGAGCTGCACGTCACCGCTTCTGCAGTGTCGCATCAGCTAAAAGAGCTAGAGAATTACTACGATATTAGCTTGGTCAATCGCCGCACACGTCCGCTCACCTTTACGCCTGCGGGTAAAACGGTACTGGCATTGGCAGACAGCATCATGCCGCAGGTCACCCGCACCAAATCCAATCTTAAACGCTTAGCTCACGGTCAAGCTGGCAGATTACGCCTAGCGTCTGAATGTCATAGTTGCTTTGATTGGCTGATGCCGATACTCAATCATTACCGCCGTGAATGGTCAGATGTGGAGCTGGACTTTGCGACTGGCTTTGAGCCTGAACCGCATCATCTGTTGATGGAAGGTGATATTGACCTGCTCATTACCACCAGTGATTTACCGATAGAGGGTATCAGCTATCAGCCCCTATTCGAGTATGAGAGTCGCTTGGTGTTATCGCCAACGCATGATTTGGCCGCGCAAGAGTTTATTGAGCCCAGTGATTTAACTGATGAGACTTTGATTGCTTATCCGGTGGAAGCCAAGCGCCTTGATATTATCGCCAACTTTATGACACCTGCAGAGGTAAGTTTTGCGAGTATTCGTACCACAGAGTTGACCGCGATGCTTATTCAGCTAGTCGCTAGTGAGCGCGGCGTAGCGGCATTACCTGACTGGGTAGTGGCAGAATATGAGAAAAAAGGCTGGGTGGTTTCAAGACCCTTAGGGGATGGCGTACATTGTCAGCTGTATGCAGCGACGCGTACCTCAAGTCAAGATACCGCGTATATGCAGGGGTTTGCGAGTTTGTTGGAAGGGATTGTGAAGCCGGTTTAACATTTTACTATAGTTATCAAGTGTTTTCTGCAACCCAATCATAATCAGGATCAAACCCACCGTCATTTATAACTTTCATAATAAAATTATATTCTTGAAAATCGTCATTCCTATACACTAACCAACTAAATAGACGAACAATCGCATCTATCGAAGGGCGGTCTTTACCATTCATTGATAATAAGTGATCTAGAGTTAGTTTTAAACCTAAAGAAACACTATCTAGGTTTATTGTATATTCTTCAGGAAGATTAGCACGATGACGACGTAGGGCTGTTATATCCTCTATATGTTTTACATCGAATGGCTCTTTTCCAAAAATTAATGTATAAGCATAAACACCAAACGCCCAAGAATCATAATTTTCCGTATTATTACCCTTTTCTAAGAAGTCTGGCGGCATACAGACGAAAGATGATAGAACTCTACGATTATTATCTTGAAAAACAGCATCTAAGTCTAAGTCTCTTACTTTATCATAAACTTCATTATATATAGAGTTTTCATCACTATCGTCTCTTTGGCAATTACCCATATCAAGAAATTTAACTCTTGGATCGTTTTCCACACTAGTTGGATCCATCCAATGGTTTGCAAGTAGTAGTATATTTTCTGGATGTAAATCTCTATGTACGTAACCAACCTTATTAAAATAATTCATACTAGATGCAATACGATGTAAGAGTGAAATCTTATCTTTAATTGTATATTCACTTGTATCTAACTCAGAGAGAAGCTCACCTTCTTCATATAAATAACCGAAGTAGTAAACTGAATTATTATATAAACTGCCTAAATAAACCTTTATAGTAGGTAACGGATAACTGGTCTCAGGTCCTATAAATCGACTTATATCAGAAGTAAATTGACCATCTTTCGGCCGCGAATTAGCTGGGTTATACATTAGAACTGAATATTCAAGCTTAAACCTCTCTATTTCAACAGAGTTTCTAGGCGCAATCAAAAACTTAAAAACAACTTTTTCATCACCTTTTTTGTATAAACTACTTAAAGCACTTTGCCCACCTAATCTTTTAACGAATTTAAAGCCATCTATTTCTAATAGGTCCAACTTCTCTAATAACGCGTCAGAAATCATAAGCTATTTCTCATCATCTTTTTCAATATTGAAATGAGTGCAGTACAACATAATCTCGCCTCTGAATTCTATAGGTAACTCATCGAAGCTAGACACTACAGCGTAATCCCTACTTTCTAGCCAATCTATAATTTTATTTTCGTTTTCTAGATCATCAATCTCGTCCTGAATATTAATGAAATCATCAACATTACTACTGTATATTAATCGATAGTTCATAGTGTCTGGAACTGTTATCTCATAAGCTTCACCGTATTCAGCAGCTTGATGACAATTACGAGTACAAAAAATAGTCTCGCTTCTGGCTTTAATTCCAAATTTATCGTCAAACCATTGGTCTGCAATTTTATGTACAAAAAGATCAGAGTCTTTTGGTCTTCTCGGTCTCATCAAATTTTCGTTTTTATTTAGACCAAACTTTACTGAGCCTGTAAACCCTCTGAATATTTTCATGATTAGTGTTCTATTCCTTATATAATAATCCAGAAAATATATAGGATAACTCTTATATCAAACGACTAAACGAGCAACATCTACCAAAGCTCACAAAACCATCTTAAAAAAGTAAAACCCAAGCGCGGTTGCTAGCAAAGTCAGTCCGACGTGCAACCCTATCAGTGCCAAACCTGCCAGCAGCCGTCCATCATGCATAAAACTAAATACCTCAGCGCTAAAAGTGCTAAAGGTCGTCAGCCCGCCCAAAAATCCTGTTATCACAAATACCCGTACATGATCAGACAAATGGCTTCCCATTCGCTCAAACCATACCAGCGCCAGACCAATTAGCAGACCGCCCAACACATTTGCGCCAAGCGTACCAAGCGGTATCCAGCTGTGCAGCAGATTAAAACGTGTTAACCACGCTCGCAAGCAAGCTCCAAGTGCTGCTCCTAAACCAATGGCGAGCCACTGCATAGATTATCCTTAGTTTGTATGGATTTGAAACTTTATACCGCAGGCAACTCGGTCATCGGCCAACGCGGAATACAGCTAACTGCCAAATCATCTGACTGACCCGCTTGTAGACGCTCATAGCCTGCATAAGCAATCATCGCCCCATTATCAGTACATAACGCTGGCGGCGCATAATGCACAGTGGCATTAATTTTGGCCAGCTCAGCTTCTAAGGTCTCGCGCAGATGCGTATTGGCACTGACGCCGCCCGCAATCACTAAGCGGCTCATGCTGACTTGCTTAAGCGCTTTCACGCATTTTTTGACTAGTGTATCAACCATAGCATGCTGAAAGCTTGCGGCAATATCGGCGCGCACTTGTGGATCGCTATCAGAGCCAGCAGTGTCTTTGATAAGGTTATGCACGGCTGTTTTCATACCGCTAAAAGAAAAATCCAAGCCGCGATGTAACATTGGTCTTGGCAGACTGTAGGCATTTTTATCGCCATTTTCAGCCAGTTTGGCAATATTAGGACCGCCAGGATAAGGCAAGCCTAGCATTTTGGCGGCTTTATCAAAGCACTCACCTGCGGCATCGTCGATCGACTCACCCAAAATTTCATACTGCCCGATGCCACGGGCGGCGATCAGTAGCGTGTGCCCACCAGACACCAATAGTGAAACAAATGGAAAGTCTGGCGGATTGGCGCCCATCAGCGGTGCGAGCAAATGCCCTTCCATATGATGGACCCCAATCGCAGGGATATCCAAGCCATATGCCAAGCTGCGACCAAACAAGGCGCCCGTCATCAATGCACCGATCAAGCCTGGGCCTTTGGTATAAGCGATGGCATCGATCTCGCTTTTTTTGACATCACACTGCTCGAGCAGCTCATTGAGCAAAGGTACCAGCTTACGTATATGATCACGGCTGGCAAGCTCGGGCACCACACCGCCATAGAGCGCATGCAACTCTATCTGTGAATACAGTACTTGTCCGACCAAACCTTGATTGTCATCATGCATCTGCTCACTGTCAAAGATCGCCAGCCCCGTCTCATCACAAGAGGTCTCTAAACCCAATACCTTCATAGTTTTGCCTTTATGCTTTTGTCTTCATATCGTTTTTTGCGATGTTTTTCATTATTTAGCATCTAAAAAAATATGCATAAAAAAACCGTCATTGTCAGTCACAATGACGGTCAGTTTAGCAAATTTCAATAGCCAATATGCTCTATATATAGAGTATCACTGAACTGCCTCGACCATATAATCAACCGCAGCATAAACTTGCGCTTCACTTATCTTATCAGTCGCTTGCGCTGGCATCTTATTAAAACCTTTAGCTGAATGCATATGTAGCGTCTCTATACCTTTAGCAAGACGCGGTGCCCATGCAGCCTTATCACCGTATTTGGGCGCATCGAGCAGACCTGCTTCGTGACAGACTTTGCAATTGGACTCATACAGCTTTGCTCCTGCATCAGCTGCCAACATCTCAGGCTCAGCAGCCGTTTCTTGCTCTGTTTCTTCAGTCATCGCTACTTTAACTGGCTCAGCTTCCACTTCAACCATAGGTTCAGCTTCGACCACAGGTTCAGGCGTCATGGTTTCAGGATCTGCTACAGATGCTTCTTCTACCACTGTGCTTGTCTCAGCAGGTTCATCCATCGTGGCAGACTCGTCAGCAGTGTTATTATCACCACTACAAGCACTTAATAACAGCAATGTGCTAATACTAAAAGCAGATAAAGTTAGTTTGTTTATCATCATAACTCCCCTCTTAGTTTATGTTAGCAGCTACTCATTCGTTTCTGGTTCAGCATCAGTTTCTGTTGCTGCAGTATCAGTAGCTGGCGTAGTTGCACTATCAGTCGTAGTTGCGTCGGTATCGTCAGTAGTGGCTTCTGCTGTAGCAGGCTCAGTCATGCCTTCTTGTGTAGTCATAGTAGCATCTGCTTCTGTACCATCTACAGCAGTGTCATCGGCTCCCTCTACAGGCATTGGCGCTGTCTCTGGAAACTCCATGTCTTCAGCTTCAGGAGCATTTTGACGAGCCAATTCAGCGGCTTCTTCTACTTTGTCCACTGCTAAGACCTCATGTGACTCGCCGTCTTTGTCACCACTACAAGCGGTAACACCCAACCCAAGAGTAACAACCATTGCTGCGCTTAACGCTGTATTTAGTACTGTTTTTTTCATTCCAACACCTTTAATAAAATGGAGACAGCATCTTGAATATGCCTACTACTAGATGGGAATTATCATAGCATAAACTCAAACCAAACCGTTATACGCAGTAAGGTTTTTTATTCACTCTTCTCTTATCTACCTACCTTAGCTTTAAGCGTGTCTATAAAGGCTTGTAAAATGGACAATAATGCATGTTTATCGTCCATTTTACACGACAATACCCATCGTTAAACGCACTAAAAGCATTGACTTTGTTGCTATTTTTTATTAAAATACCTGCCCTTGTGCTATAGCACAAATTATCCTAGTTTGAGCTGATGCCGGTAATCTTGAGATATTACGGCTAAATACTAATACACAGCCAAACTAATGCCCTTATATCTCATCCTAATCAAGGAGTCTTCATGCCTGCAGTTAAGGTTAAAGAAAACGAACCAGTTGATATCGCTATCCGCCGTTTCAAACGTGCTTGTGAAAAAGCTGGTGTATTATCAGACGTACGTAAGCGTGAGTTTTATGAAAAGCCAACGCAAGTACGCAAACGTAAAAAAGCTGCTGCCGTAAAGCGTTATAAGAAAAAACTGCAACGCGAAACTATTCGTACCACTCGTATGTACTAATCACTAATACGATTAGTTAAGTACAAGCGCTACACTAACGCCACTGTTATCAATAAATAACAGTGGCGTTTTTTATGCTACAATTTTTGTTATTGCTGTTGTTTACACAGACTTTTATTAATAGGTCAATCATAAAGCACCTTCTTAAAAGCCTAACGAATAAAACTTAACGAATAAGGATAATAATAGTGAGCCAACTTAAACAGAACTTATCGGACAATATCACAGCCTCTATGAAAGCGCGTGAGCTTGAGCGCGTCAAAGTACTACGCAATGTGCAAGCGGTCGTCAAACAAATCGAGATTGACCGTCAAAAAGAGCTTGATGATGCAGGCGTCTTAGAAGTGCTACAAAAGCAGCTAAAACAACGCCAAGAGTCGTTAGCTATCTTTACTGAAAATAGCCGTGATGACTTGGCAACCAAAGAGCAGTTTGAGATTGATATCATCAATGAGTTTATGCCGCAGCAGATGAATGACGCTGAGCTGGCCGCCTTAGTCAATGCAGAAATCAAAGAACAAGGCGCAACCTCAATGCGTGATATGGGTAGTGTCATGGGCGTACTGAAAAATAAGACTGCTGGTCGCGCTGATCCTGCACTCATCTCAAAACTGGTAAAAGACGCGCTACAAGGTTAATCCTTACTGTTTAAAGATAGCCGCTGCTATCTAAACAACCGCCTAAGGTTTAAAATCTTTGGCGGTTTTTACGTTTTTAATTTCTTGTTCGATATTGGCCAGTAATGGACGAGCACTGCTGCTCTTTGCGCTAGCGTCCAATTGTTCGACCAGTCGTTTGGCCTGCGTAAGTGAGATAAGTGCCGACTCGTAACGACCATTCCATAGCTGATCATGACTGCGATAACGCAGCGCATTAATCGTGGCGATACGGGCTACTTGCGGCGATGGAGCAGTTTTGGCCAGCTTCTCATTGGCCAGCTGCAGGCTTTGCCACGCATAGCGATCGCTTGGCTGCTGCTGGGTCAAAGGCTTGAGTAGCGCTTGTGCTTGGGTCGGCTGATTATCATTGGTCAATGCTTCTGCCAGATACAATCGCAAATCGCGGCGCTCAGGATAGAGGCGCTGCTGCTCTGCTAATACGTCTGCTGCCTTGGTCCAGTTGTTTTGTTCACTTAACACTTGGCTATAGGTGATAGATAATAGCGGCTCTAGTATTTGTCGCTCAGCTGCCGGCAAGCCTTGTAACTGCTGCATTGTTTTATTTGCTTCATCAAAGCGCTGCTGCTCTCCATACCAGTGTGCTAACGCCAGTTTTGCCCCGACGCTATTGCGGGCAGCAGTCGTTAGAGCGGTTTCTGAGACGTGCTGGCCCATGGTCTGTACTCGCCAGTAAAGCAGATCAAATAAAGCTTGATGGCGCTGCTGCTGGATCAATGATAAAGGTGGATAACGCTGAGCTCGACTTTGTGAGTCGCTTAGGCGTTCATTACTAAGTGGATGCGAGCGTACAAAGCTTGGCAAAAATCGATTGGCAACTTGATTTAGCTGGTGTTGCTGATTCATTGTAGCAAAGAATCTTGGCATTGCTCGTGGGTCGTAGCCTGCCTGTGTCATAATTTGCATGCCCACACGGTCAGCTTCGCGTTCATTATTACGGCTAAAAGCCATGCTACTGTTCATAGCTGCGGTTTGGCTGCCCATCATGACAGCAGCGCCAGCATCCCCGTCAGCTGCTGAGGCAGCAATCGCTGCCAACATGCCGCCTATTTGCATCAGCATGGCTTTTTTGCGCTCATCTGCACCGCTTTCGTAATGTCGCTGGCTAATATGGGCAACTTCATGTGCCACAACGCTTGCCAGCTCATCCATACTATTTGCCGCTAGTATCGTTCCTGTATTGATACCGATGACCCCTCCTGGCGCAGCAAAAGCGTTGATACTTGGATTATCAATAATGACTACCGCCAGTGGTGCTTGCTGCCGTACTTGAGCATTGAGACGCCATGTCATGTCTTTTATGGTCTCTTGAACCCAAGGATCATGCTCCATCTTGGCACGGCCATTGATATTTTGTAGTGACCACTCACCCAGCAGCTTGTTTTGATACTGGTCAGCGAAGCTTAGACCCTGACCTTGCAAATTTGGTAGCTGTAACTCATCAGATTTTTCGGTTTGCCAAGTGCCATACGTTGAGCCTGTCATTAATGCTGATGGCGTTGATGATGTTATCGGCTGCGGGGTAACAGTAGCAGCATAGCTCTGATGACCAACAAGTAGCGGGAGCATAAGCAGGCCTGCATATCGTAATATAGACTTTTTGCATAGCCAAGATAACCGCCATAATCGAGTCTGCGGTTTGTCGGCTGTACGCTGATCTGCTATAAGCTCGTTGCTTAAAAGGCTATTTAAATAATTCAAAGGTATGTCCTGTTCTATTAGCTACTAATGGCCATAGCGTTTTTTGACTATACGAGGTTGGCTATACAAGGTCAATTTTTATGATGATTTTAATAGCTCAATCATAGCGTTGACTATATTCAACTGCTTTTGCTCTACTACAGTTTGTTATAATATAACCGTTATTTCAAAATAGTTATGTTTCATATTGACGATGTTTTTACTTTGCAGTAATTTGCAACGATTTTAAACGTTGGTTTTTAAAGTTTAATTAATCATGGCTCAGATGTTAAGGATTTTATCTATGTCTGCAAAAGGCAATTTAAATACTACGATATACACACCTCATCAGGTCTGTTTGCAGCAATCATTATCTGCTACCGAGCAAGATAAGATTGCGTCTTTACTGCGTTTATTACCAACCTACTACATCAATTATATTGAGTCAGCTGAGGCCGTAGACCATACCCAGCCTGTCATTAAAATAAAAAATATGGTAGATGGACGCGGACTTGCTTGTCCAATGCCACTACTAAAAACCAAAGTCGCACTGCGTAGTGTAGCGAGTAGTGAGTCGTTATATGTCGTAGCAACTGACCCCAACTCTCAAGCAGATATTGCAGCATTTTGTCAGCAGTCGCGTAAGCCCAATGATACTGACCAGCTGCTTTTGACTCTCAATCAAATGACTACTGAGCAAGAGACGGATAACACTTCGATGAAGACTTCCGATACAATATTTCACTTCATCATTACCAAAACCGATAGCAACTAAGCGTCGCTATCCTTTACAATTGAGATAACACAGAATTTTATCTGAATATTTGCTTATTTAATGTTTGCTTACCTATATTAACCAAGGTCAAGAATATGACTACTCCATCTACTGAATCGTCCACAACAAAAAAGACGCAAGACAGTGCTGGTACTGAAAAAAATGCTGCACGTGAAGCGGCGCTAAATGCGGCAGCGCAGCGCC
Organism: Psychrobacter sp. 1Y4; assembly: GCF_051847555.1. Classification (NCBI taxonomy): domain Bacteria; kingdom Pseudomonadati; phylum Pseudomonadota; class Gammaproteobacteria; order Moraxellales; family Moraxellaceae; genus Psychrobacter; species Psychrobacter sp. 1Y4. The sequence goes on along the minus strand of NZ_JBPYDE010000001.1, from coordinate 67,780 downwards.
CGCCTTATGATGCTAGTGCACTAGAGGACACCAGTACGCGTGACTTAGTACCTGCCATGCCAACCCATCTGTCTGCACCAGGGGTGAACTTGGGTGCGTATATCAATACTGTCCATCAGATCCCTATCTTGACACCGACGCAAGAGCAAGAGCTTGCCCATCGCTACTACGATGAAGGCGATGTCGAAGCTGCGCGCTTATTGGTCATGTCACATTTGCGTTTTGTTATTCATATTGCACGCAGTTACTCAGGGTACGGTCTACCGCAGGCTGATTTGATTCAAGAAGGCAATTTGGGATTGATGAAAGCGGTTAAACGTTTTGATCCTAATAAAGGCGTACGTTTGGTATCCTTCGCGGTGCATTGGATTAAAGCTGAAATCCATGAATTTGTAATTCGTAACTGGCGTATCGTTAAAGTTGCCACTACAAAAGCCCATCGTAAATTATTCTTTAATTTACGTAGTCTAAAAAAGACCAATAATCAGCTGACGCTAGAAGAAGCGGATGCTATCGCAAAAGACTTGAATGTCACACGCAAGCAAGTGCTAGAGATGGAGTCACGTCTGACGTCTTACGACGCCTCGTTTGAGACCCAATCAAGTGACGATGATGATGGACGTTATGCGCCGCAGTTGTTTTTAGAAGATGGTATTGATCCTGCTGAGATGATAGAGGAGTCTGATTGGGAAGAAAGTAACTCATCAGCATTGATTGCAGCGATGGATACCTTAGATGACCGCTCGCGCGATATCGTCGAGCAGCGTTGGCTGACAGAGCAAAAGTCTACCTTGCATGAGCTGGCTGCCGTCTACTCTATCTCAGCGGAACGGGTACGTCAGATTGAAAAAAATGCCATGGATAAAATTCGTGATGCGATGACTATTGAAAGCGTTATTTTGCCTGATGACATTCAATAACCATATTGTCTGATATAAAAATTGAGCTCATAAAATAATATTCAATCAATAGTCAGATATAATTTTAATAGTCTAAACGTATTACTTATAATAAGTGTGGTCGCATGGTGAATTGGATAAGTGTTGCAGCGATAAATCTCGCTATCGCTATCGGTCTAGGCGCGTTTGGAGCGCATGCTATCAAAAGCATGGTGAATGCACAGCAGCTTGATTGGTGGCATACGGCAACGCTATATCTGTTTATTCATGCACTTGGATTATTGGTTATCGGACTCTTGATTCGTCTAGGCTATGCGACTTATGTCAGCGCTTGGCTGCTGCAGATTGGTATTATTATATTCGCTGGTAGCTTATTTGCGATGACTCTAGGCGCCCCGCGTTGGTTTGGCGCTATCACGCCTGTAGGCGGTGTCTTATTGATAGCAGGATGGCTATGGCTCGCCATTACTGTATTTAAAATGAGTAAATAACGATAAACCGTTATAACCTTAATATAACCCATCGAATAGCTATTGAATTAAATCATTGTTTTGAGGGAGCAAATATTATGAGTACTATTCATGTTAATGGAAGAACCTTACAGACCACGCATCAAACTGTGCAATTGGTTGTCAATGAGTTGGGACTGAGTAGTGGTCGCTATGCGGTCGAAGTCGATGGTGAGCTTGTCCCTAAAAGCGAGCTTGCACAGCTACGTATCGTTGAAGGTATGAATATAGAAGTCGTACAAGCAGTCGGTGGTGGTTAGATCGTATCTCTGCCTTTTGTATCAAATGAATAACATATAAAAAGACCTTAACACATGATGTGTTAAGGTCTTTTTATATGTTATTCATTCCTCTTGTCTTGGTTTTTTATTGTATTTATTATGACTTTATTGCTTGATTTTCTTATTAACTATCTCATGATACATTAAGTCGCTGGAGCAACTTCAACTCCTGATAACTCTTCATAGCGACCATCACGTCCTGCACCGCGGACTTTTTTGCGTTCTTGACGAGTTTTATACTTGCGTACTTGTCTATCAAGCTTGTCTGCCATCTCATTAATGGCTTTATACATATCATCTTCACACGCTTGGACGAACATTTCTTGACCTGAGACTCGCATGATCGCTTCGGCTTTATGACTCTTTTTGCCGCCGTCGTTTGCACCGCTATTATCTAGCGATAGTATCACTTGAATACTTTGAATCTGGTCAAAGTGACGCTCTACTTTTTCAAGCTTCTCACGTACAGCTGTGTTCATTGCATCGGTTACGCTGATATGGTGACCACTGATAGAAACGTTCATATGCTGATCCTTATATTTATTACTCATAGTCAACAGATGGTTTGGCACACCGACCTATACCACCTTGCCTTATCAATAACAGTAGTAGAGTCATCATATATTCATTCTGTGGTAAATCCTCTAACAACCACTTATTTATAATATAGAGTAACTGCTGTAAATTTATTATTGATATGCTTCTAATTTGTCATGAAAGCTGATTAGTAGCAATACGCTATATTGTAATTAAATGTAATCAAGTCTTTTGTTCTTTTCACAATTATATATAATCAGGAATTTTTATTTTTTATTGAGACTGTTATATGAAACAATCTTTCTAGTAGATATCAGCCGCTACTAAAGCGCTAAACCTTCTATCTAGTATCACCCAATCTTTATAGTTAAAACATTTTTACGAGATGAGCAGTTCTTAATACTTTTGTTTGCGCTGCGTAGAAGAGCTGATATTCATCGCTTCTCGATACTTGGCTACTGTACGTCGTGCGATATCTATACCATCAGTAAGTAGCTGAGTTTGAATACGGCTATCGGATAAGGGCTTTTTGGGATTTTCATCCTTAATAAGCTGCTTGATCATGGCACTGATAGCAGTAGATGAGATGTCTCCATCATTACTGCTAACATGGGATGAAAAAAAGTGCTTGAGAGAAAATAGCCCTTGAGGGGTTAAAATTGTCTTGCTAGTGGTCAGGCGCGAGACAGTGGATTCATGCAGCTCTACTTCTTCTGCCACATCTTTTAGAATCAGCGGCTGCATCGCTGTAGCCCCATGTTGCAAAAACTCGTCTTGACGGCGTACGATACTAGTGGCGACCTTTAACAAGTTTTGATTACGCTCCTCGATACTACGAATGAATAGCCGGGCGTCTGTGAGGTTTTCACGTAAATATTGATTGTCAGGACTGTCGTCACCGCGTTTCACCAAACTTGCGTACTCTTGATTGACCCTCAGTTTTGGTAATGTCGCTGGATTTAGACGTACATGCCAGCCGCCCTCTTTTGCTTCGCCATTGGACGTTTGACGTATCGGGGTCACCAACACATCAGGGATATCGTAGCTGGCAGGAGGCTGAGCGTAATCAGGCTGCGTGTTTTGAAAGGACAGTCCTGGTGCAGGGTTCAAGGTACGCAATAAGTTAATAGCAGGGGTAATATGCGCAGGTAATAAGCCTGTGGTCTCAGTCAGCGCTTTAATATTGTTATTGACCAAATAATCACTAGCAGATAGCAGCGCCTGAGCATGCGCTAAATGTTCCGTATTAGGATCAAGCTTGTTCAACTGAATCGCAAGGCACTCACTTAAATTGCGCGCGCCTACGCCGAGCGGGTCACAAGATTGAATAATACGTAGTACCACTTCTATCTCGTCACGCTCAATCTGCTCATCCCATTGATAAAAGCTTGCCATTGTATCGAAACTTTTGAACAGCTCGTCAATATCCAATTGTACAAAGCCCATGTCATCCATCGAATCTACTAGATACTCTGCTATTAGAGTATCTGCGTCTGAAAGATGTTTAAAATTCAGCTGCCAGCGTACATAGTCTTGGATACTGGCGCTGGTACTGCCTTGATAATCATCAAGCTCGTCGTAATCTGTGCTCGCTGCGGCACTACTCCCACTAAAGCTTCCGATATCATAGTTACCGTAGCTTTCATCGCTATCCGTGCTCTGATAATCGCTGCTTGAGTACGTATTGTCTGCATCAGTGTTGTCCATAGCACTGCCATCGATGTTTGCTTGTTGTAGTTTATCTAAGCTGTCGCTAAAAGTGTCATCGTAATCAGTAGCATAATCAGTAGTGCCATAATCAAAAGTATCATCATTACCATCCGATGCGTCAGACGATAGACTTACTTCGCTATTATCATTCCACATCTCAAGCGTTAAGGAGTCATCTAATGCATCTGCTGCCGTATCGTCACTGTCTTCATACTCGTACTCATCTTCCTCAATGCGCTCAAGTAATGGATTGCTATCCAACTTCGCTTGAACCTCTTGTGCAAGCTCAAGGCTAGAAAGCTGCAACAATTTGATGGCTTGCTGCATTTGCGGGGTTAGCTTTTGGGAGGTAGATAGCGTGGTCGCCAATCCAAACGACATACTCATAGCTTATGTATTACACTCCGATATTATTACTTTAATCATATATATTTATGGCTCACGGATAACGACTCATACTTTTAAGCGTATGTATCTTTATAAGCTTATACCATTTGCAAAAATAAAAATAGCAGGTAAAACAATTACCAGCATTTAGCATGGTAGCTTAAATAAGATTAGGCATATTAGATCATTTTACAAGCTGATAGCGATAGGCAGTACAACTGCACTGAACAATGACGATAGCATTATTTGTCCTAATTTTGCTATGATAATTTATATCTTAAAACAATAACTGAGAATAAATACATGGATAACCATTTGCCTAATCATAAGCTTACGGTCGCTGCGGTACAAATGAATAGCCAACAAGACGTTGATGCAAACCTAGCGACTATCAAATCTGCTATTAAGGAAGCTTGTACTCAAGGCGCACAGCTTATAGTGCTGCCTGAAAACTGCTGTAGTATGGGACGGCAGTTTGCAACTGCTGAGCGCTTTGAGTCGCTCTCAGCTACCCTAGCGGACTATGCACGTACCAACCGCGTTTATTTATTGGTAGGGTCGCTACCTTGTTTTTATCGACCAGATGGAGTCGTCGTGCCCGATGGACGTCTACGCCAAGTTAGTCAGCTATTTGGCCCTGATGGGACGCAGGTCGCACGCTATGACAAGATTCATCTGTTTACTGCCACTGTGGCTGATAAACAAGGCAGCTACAACGAAGCGGCCACGTTTGAGCCTGGCATGCAGACAGTCGTGGCGCCCATTGAAGCAAACAATTTAGTCTATCAACTTGGGATGATGGTATGTTTTGATTTGCGCTTTCCAGCCCTAGCTCAGCGTCTACGCCAAGCTGGAGCCGACTTATTAAGCGCGCCCTCTGCTTTTACTTATTTGACAGGACAAGCGCACTGGTCGCTATTGTTGCAAGCTCGCGCCTTGGACAGTCAATGTATGGTCATTGGTGCGGCGCAAGGCGGTGATCATGCGTACAAAAACGGCAACATTCGTCAGACATGGGGACATACGGCCATTACTGATTTTAATGGTACTGTCAAAGACTGTTATGACAACAGCCATCTTGATAATCAAACCCAAGACAAAAACTATGCTTTGGTGTTTGCAGCTTTAGACAAGCACGCTCAAGAGCAGGCACGGCAAAAGCTGCCTATTTTTCAGTGTCATCACCTAGCATAGTCAACATCACCGTCTATTTTTGTACCATATTATTCTCTCTCGTTTTGTGTGTGCGTCGCACGTGGATGAGCGCGGTCATAGACTTGGGTCAGCTTGGCAAAATCTACATGAGTATAGATCTGCGTGGTACTGATATCACTATGGCCTAGCATCTCTTGGACAGCGCGCAAGTCGCCACTACCTGAGAGCATGTGCGAGGCAAAGCAATGGCGCAGTAAATGCGGATATAGGTTTTGAGCGATACCCGCTCGCGTCGCTGCTACTTTGAGACGCTGCTGCACAGCGCGCGTTGATAAGCGGGTACCTAGCTTTTCACTGATAAATAAAGCGCTATCTTGTTGTTCCACCCACAGGTTGCGATGCGGTAAATAGCGATTGATGGCTGCGGTAGCCTTGTTGCCTAATGGTACGAGACGGGTCTTATTGCCTTTGCCCGTAATCCGCACCCGCAAATCGGACAAATCTATATCATTGATATCCAGCGCCACCAGCTCACCCACGCGCAGACCACTACTATACAGTAGCTCAAACATCGCTTTGTCACGCAGCCATAACCGGGCCTGCTCGGGTGTATCAGGCATCTCTTGATCAAGTAATTGGGTCAATAAATCAACATCAGCAATAGAAGGCAACGGTCTAGCGCTGCGTTTTAGCTGATAGCCAGTAGTGGGATTGATACGTGCCAACCCCTCCTCAATCATCCAGCCGTAAAAATGCCGAATAGCGGACAGCTCTTGTTGGACACTTGCTAGCGCCAGCTTATCTTCATCCAAGCGTTGACTGATATGCTGCGCAAGTGTGCGTTTATCACAACGTGTCCATGTCAGCTGCTTACCACGTAAAAACAACGCCAGTTGATTTAGTCCAGCGAAATAAGACTTTAAGGTATGCATGGAGTGATTGCGCACCGCCAAAGTGTTTAGCCAGCGATGCACTGGCGACAATAACTCACGTAGCGTCTTATCTATTTCTATAGATTCAGCAGGCATGTAAATATAGTCATCTTTAATAGACATAAAGTGTCCTTGATGCCTCAAATACCAAGTAGTTGACTCAGTTTGATGAGTTGACTGGGTTGGGTTTGATTCCTGCTTGTGCCATCAAGCCGTCTGGGCTAAATACACCCTCATACACAAAGGCCGTTGGACCGGTCATCATCACTGAGTAGCCTGGCTGCCACTGAATGATCATACTACCGCCATATAGCTGCGCCCGTATTTCTTCGCCTTCATCAAGCCAGCCCTCGCGTACGCCGACGGCTACTGCCGCACAAGCACCTGTCCCGCATGCTTGGGTCTCACCGACGCCGCGCTCATAGACACGCAGACGGATATGACGCTGATTCATGATCTGCATAAAGCCTACATTGACGCGCTCTGGGAATGCTGGATGTGACTCAATGGCCTTACCTAAGGTTTCAACATCAGCGTCTAGTACATCATCGACTTTGATGACAGCATGCGGGTTACCCATATTGGCAACATAGAGCTGCATAGGTGTACCATTGACGTCTAAATGATAGGCGTTTTGAATTTTGGTCGTCGCTCTGGGCGTAAATGGTATCTCATCTGGCTCAAACTTGGGTTTGCCCATATCGACTTCCACCCAACCATAGCGATCCGTCGTCAAGGCAATGATACCGCCTGCGGTCTCGACACGTAAGCGCTGTTTAAATGACAGTTTACGCGCTTGCACAAAACGGGCAAAACAGCGCGCTCCATTACCGCACTGCTCAACCTCTGTGCCATCGGTATTAAAAATACGATAACTAAAATCAACATCTGGGCGCATCGGTGGTTCGACGACGAGTAATTGATCAAAGCCAATACCTAGATGACGATCACCCAATAATTGCACCAACTCTCTGGTCAAATCTAAGCGCTGGGTCACCAAATCAATGACCATAAAATCATTGCCCAGACCATGCATTTTGGTAAATTCTATTAGCATATCCTTGTGTCCTATTGTATTTTTATGTGTCCGTTATATTAGCATGGTGTCTGCCACAATGATAACTATCAGCGCGTTAGAGACTGTATGAATCCATTAAAATAATAAATAACTGTGCTTATCATAATGAAACTCATAGCGACCATAATCACCGCCATAAAAAACCCATTGTCATGATAACAATGGGTCGTTATTACATCGGCAAGAGTGGCAGTTACTCTATCTATAATGCACTCTACTTTGCGTTTTGCCAAAGTATCTCATCTGCATATAATGCTTCAACAGTTTCACGTTTGCGAACTAGCTGATGACGACTTCCTGCAACCATGACTTCACTTGCACGCGGGCGTGAGTTATAGTTGCTACTCATGGTAAAGCCATACGCTCCTGCACCAGTAATCGCTAAAATGTCACCAGTTGCAAGTGATAATAGACGGTCTTTTGCTAAGAAATCCCCAGTCTCACAAATCGCCCCAACGATGTCCCACGGCTGAGTGCCATCTGTCTCGATACCTTTACTAGGTAATACGTTGGGAATCACTGCCATTTCAGCTTGATATAATGCAGGACGAATCAGATCATTCATCGCAGCATCAACGATGGCAAAGTTTTTATGCGCTGTTGGCTTTAGTACATCGACACGGGTCAGCAAAATACCTGCATTGGCGACCATGCTACGGCCTGGCTCAAAAAACACTGGTAAGCCAAGCTCAGTCAGTTTCGGTAGGAGTGCTTGCGCAAAGTCATGAATAGAGACTGGCGACTCATCAATATAACGCACGCCGAGACCACCGCCCAAATCAATATGACGCAGCTCAATACCTTTTTCACGCAAGCTATGGACCAGCTCAATGACTTTATCCAATGCAGCAATAAAGGGTTCAACTTCCGTTAATTGTGAGCCAATATGACAGTCAATACCAACAATATCAATATGCGATAAAGCAGCGGCCTCTTCATAGACAGCGACGGCCTCTTCATGGGCAATACCAAACTTATTGTCTTTTAGACCGGTTGAAATATAAGGATGGGTCTTGGCATCGACATCGGGATTGACCCGTAGCGATATCGGTGCACACTTATCGAGCTGCTTTGCTACCTCATTAATTAATGTCAACTCACTAATAGACTCAACGTTAAAGCAGCCAATACCTTGAGTTAGCGCATATTCGATATCGCTTTTGGTTTTACCGACGCCTGAAAACACGACTTTACTGGCCTGCCCACCGGCTGCCAATACGCGCATAAGCTCACCGCGCGAGACAATATCGAACCCTGCACCTGCTGCCACAAGCACACCCAACACCGCAAGGTTTGAGTTTGCTTTCACTGCATAGCAAATCTGATGGTCAATCGCTGCAAAGCTGTCGCTATAGGCTTGGTACACATCGAGTATTGCCTGCTGCGAATATACATAGCATGGCGTATTGTAGCGTTCTACCAACTCATGAATACTTACCTGCTCCATCCATAGCCCATCTTGATTGTAGTGAAGTTCAGGTAGATGGTTGGTTAAGGCTACTGGATCGACATACATTCCTTGCTCAGTATGGATGGTTACACCGTCAGCTTGCAATTTCGTCTCACTCATATCGGGTTCTCAAATCTAATCAGGTTATCAATTATTAAAGTTAATAGTCGTTAGGATCGTCACTGGCGCTAGGCAGTGTCTGCTGTTGCTCTAAATACCGGCTCTTGTCATAGTTGTCATCATCGAGAGTAGCAAAAGCGGCATCTTGTGGATGACTGGTACTAGCTAGTTGATCTGAGGCAGCTACCGTCTGACTACTAGGCTCTGCTAAGTAAAGTGCCCCTTTTTGTCCGCAACCCGACAGTCCGAGCATAACGGCACTACCAATCGTCAATGTCCAGATAGCATAACGACCAGAGTTGGCAGATAAATTTTGGGTGCCTCTAGTATCTAAAGAGCGGCGTATAGTAAACATATGATAGATAACCTTGCAACAGTGGAGATGCTATAAGAAGTATTATAAAAGGGCGTTGAAATTTAGCACGAGCCAATCATAGCATTATTCACTAAAGCTATGCTTGCCTTGAGTTTTATTAACGGATAATTTTACTGGTTTTTTGACCACATTACTCTAAAACATCGCTTTGTTAGCTCTCTATTTATTTGCCTACTTTTAACTTATGCCATGTAGGCATACCTTGTCTTAAAGGTTTGTGAAATTATCAAAAAAGATGTTTAGAATCGGACGGACAAACTTCCTTACAATTTTGATAATAAGCAAACTTGCCTTTATAGCGCTTGCTATAGCCACTGCGGATGGAGAGCCATGTTCGGTGAACAGTTGTTATGATGCCTTGACGAGCGCCAATCTTTAACCTTATAGTTATCGAGGTATAGCAACCACCCCTCATAAAACACAATCTAAGGATAGAGCATGAGCGACAGCGCCGTTAACCCCACTCTCAGCGATCAAGAGACGACATCAACACTGACTAATCCTACCTTGGTACTTAACTGTGGTTCATCTTCTATCAAATACGCCCTAATCAGCGAAGATGAATCAACCCGCATCACTGGTCTCGCTGAAAACCTAGGTCTCGATACTGCCCGCATTAAACACAATACTTTAGATGGTAGAAAACTAGAAATTGCTATTGCAGGTGGACGACATGAGCTGGCCTTGCAAAAAATCCTCGAGCTACTCGAGCAGTACCATTTTGTCGCAGTCGGTCATCGCGTGGTTCATGGTGGCCGCGAGTACTCAGAGGCCGTTCGCGTAAACGAGCATGTGCTATCAGAAGTAAAACGCCTAAAAGTATTAGCGCCGCTACATAATCCTGCCAATGCGCTTGGCATCGAAGCTGTGCAAGCTATCTATCCTGAAATTCCGCAAGTCGTCGTCTTTGATACTGCTTTTCATCAGACCATGCCGCCAGTTGCTTTTCTTTATCCGCTGCCAAAATCACTGTATGCAGATCACAAAATCCGTCGCTATGGCTTCCACGGCACTTCGCACGCCTACGTCTCAGAACGTGCTAGCCAAATCACAGATGCCAAAGGCCCTCATGGTTGGTTAACCGCGCACTTAGGCAATGGCTGCTCGGCGACCGCCGTCTATGATGGCAAGAGCTTAGATACCAGTATGGGACTCACACCGCTTGAAGGTCTTATGATGGGTACGCGTAGTGGTGATGTCGACCCAAGCTTACATATTCATCTAAAGCGTCAGCTTGGTTTGAGCTTAGAGGAGATCGACAAGATGCTCAATAGCGAAAGCGGTCTGCTTGGCATCTCAGGGTTATCTAACGATCTGCGCACCATCGAAGAAGCGGCCAATGAAGGCCACAAAGATGCGCAGCTCGCCATTGAAATGTTCTGTTATCGCGTTGGCAAGTATCTGGCCAGCTTGAGCTGTGCGCTGCCCGAATTTACTGGTATCGTATTCACTGGTGGTATTGGAGAGAACTCAAAGACGACTCGTGCGCGCATCTTAGATGTCATGCGTCATTTTGGTATTAAGTTTGATGCGGACAAAAATGCCAGCCTAGTCGGCGGTAGCGAAGGCAGCTTCCATAGCGACGATAGCAGTATTGAGCTGTGGGTTGTGCCAACCGATGAAGAGTGCCGTATTGCGCAAGAGACCCGCCAAGCCCTAGGACTCGCTTAAAAAGACGTTTACTTCTATGAGAAGTAAGACCTTTTTATGACTTCCTCGATATGATAACTTTCCTTAGGGATATAATAAATAAACAGTAGGATACGCTATGCAAACCATATTACTTGTTCCTATCAGCCGCGGTATCGGTGTGACGTCAGCGGCATTAGGCCTGATTCGCGCATTAGATTATAACGGTATCAAAGCGGGCTTTATGAAGCCGTTTTTGCAAGATGATACGCTCGACAAACAAAACAGCTTGGACAGCTCAAGCGCATTAACCATGCACGCTTTTGGTCTAACCCCGCCCAAGTCCATCAACCGTCAGCGCGTTGAGCGTATGATTGGAGATGGCAACCTTGATGACTTGATGGAAGAAGTGGTTATTAATTACCACACCATCGAAGGTGATCAAGATGTGATCATTTGCGAAGGCTTGGTTTCGACAACTGAAGCTTCTTATGCAGCCCAGGTCAACCGCGCTATCGCTCACGCACTTGATGCAAGAGTTATCTTTGTCAGTACGGCTGATACCCAAAACCCCGCCCATCTTGCTGATAAGCTCGATATGCATGCGCGTGAGTTTGGCGGCATTGCAAGTGAGCGTACGTTAGGCTGCATCTTGATGCGAGTTGATGTGCCCAATACCTTTGAGAACCAGCCAGTTGCCCCTGGTGAAGCTGTCTTTGAGCTTGACAAGAGCTTCATTCAAGAAGTGCAACGCTTGTCACCGCATTTTGATACTGAGCAATTTCGCTTAATCGGTGTCGTACCTTTTAGCGACTCGTTGTCTGTCCCTCGTACTTGGGATATCGCTGCCGAGCTTGATGCCACTTGGTTAAACGTTGGCGAAGCAAAAACGCGCCGAATCAATCATATCAGTTTAACGGCTCGCTCGATTGCACGTATCGATGAAGTTTTTAATCGTGGTACTTTGATTGTCGTACCAGGTGACCGTGATGATTTATTATTGGCCACAGCTTTGGCTTGTATCAATGGTATTCCTTTGGCAGGCCTAGTATTAACAGGCGGCGTCATGCCAAATGAGACCGTCGCTGAGCTATGGCAATCTGCGATCAAAACTGGCATTCCTGTCATGAGTGTCGAGACTGATAGCTATGAGACCGTGCAAAACCTTATGCACATGAGCGCTGAGATTCCAAGTGATGATACCGAGCGCGCGCTAGATGTTACCCGTTATGTGGCGGCGCATTTAGACTTAAGCTGGATCAAAGAGCAGTTCAGCGGCGATCACAAACCGCGCTTATCGCCAGCCGCTTTTCGTCATCAAGTCGTCGTAAAAGCACAAAATGCCAAAAAGCGTGTGGTGTTGCCAGAAGGCTCTGAACCACGCACGGTAGAAGCTGCTTGTATCTGTCAAAGCCGCGGTATTGCTAACTGTGTGCTGCTCGCTAAGCGCGAAGATGTCGAGCAAGTCGCCAAAAACCGCGATTTAATCTTGCCAGAAGGGCTTGAGATCATTGACCCTGATACGCTTGATATGAATAAATATATCGCGGCAGTCGTTGAGCGCCGTAAAGGTAAAACGACAGAAGAGATGGCGGCTGAATATCTGCAAGATACGGTTTATCTAGGCACTATCATGCTACAAATGGATGAGGTCGATGGTCTGGTGTCAGGTGCAATTCATACCACAGCCAATACTGTACGCCCTGCATTTCAGCTGATTAAGACCGCCCCGCAGTACTCGTTAGTATCGTCAGTCTTTTTTATGTTATTGCCTGAGCAAGTGGTCGTGTATGGCGACTGCGCTATTAACCCCGATCCAACGGCAGAAGAGTTGGCTGAAATTGCTATTCAATCAGCACAATCTGCTGCCGCGTTTGGCATTGAGCCAAAAGTCGCTATGATCAGCTATTCAACAGGTGCTTCAGGTACTGGTGCTGACGTTGAAAAAGTCACACGCGCCACAGAGATCGTTCGCGAGCGCGCACCTGAGCTGGCAGTTGATGGTCCATTACAATATGACGCCGCCTCGGTCATGAGTGTGGGCAAACAAAAAGCGCCGGACTCCAAGGTTGCTGGCCAAGCCAATGTGTTTATTTTCCCTGATCTAAACACGGGTAACACCACTTATAAAGCGGTGCAGCGTAGCGCCAATGTCATCAGTGTCGGCCCGATGCTACAAGGCTTGAATAAACCAGTGAACGATCTATCGCGCGGCGCACTGGTTGATGATATCGTTTATACCATCGCTTTGACCGCCATTCAGGCTTATAGTGATTTGATTTAAGCATTTATTATCTGCTAGAAACCTAGAGCCGACTATCTATATGATAGTCGGCTCTTTTGTGGTTATTAATGACAGCAGCGTCCTTGTCCTCTACAATGAGGCCAACCTGTTTTATTATATTTTATCTATGTATGTCAGTTTCCAACCTTCATAAAGACGATAACTTAATACCGTCTCCCGCTATCCGCGCTTATCTTGGTGGCTCGTTTGACCCTGTGCATAAAGGTCATTTGCAAATGGCCATGTATGTCTATCAGGTTTTATTACCCATCGCTGAGCGACAACAGCGCGAACTGCACGTGTCATTACTACCCAATGCGCGCTCTCCATTTAAAAACGAGAGTACAGACCCTAAGCATCGTCTGGCGATGTTAAAGCTTGTGACAACCAACATACCGCTACAAATTTGCGAGCTTGAGCTGTGGCAGACGCCGCCTGTATATACGATCGATAGTGTGCAGACACTACGTGAACGTCATCCAAACGACAGCTTAATATTTATTATGGGTATGGACAGCGCCCGTAGTTTAAATAAATGGAAAGACGGGCTTCGGCTCACCGATTATGTAAATCTTTGGATTTTTAACCGTACAGATAGCTCCGATTTATCAACACCAAGAGTAGTCGCTCATATAGACGATGACCCATGCTCGCTATCTTTGCAAAATATCGATGCTCTGTATAGCGAACTTCCTAAGCAGCTACAAGCCCAAACCACCAAAACCGTGCAAGACTTAGTGCAGCCGTTCAATGACTCGGTACACAACCGCGCATCCTTGAAAAACACTGACCAAGGACACATTTATATTGACCAACTTCAAGTCAGTGCCATATCGAGTACTGAGATTCGCAAACAGTTAAAAATAAGTGCTGCTAAGGCAGATACTGCACCAAATACTGTGACTCAGCTAATAAATCCTACTGTTTATCAATATATTATCGCCCATCGGCTATATTCTGCGGCGCAATTCCGTTAAAATCATCCTATCTTTGTCATTTTGCATACCTCGCCTTTATTTACAACTGACTATATATGAGCAGTTGGCGGCTGCAAACTGACGACTTACTATTTTATTTTTAATATTTACGTTTCAAGAGATTAAAATTTATGATTAATACTATGAACGACAAACGCTTAAAAGAGTGCTTAACTGTCGTTGAAAACACGTTAGAAGATATGAAAGCCAAGAACATTACCGTGATCAATGTCGAAGATTTGACGGATGTCATGGAGCGAATTGTCATTGCTGAAGGCACCTCTAAGCGCCATGTACGTGCGATGGCAGATAGCGTCGGTGCTGAAGCTAAGCAAGCTGACTTTATGCCTCTTGGCCGTGAAGGCGGTACAGACTCTGATTGGACGTTGATCGATTTGGGCTCTGTCGTTGTGCATATGATGACTCCGCAAGCGCGTGAGTTCTATGACTTAGAAGGTCTATGGTCATCACCTGATCAATTGGCTGAACTGGTAGCTACGCCACGTGAAAAGAAAACAGCCGGTCGCCGCAATAAAAATAAATAAGATTGTTAATTGCGATAATCGTCAAACATTAAAAAAACTACCATTAAAAAGACCAGAATAGATATCTGGTCTTTTTTTTGTTTAAATTTTGAGGTGTTGATAAATTTTAAAATGCTAAGACCGTATAATGATAAATGATTAAGCTAAGATAATATCCATCATTAATACCCAGCATTAATGACAGCAATGATATAGCCAATCGCCTAATAAATCCCTATAAATTAGGAAAATTCATGAGCATACAATCGATAGAATCTTCTACCCAACACAACAAAGCTGACTTTAATCAAACCCTACCTCTACGCATTGCAACCTTGGTTGAAGTACGAGCGGGCAAAGCCATGCCATTCGCACGCGAGCAGATGAGCGCCATCGATAAAGCACCGGTCAAAGCTCCCGTCGCTGTCAACTTTATGGGTCTCACTACTGATGAGCAAGCCGATCGTCGGCATCATGGCGGCCCGCTAAAAGCAGTACATCAACTGCCAACCGCGACTTATGACAAGATTAATGCAGAATTTGACTTAAAGGTACGCATCGGCACATTGGGAGAAAATTTGATTACCACAGCCATAGATGGTTTGTCTGAGATGAATGAAGCTACCGTCTGTATTGGTGACGTTTTTCAGTACGGGGATATCGATACTAATGATAGCGTACAGCTACGCATCGTTCAGCCGCGCCGCCCTTGCTACAAGATTAATGACCAAATCGGACAATTTACCAAAGTGCCTAATATCGCTGCATGGGTGAGCAAACAAGGTATCGCTGGTTGGTACTTTGAGGTCGTGCGTGACGGTATGATTGCTGCTAACTTACCTGTCTATTTAATCGAACGTCCTTACCCATTTGCGACGCTCTCAAGGCTGTGGCAGCTGTCGAACTCAAAAGAAAAATTTGCAATAGACATCATAGAACCTTGGTTAGCCATCGAATGCTTGGAGGAGAGTTGGAAAACCGTTTTGGCTAAGAAGATTCGGAAGGACTAAACAGATTTTCTAAGAAAAAACCTTTAATATCATCTCTTAAATTAATTAAACTTGAAATTTGATTAATTCATCAACGTTTATAATAGTGATTTCAAACAAGTTATAACAATAGTTAAAGGTTTTTTTGCGTAAAACTGACTGCATAGTGAGTATGCTTGCGCATTAAATATTTGGCTCTCAAAGAGGATTGTATGAGCGAAAAAACTGAGAGCATCAGCTACCTGCAAGCGATAGCGATTAGCGTAGGAGCAATTATAGGATGGGGTGCTTATGTGATGCCAGGCGATTTATTTTTACCGCAGTCGCAGCTATTGGGCTCTTCTGTCGCCATCATCATTGGCACTTTAGCTATCTATATGGTCGCCCAAGCCTATATTAATTTACTAACCCAAACGCCAGAAAACGAATCGGGCGGTATCTATTGGATCGAAAAATACATCAGTAGAAAACACGCGTATGTTTATGGTTGGGGCGTGGCGATAGGTTATATCTCTATTGTGGCGCTCAATATATCAGCCGTCGCATTGCTATTAAGGTATTTATTGCCTAGTAGCTTACAAATAGGCTATTTGTACACGATTGCTGGTTGGGAAGTTTACGCCAGTGAAGTATTCTTATGTAGTGCTGCCATCATTTTATTTAGCTATATCAATTTGCGCGGCGTACAAGTCGGCGCCAAGATTCAACTGTATATTGCGCTGTTTATGATTGTATCAGTCACTGCCCTATTTTTTGGTTCACTATGGGCGACGCCAACCACGCAACCTTTTTTGCCCACAGATATGCAAAGCAGCTCCATCACAAGCTTAGCGTGGTTACCTATCCTCGCCGTCATGCCTTGGGCGTATGTTGGTTTTGAGACCACACCGCAAATATCCAAATCTATTAGTGATTCGAAAAATAAGACCAGAAGTATTATCTTAATCTCGCTTATCGCCGGTATTTTATTTTATTCTTTGATCAACTATTTTACCGCTTTAAATATGAACTTTGATTACCAAGCGATTAAAGATAGCAATTGGGCGACTGGTGAGGGAATAGATAACCGTATTGGTAGCATCGGCATTTGGCTATTGTCCATCGCCATGATTGGCTCTATCCTTAGCGGCATCAATGGCTTTATATTATCGTCAGTCAAACTGTTAGAGTCTATGGGCGACTCGTCTTTACTGCCTAGTATATTTACCGATAAAAACCATCACTTTAGTAAGAAAAAAACCGTCATATTAATATGTTTGGTTTGCCTGTTCTCTCCTTGGCTTGGCAGAAACTATCTACTTGATATCGTCAGTATGGCGTCTCTAGGGATTACCGTCGGCTTCGCTTATGTGACGTCCGCAGATCTCATCAACGAGCGCAGAAAAAATCAGGCAGGCTTATTAAATTATCTTGCAGTCTTGGTCAGCCTCATCTTTATATCGCTGCTGCTACTGCCCTTCTCGCCTGCTGCATTATCGTTGAACGCTTATATATTATTGGCAGTATTTATCATTCTAGGTGCGATTGGTTATAAAAGGATAATTCCAATGTCCAGTGCTAGTGTGAGTTACAAATAGTAGCCGTTGTAATTGATTTACTTTAGAAACCATATATTAGAGAGAAGTTTGCAGCATCAATCTGTATAAAACGTAACCAAAAAGTAACGGTAAGCACTAGGTATAATTCAATACTATATGCCTATCTCAAACAGGCTCATAACCTGCCTCAGCACTGTCTATGCAGATTTTGCATATATAGATGTTTGTCCACCGCATCCGCACTCCATCAGGAATAAAGGTTATATCCGTGTTGTCGTCCATTTGAGTGCGAAAAATCACGCCTCTACTTGCCCTCAGCTGCTTTATTAAAGGCTGAGGGCGGCAAACCATTTATCCCTTTATACCTATTATCGGTTTGCCTTCAAGAATGAAATACTATGACCAATCACAACGCTTCAACCAGACACTCATCAGCAAACAAGTCTTCTCTTATTTTAACGGCACTATTTGCGGGCGCACTCGCCACCGTTATCTTTGATTTCTGGGGTCCATCGCTGTCTCCCATTCTCGGTTTTGCTGAGCTTTCGACCATTAAGCTACCTACCACGATGATCGAGGTTTTGTTCGGTTCAGCGCCAACGGGCACGCCTGAGCTGATTCATTACATCACAGGCTTAATCATCTATCCGTTAGGCTGGTTTATCGTCGTACGTCCTCTGTGGAAGGCTATCATGCCATCGCTTCATTGGACGCTCACGGCTGTGGCTTATGGCATCGTGCTCTGGGTATTTGCACTCTATGTCGTCGCATACCTCATTACTGGGTTGCCACCGTTTCTTGGTTTTACAGAAGTGACTTGGATCGCGCTCGTCGGTCACGTTCTTTACGCTTTAGTATTTGCGTGGGGTGCAGAAACACGTCTATTTAGTTAAACATGGCGCTGCCAGCGCTCATCTCTGCTGTTTTGTATTCAAACAAGTCTTAATTGTCTCAATTTTTTCACTAACAAAATAGGCTAATCAATTCAACCTGTGCATTACGATAATATTTGTGATGCGCTAATATTGACTCGTTGTCTCGAATTTGCGGTAACGACTCATTGATATCATTGATATCCTATCCAAAATCAGAAACAATAGTAGGCTTAGTACCACCCCTCTTATGACTCTCCTTTTATACAGAGCATTTCATGGCAAAAAACATCACCTCTTTAGCACTCGCATCAGTATTAACATCGTTCATGACATTGCCACTCATTGGCTGCGTCGCCACCTCAGAACCACGCTACATTATCGACAGTGAAACCTATCAAGCTCAAGGTAAAAGCGAGCGTATCAAAACCATTGTCCTGCACTATACGGTCTCAGATAATGACAGATCTATAAAAACCTTGACCACTGGCAATGTGAGCGCGCACTATCTGATTTTAAATCAGGGCGATGATAAGATTTATAACTTAGTGCCAGAGTCTGAGCGCGCATGGCATGCCGGTGATAGCGGCTTTGCTGGACGCACCATCTTGAATGACACCTCTATCGGCATCGAAATTGTCAATGCTGGCATTAAACCTGAATATCGAGACGCGCTTAGAAATGGCGAGCTGGAATATCGTCCTTATGAGCACTACGTGGCGTTTGATGAATTGCAGATTAAAAAGGTCGCCACGCTGGTGCAAAACATTGCCACGCGCTATGACATCTCACCAAAAAATATCGTTGGTCACTCTGATATAGCGCCGTCACGCAAAATCGACCCTGGTGCCAAGTTCCCTTGGGAGCGACTGTATAAAGAGTACAGCATTGGCGCTTGGTATGATGAATTTGATAAGCAGTTTTTTATGCATCCAGACGCGTTTGCAGCAGCTACGATACATGAAATTAAGCAAGAATTTCGCAATTACGGTTATCAAATTAATAATAGCGATGAATGGGATAAAGCCAGCCGTGATGTGATTTATGCGTTTCAACTGCATTTCAGATTGCAGCAGCCTACGGGTGAGATGGATTTGGAGACTTACGCGATACTACGCGCACTCAATAAGAAGTATGCTGGTCGTGATAACTTTTATTGAGATTGGGTTCTATAACAAACCCTAGTTTTAAAACCTTAGCAAAACGATGTTCTTTAATTGATATTTGCTAATCAAACTTGCTAATCCATGCTTGTTAATCAATGCTTGCTAATGAGGTATCTTATGACGCTACGCATCCATGCTCTATTTCACACTGATTATGAAGACTTTAACTTTATCAAGCAGTGGGCAAACAGTCACAATCATACTCTTAATGTCAGTCGCTCTTACGATAATGATTCATTGCCTGAGCCCGATAGCTTTGATTGGCTGATTGTCATGGGTGGGCCGATGAGCGTCCATGATGAGGAAAAACACCCTTGGCTCATCAAAGAAAAACGCCTGATAAAACAAACGATTGACGCAGGCAAAACGGTCATCGGTATTTGCTTAGGGGCGCAGCTGATTGCTCATTGTTTGGGCGCTAACGTCCAGTCATCTGGGGTAAAAGAGATCGGTTGGTTGCCGATTCGTTTGACGCCCGCAGGTCAGGCGCATCCTTTATTACAAGATTTACCCAAGCAAGACTTTACCGTGTTTCACTGGCACGGTGAGGGCTTTGACTGTCCAACAGGTGCGAGCATCATTGCGGAAACGGACGCTTGGGCGAATCAAGGTTTTGTTTATCAAACCCCGCTGCATAAAGAACTGGGCACTTGGGTACTAGCTTGGCAATGTCATTTTGAAGTGACTAAAGAGAGCCTTGCCAAGATGGTAATCAATGGTAATAATTCCATTCAAAGTGGGCTGAAAGAATATCCAAACACCGTACAATCACCCGCTGAAATAATCGCGCTGGGTGATAAATATATCGAAGCAAATAACGCAAGGCTATCTGCGATGCTAAATCGGATGGCGGCAAGCGTAAATAAATAATATAAGGAGTCAATCATGAGCAATTCACAACAAGATGAACAACAAGCGCTTGAGAAATATTTAGAAGAAAAAGCTGAGCAAGAGCAGGAAAAACAACAAGAGCCTGAGCAACTCTCTGCGTATGATGCTTGTGTACTAAAAGAGAGTGCTAAGATTCATGAGTTGATTGCTGAAGCTAAAAAGAAGACTAATGAACATTTAGAGGATGAATAATTGGATGATTACTATAGAGTAGGTTGATTTTGACAAACCTTTATACAGAATGAAGGCAAGACATAGCCTACTGTTTGGTATGCTAAACAAGTATTTAAAAAACTCAACGATTAAGTACATCTGTGATATTACGATTGATTGATTTAATACAATCAATAGCTCCATCAAGTAAGAAATCTAAAGCTTTACCATACCCATTGCTGACTGTAGATGTATCAAACCCTAGCTTTTCAAGCACCTCTATAGCTTCCTTTACAGATTCACTAGTTTCATGAGACTCGGCGTTTCTTAAATCATTGTTGACGAATAAGGGTGCCATGGCAAGATTATCTTTTTTCCAATTTGTCATATTTGCTGAACCAGCTAACGCACTTTTATCTTCAAATTGCTCATTCAAATGTTCTAGAATATTTAAAATCCCCTGAAGTATTTTTAGTCCTTTCAAACCAGTTAGCTCACCTTTATCTACGCCTAATGTTCGTAGAACTCTTCTTAAAATCCCTACTTTTAATCTAACTATAATCTCGTTTAGAGTTTTACAGCGTGATAAAAAATCCTGCTGATACATATCTAACGGGGCAACCTGAGCCATACGCTTGATAATTGGAAAATTTTCAAATCCTTCATCGTTATAAGATTCCCGGTCAAACTCACTAAACTGACTAGGGAAAATAATTTCACCGTCAACCGCTTTAACAAGCTTTGGTAAGTTTTCACTTAACTCTATTAACTGTAGTAATAATCTATCTACTTTAGAAACAATATGCTCTTCTGCACTATCTCTTGCTAAAAACTCTTTTTCTGACATCGCATATTGATATGCATGACAAACCTCTTGATCAGGTATACTTTTATATAGCTCATAAAAGGGGATTTTTATTATATTTCTTCCTACTCGTTTACAATCTGTAAATGACCACTGACCTTTATAAGAAGGGCAACTGGAGAAATAATTATAACCTTTGAAAGGTACGGTAACGAATACGTTATTTTTCTCATACTTTTCTAAAAACCTATCATCTAAATAGGCATACTCATTGCTACGAATATCTCTAACTCGCTTGCGCGTAATAGGTTGTGAATCACCAGGCCATACCAACGAATAAATATCCTGCTCACTGCATAACACTGGCGAGATTGCTACAACCGACGCCCATAACTGTAACAGTAGCTTTCCATCAACTTCACGTATATCTAATTTACCCCAGCCATTTCCAATAGTTTTATTATAACGACTACTACCATTCAGTAATTGTCGTACTTCAGGACCATCATCTATATATGCTTCATAGAAGAAAATTCGCACACCATAGCAACCTGTCATCCATAAGTATTTTCTTAGATAATCATTTCGCATTGTCCAATAAACATCTCGCTTGAGTTTAAACTCAAACTCGGAAGCGATATCTCCTTCGGTCACCCCTATGATTGGTCGTGATAAATCATCATAAATTATTTTTTGTTCATCGTTACCTACAACCCTTGGTGACAATCCTAAAGTCATCCACACTTTTTCAGCTAAGTTATAGGAATAACGTGCCCCATCGCCCCATGACGCGACAATATAGTCGTATCCTGACACAGTTGTTTTAATTGGATAAATGCCACCTACTTCATCACAGATTGGCGTAGATGATTTGACTGTACCTTCTGCACTTTCTGATAGCACTTTGAGAAATTGAATATCTTTCTCAGGAACACAAGCCATGAGCATATGTAGATGTTCATATCCATTCTTATACTGATTCTTTTCAAATTGAGTAGTTACATTTATTTTACTATCTGGTATATCGACGCTCTCTTGTGAAAGAAGCGACTTTAAATTTAGCGGTACACAGCTCATTGGTAGAGGGAATTCATTTGTGTAGTCGATTATTTTTGTCATCCAAATAGTATCCATAACGTAAATTCAATAAAGTAAAAATCGCGTCTGTACAAGATTAAATTTCTTAGCAACAATAGATAGTAGCAAGAACACGATGTCACCGCTAGCCCCGTCTGTAGCGGTATCCTGCTTGTTTGGGCGAGTTGCGATGGGTAGGTTTTGGGGTGGCGACGCGGAGCAAGCGACGACCCAAACCGTAGCCAGTGCCTCGCCCAGACTGGCAGATACAAGCGGAAGGCGGGAAATGCTCTCACACAAAACCAAACCCTAAACACAAAAAAGGTGAGCCAAAGCCCACCTTTGCTATATGAAAAACAGTTATCTAAAATAATAATCTAAACCAACTTAGCCTATATCTTAACAAACCCACGCCCGCGCATTACGGAACATCCGCATCCACGCGCCGTCCTCAATCCCAACCCACAGCTTGCCCGTCTGTATATGAGCTAAACAACCCTATATAGTTTTGAAGAAATAGCCCTATCCACCAGCTATTTGAGCTAGTTATTGCAATGGGCTAATGATAAAATCACCGCTTACGGAGTTATAGATAGTATCGCTGCTCGTAGCATATTGTTGGCTTCCCACATCGTTGGTTTGATTGAAGCTTAGGATGATGTGCGACTTTAATAATTTGGTTTTATTAGCAGTTTTCATATCTACATTATCAAGTGGGCTCCCATAATATCAAAAAAGGAATCTTTATGTATCAGGCCTTTCAAAAGCATCTACAGCAAGAAATCAGCGATATACGTGCAGCAGGACTATATAAAACTGAGCGCGTCATCACCTCCCCGCAAGATGCGCTAATCAAGATCGCCGATGGTCGTGAGGTGCTGAACTTCTGTGCCAATAATTACCTTGGATTGTCCGACCACCCTGAGATTAAAAAGGCGGCGATCAAAGCCATCGAAGATTCAGGCTATGGTATGTCATCGGTGCGTTTTATTTGTGGTACGCAAGATTTGCATAAGAAATTAGAGGCGTCGATTTCTAAGTTTTTTAATACCGAAGATACGATTCTTTATGCAGCCTGTTTTGATGCCAATGGCGGTGCATTTGAGCCACTATTGACCAGCGAAGATGCCATTATTTCTGATTCGTTAAATCATGCCTCCATCATCGATGGGGTGCGCCTATGTAAAGCAGCGCGTTATCGCTACGCCAATGCAGATATGCAAGATTTAGAAACGCAATTGCAAGCGGCGCAAGCACAGCGTTTTCGTTTGATTGTCACCGACGGTGTGTTTTCGATGGATGGTAACGTGGCACCGATGGATGAGATTTATGCGTTGGCACAAAAATATGACGCCATGGTAATGATTGATGAGTCGCATTCAGCAGGCGTGGTCGGTCGCACTGGTGGCGGCGTGACTGAATTGTTTGATCTACGCGGTGATATTGAGCTTATCACTGGTACTTTAGGTAAGGCGTTTGGCGGTGCTATCGGCGGCTTTACGACCGGTAAAAAAGAAATTATTGAGATGTTACGTCAACGCTCACGCCCGTATCTGTTTTCAAACTCTATTCCTCCTATGGTGGCGGCGGCTGGGGTTAAAGCATTTGATATGCTGTCTCAAGACAATACCCTACAAGATAAATTGCATGAAAATACGGCCTATTTTGTGAAGCAAATGCAAGATGCCGGCTTCGATATCAAGCCTACCGAATCAGCCATTTGTGCAGTGATGCTTTATGACGCCAATGTCTCCCAGCAAATGGCAAATGCGCTACTTGAAGAAGGTATTTATGTAATTGGCTTCTTCTACCCTGTCGTACCCAAAGACGAGGCGCGCATTCGTGTTCAGCTCTCTGCTGCCCATACTACGGAGCAGCTAGACCAGTGTATCGCTGCGTTTATCAAAGTCGCTAAGCAAATGAAAGTGATTGATTAGAGCGTATTCAACACGCCCTACAAGTAGTTCGGTATTTGCCTACTGAATTCAACAATGAAATGTAATGCAATTAAATAAGAGAGAAGTATGAAAGCACTGGTTAAAGCCCATGATAAAAAAGGCATCTGGATGCAAGATGTGCCAGAACCAAAGGTTGGCATCAATGACGTTAAAATAAAAGTTAAAAAAACCGCCATTTGTGGTACAGATTTGCACATTTATAAATGGGATGAGTGGTCACAAAAAACCATCAAGACGCCGATGATTATCGGACATGAATATGTCGGTATTATTAGTGAAGTGGGTGATGGTGTGAAGCATTTTGAAGTGGGTGACCGAGTCACTGGAGAGGGGCATATCGCTTGCGGACATTGCCGTAACTGTCGCCGTGGTAAGCTACACGTGTGCGAAAACACTATCGGCGTAGGCGTTGACCGCGATGGCGCGTTTGCCGAATATCTGGTAATACCTGCCGATAACGCCATCAAACTTGATGAGCGTATCAGCGACGATATGGCAGCCATTATGGACCCCTTTGGCAACGCCACGCATACCGCTTTATCATTTCCTGTACTTGGGGAGGATGTGCTGATTACGGGTGCAGGGCTGATTGGTTCAATGGCAGCGGCAATTTGCCGCTTTGCAGGAGCGCGTAATATCGTGGCAAGTGATATCAGTGATTATCGCTTGGAGCTTGCCAAAAAAATGGGCGCTACTATGACCGTAAACCCAGCCAAAGGTGAGACCATCGAAGGCGCCATCGATGAGTTAAACATGCACGGCTTTGATGTTGGGCTTGAGATGTCAGGCTCGCCTCAGGCTTTTAATTCGATGATTAATAACATGTATAACGGCTCTAAAATCTCTCTTTTAGGCATTTTACCTAATACCACCACGGTGGATTGGAGCAAGATTATTTTCAAGGCATTAACCCTAAAGGGTATTTATGGCCGTGAGATGTGGGAAACGTGGTATCAGATGGAGCAAATGCTGATTAGCGGTATTGATTTGTCGCCAATCATTACCCATCGCATGCACATTGATGACTTTCAAGAAGGCTTTGATATCATGGAAAGTGGGCAATGCGGTAAGGTGATTTTAAGCTGGGATTGATTTTGGTGGGTTTTGAGAGTCACAAATGTAAGTGACTGAGTCGTGGTTTAGCGCTAACTATAGCGGAACTAACATTACAGTATAACTTTTAACGATTCTCAGAAATCAGCTGCCAAAAGAACTTAACCCCAAACACAAAAAAGGTGAGCCGAAGCTCACCTTTTTTATTATCTAAGATTAATTCAAATTAGCCTAACGCAACCAAGCCCGCGCATTACGGAACATACGCATCCACGCGCCGTCTTCATCCCACTCCTCTGGTTTCCAGCTGTGATTGTAGGCACGTAGCGTCCGCTCAGGATGCGGCATCATGAGGGTGACGCGACCATCGGTGCTACATAGACCCGTGACACCGCCGAGCGAACCGTTTGGATTGAGTGGATAGGTCTCGGTTGGATGACCTTGGCTATCGACATAACGCATGGCGAGCTGACCGTGTTTTGCCATACCGTCGATTTCGGTGTTGTCTAATGTGGCATAGCCTTCACCGTGCGCCACCGCGATTGGCAAGATGCTGTCTTGCATGCCTTTGAACAGGATCGACTTGGTGCGCTCGACTTTGACGTTGACCGTACGCGCTTCAAAGCGAGCGGATTTATTAGCGATGAAGCGTGGAAAGTTTTCCGCACCTGGGATTAAATCTTTGAGCTGCGCCATCATCTGACAACCGTTACAGACGCCAAGTGAAAAGGTATCGGGACGGGCAAAGAAGCGCACAAACTGCATGCGCAATTCATCATGGAACAAGATAGAGTTCGCCCAGCCAGAGCCTGCGCCAAGTACATCACCATAACTAAAGCCACCACAAGCGACCAGACCATCGAAGTCACGTAAGTTGATACGACCTTCTAGCAAGTCACTCATGTGCACATCGACCGCTTCAAAGCCCGCTTGGGTAAAGCCTGCTGCCATCTCTGACTGACCATTGACGCCTTGCTCACGCAAGATAGCGACTCTTGGTTTATTGTCGCGGCTGCCCAAGTACGGTTCTTCGACCTTTTGATTGAGATCAAAGTTTGGTGCAGCGATGAGGCCTTTATGGCTGGCATCGCTAATCAAGTCATACTCTTGCTGCACGCATTCTGGATTATCACGGCGACGGGCGATTTGATAGCTGACCTGACTCCACTCTTGCTGCAGCTCAGAACGGCTAAAGCGTAGGGTATCGTCACCCATGTGCAAAGGCGTCTGGATAATGAGGCTATCTTCCTCAGTACTTTGACCGACGAGGCTTAGCATATCGCTGACATTAAATTCTTCTGCCAGTTGCATCAAGGCCGCGACGTTTTCGGGTAATACTTGAATCACTGCGCCCAGCTCTTCACTGAATAATTGACCGAGCAGATTTTCATCAGCCAATGACAGCTTGATACCTTGACGACTGGTGAATTGCATCTCTGCGATCGTTGCCAGCAAACCACCATCACCGATATCGTGATAGGCGCTAATGACGCCTTGTGCGTTGCCCGCTTGGATAAAGCTAAAGAAGTCGATTAAATCGCTAGGCTTATCAAGGTCTGGACACTCATTACCCAATTGGCTTGCTGTTTGTGCAAGGATTGAACCGCCGAGGCGCAATTTACCTTTTGATAAATCAATACGGTAGAACGCGCTATCGCCGTTAATCAATTCTGGCGTTAAGGTTTTTGCCACGTCGACAACAGGAGCAAACGCGGTAATCACAAGGCTCATTGGCGAGACGACTGATTTGTCTTGGCTTTGATTGTCAGCGTCTTCGTCACTCCAGTTGGCACGCATCGATAGCGAATCTTTACCAACTGGGATAGCAATACCGAGTGCTGGGCATAGCTCTTCACCGACAGTATGTACCGCGTCGAATAATGCCGCATCTTCCGCGTCATCACCGCAAGCGGCCATCCAGTTCGCTGACATGGTGATATCAGACAGCTGCGCAATACGCGCACCGGCGATATTAGTAATCGCCTCACCGACCGCTAAGCGCGCAGAGGCTTTAGGGCTAAT
Organism: Psychrobacter sp. 1Y4; assembly: GCF_051847555.1. Classification (NCBI taxonomy): domain Bacteria; kingdom Pseudomonadati; phylum Pseudomonadota; class Gammaproteobacteria; order Moraxellales; family Moraxellaceae; genus Psychrobacter; species Psychrobacter sp. 1Y4. Next base: position 40,408 of record NZ_JBPYDE010000001.1, on the reverse strand, counting down.
CAAGGCGACTGGCGTACGCTCGCCAACGCTCATCGCCTCTCCAGTCATAGGTTGATCATCTAACGCAATCAAACCTGATGCCGTCACCGCGCAGTCAGCGACTGGCACCTGATAGCGACCCACATACTGATCACGCACCACCATACCAGTGATAGAACGGTCACCAATGCTGATTAGGAATGATTTACTGGCAACGGTTGGATGACGTAGCACGTCTTTAATGGATTCGGACAAATTAAAGTTATTAAGCTCTAACGCTGGCAACGTACTCTCTTGACGCTCAAAGCTACGCTGCATTTTTGGTGTACCACCGAGCAACACTTGCATCGGCATATCAACTGGCTGCTCAGAGAGCAACTCATCATTAACGACCAGCTGACGTACTTCCGTCGCTTCCCCTAAGATGGCATACGGGCAGCGCTCACGGGCACAGATCGCATTGAACTGATCTTTACTCTCTGGGCGAATCGCTAGTACATAGCGCTCTTGTGCTTCGTTTGACCAAATCGCCATCGGCGACATGCCAGCTTCTAACGACGGGATTTTACGTAGATTGAGCACCGCGCCCATTTCATGATCATTGACCAGCTCTGGCATCGCATTAGACAGACCACCGGCTCCGACGTCGTGGAGAGAAACAATTGGGTTGCCGTCTTGACTGTTGTTACTGACATCGCCATTATTGTCTGACTGTCCATTACCAGCAAGCGCCCAACAGCGATCAAGGACTTCCTGACAGCGACGCTCCATCTCTGCGTTATCACGCTGCACTGAGGCGAAGTCCAATCCTTCATCTAGCTCACCACTATCGACCGACGATGCTGCCCCGCCGCCAAGACCAATCTGCATCGCAGGGCCACCTAGGACGATAAGCAAATCACCTTGTTGAATGGCGTTTTTCTCAATGAGGTTACGTTTGATATTGCCGTAACCACCTGCCAGCATGATCGGTTTATGGTAACCGCGCATCTCACTACCGTCTTTGGCGGCTGACGTATCAAGTTGAAAACTACGGAAGTAACCGCAGAGGTTTGGACGACCAAATTCGTTTGAGAAGTTGGCACTACCTAATGGGGCTTCTGTCATAATCTCAAGGCTGGTCGCCATACGATCCGGCGTACCATAATCCTGCGTGCTTAATTGACCTGATGTCTCCCACTTTTCCGCAAGCTCTGGGATATGCAGATGTGACACATGGAAACCAGTCAGACCAGCTTTTGGCTTACCGCCGCGGCCCGTTGCACCTTCATCACGAATTTCACCGCCTGCGCCCGTCGCTGCGCCTGCATAAGGGGCAATCGCGGTTGGATGGTTATGGGTTTCGACTTTCATTAAGATATCGATTTCTTCTTGATGAAAATTGTAAGGATGGGCAGCATTAGGATCTTGAGCATCAGTAGGAATGGAATAAAAACGCATCCCCTCTGCCCCTGCCATCACCGCAGCGTTGTCTTTATAAGCAGACAAGATACCTTGTGGATTCGACTGATAAGTATTCTTAATCATTTGGAACAAGGATTTTGGCTGTATCTCGCCATCAACTGTCCATTCGGCATTAAAGATTTTATGACGGCAATGCTCTGAGTTGGCCTGTGCAAACATCATCAGCTCAACGTCAGTTGGATTGCGCTTTAGCTCATTGACGTAAGCATTCATCAGATAATCGATATCTTCACTCGATAACGCAAAGCCAAACTCTGTGTTGGCTGACTCTAGTGCTGACTGACCTTGTCCAATCACATCGATATGATTGAGCGAAGCTGGGGCTTCATCGTCAAACAATTTATCTACATCATTTAAGTCATAAACCAAGCTCTGGGTCATACGGTCAAACAACAATTGCTCAGCGGCAGCAGGCAATGTTGTACTTATCTCACCGTCTGTTGTTCCATCAAGGGTTAGCGTATAAACAATCACCCGCTCGACACGATTGATCTTAATGTCACAGTTATTAAAAATATCGGTCGCTTTACTGGCCCACGGTGAAATCGTACCAAAACGTGGACTAACAATCACTTGTAATTGGCTGTCTTGCGGGGTGGTAAGTTGGGCATCCTCTTTAATACCAAACAGGTCCAGCGCTTTTTTCTGCTCATCACCTTCAAGTTTGCGTGATAATACATACACTTGCTGGGTATGAATTTGGCTGACATTTAGCTCGGTTTTTTGCTGAAACTGACTGATGAGTTGCTGCGTCTGAAAATCGGTAAGAAACGGTTGTCCGGCGATGGTCATCATAAAGGCATAATCCGTAAGATCAAGGCATCTCTGCCATGCAAAGTAAATGGTCCGTGTATTATAACAAGAAGGCTAATAATAAGCAGGGGTAAACCATGATAAATTGCCCACCCTACTTATAAATAATTTCTGAGCTGTTGTTACAATATCTATTTCTTTTTATCAGCAAACTTTTGCCTAATCTGACACATTTTTTACTTAACTCTTATACGTTTTACAAACGCTCACATCGTCTTACGGGCAACCTATATAATCAGGCAGGCAACTATCGTTATTCTACAACCAGCTAATAATTAAAACCATTAACACAGTTTTCACAATAATTTCAATTTTAACGTAATAAGGATATCTATTATGAATAAACAAGAACAAATCGATAAAATCCAAGACGTAATTAAAGACGTAAAGTTTGCCATGATGAGCACTATTAATAGTAAAGGTGATGTGCATGCATGGCCGATGACGACGAGTGAAGCCAGTATCGCTGATAAAGAGATTTGGTTTATCGGTGACAAAACCTCAGATGTCGTAAAAGATATTCAAGACAATCAAAAAATAGGCTTGTCTTATGCCACTCAAGACGAAAAAGACTATGTTTCTGTCAGTGCCAATGCAGAGCTGCCAACAGATAAAGATAAGCTAGATGAGCTATGGTCACCTGTCTACAATGCGTTTTTTGAGCACGGTAAAGAAGACCCAAATGTACAACTTATTAAAGTAGTACCACATGGCGTAGAATGCTGGTTGAGTGGTAGCTCTACTGTAAACATGTTTAAGATGGCTACAGCCGCGGTACAAGATGGTAAGACTGCAGAAGATATTGGCGAGCAGTTCTCTGTATCTTTATAATATAAGCGTCTTTTATATTGTAAAAACGAGCAGTTTGATGACTTGAGACGCCAGTAAGCCATTGTTTATTGGCGTTTTTATAGTATGTAAGTTTTATAGCATGTAAACCTCAATATTTTAAATAGTAAAGGACAACTATTATGAGTAAACAAGAAAAGATGGATAAAATCCAAGCGATGGTAAACAATATCAAGTATACGATGATGACCACTCGCAATCATGAAAACCACCTCCATTCGTGCCCAATGAACACCACAGAAACCAGCATCGGTGCTAAAGAGATTTGGTTTATCGGTCACACACCTTCTGACACTGTTGATAATATTAATAAGAACCCAGAAGTAAACTTGGCTTACGTCAGCCAAGATGATAAAAGCTATTTGTCTATCACTGGTAAGGCTGAATTGATCGAAGATCGAGAAAAGCTTGATGAGCTGTGGTCAGTAATGTACAACGCTTATTTTGAACAAGGTAAAGAAGACCCAGGGGTACAGCTAATCAAAGTCGTTCCTCATGGTGCAGAATATTGGGAAAATGGTAACGCCATTACTAGCGCTGTTAAAATGACGGCAGCGGCAGTCACAGATACTGCTATTGAAAAGAGTTTGGGTGAGAATTTTTCAGTAGAACTCTGATGATTTGTTTAGACATCATTAGATGTTATACATAAAAAAAGCCAGTGCGATAAGCGACTGGCTTTTTTATGCAAGATTGTGCACGTAAATGAAATTAAATCAGTATTAACACGCTCTATCTAACCACTTTGTTTTAAATATGGCCATGCTGCTTTTAGATAAATAAACATGGACCACAAAGTTAAAATCACTGCAGCGACCATCAGTACATACCCTATCATCTCAAGCGACTCCCAGTTTAATAGAAGCACAGTGATGGCTATCATCTGAAACGTCGTCTTAAGCTTACCTACATACGAGACCGCCACACTAGTACGATTACCAAGCTCTGCCATCCACTCCCTTAATGCCGATACTGCAATCTCACGAGAGATAATCACAATCGCTGCTATCGCCATAATGATATTAGGATGCCACTGTACCAAAATAATCAGCGCTGCTGCTACCATCAGTTTATCAGCGACTGGATCTAAAAACCGTCCAAAAGCCGACATCACATTAAGCTTACGAGCAAAGTAGCCATCGAGCCAATCTGTAATGGCAGCGACAACAAACACCCCAGTTAACAATAAATGCCGTAGTAAACTGTCACTAAACTCACTCATTCCTACCCGCGCGATGACATTGTCTGAGATGGCAGGCATGCCAATACCCATGGCTGGTGGCCAGTAAGCTATCGCTACAAACAATGGAATCATCAAAATACGCGCAATAGTAAGATTATTGGGTAGATTAAAAATGCTTTTGTCGTTTTGCGGTTGTAGCGGCTCTTTTGTATGCAGTTGTGTGCTTTCGGTCATGGTAAGCCTAGTGTTATATAGACATAAGAATGCCTGCTAGCTTAGCATTTTTCTTGTATTGCGTCATGCCATCTTCTGCGAGTTTATCGATACTATTTTGAGAGAAAACGTTTATTGAACGAAAAGTTCTAACAAATAAAATATTTCAAAATGTGACATTGTATTAAAACTCTCTTAAGAGTAACTTCATGTAATTTAAGTAGCCAATTAAGGAGAACATCAGGTAATATAAATATATTAGAAGAAACAGTTGTACACTGAGTTTTCACTCCAAATTATAACTGTTTATGTTTCTGATAACGCTAGAATCTCTATAAAAATAATAAGTTTTTACTGTAATTGTAGACACACTACATACTCAGTTTTCCTCAGCCCACAGTTTCCTCCTCTGTGGGTCTTTTTTTGTCTTAAATTTCTGAACCCTATTTATCAAAATCTCTAAACTCTATTTATTAAAATTATAGTAACTTAATGATTTTGCCACTACCTATTAAAAACTTATATAAGTATATACTTCGCTTTTAGCGCTGTTCTCCAAAAAAAGAGGACAAAGAAGCGAGCAATGCTTCTTGATTTATACCTTCCCCTATAAATACGATATCTTTGGATGTAAAACTACTTCTGACAGCAGGGAGAATCTCAGGTTGCTGCATGACTTTGCGTACAGATTGTAGCAATAGCGGACCTTCATCCGTGTGCAAAACGCCCTTGACTCGCAGAATCGTATCACCCCGCGCATGCAGCAACGCCGATAGCCAAACGGTAAACTCAACCCAACCGACTTCTTTAGGAATCGGCAGCGAAACCACAGTCGTCGGAGCAACCCCATTGACAAGAGTCGTCTCATAGATTTCGGTCGGCGCTGGTAGTTTAGGTACAGGGCTTTCGACGCCGAATGTGGATAAGGAGATTGGGACAGCTGGATTAATGTTACTAATAGTCGAGACAAGGTTTGATAGGGACTGCTCAGCTACTTCTTTTGATTTTGCAATGACAATGCGATCAGCCGACAGTATCTGCTGACGACACAATGCATCAGTCTTTAGCGCCATATGAAAATGTAGCGCATCAGCCATAATAACCGTTTCTTTGAGCGCAAAATGGTAAATGAGAATCGGATGCTCTTTGATGGCGACTATGATTTCTTTGGGATCAGCCAAACCACTGGTTTCTATAATCAAGGTATCAGAAATAAGAGCATCAGCCAAATCGCTTGTTTGTCCGTTCGTTCTGGATTCGGCAACCGTAAGCAGTGCTGATATGAGCTCCTCTTTGCCTTTTGGGGTACCCGCGGTTCCAGTCAGAACGTTGACACTCATTGCTTCGCCCAACAGCAAATCATCAACAGGCTGCTCGGCCGCTTCTTGGGTGAATACTTGAGCACGGCCAAACCTCTTAGTAAAAAGCGCATGCCGCAGCCACGTGGTCTTACCTGAACCCAGATAGCCGCTTAGTAGAACGATATTGAGACGATTGTCTTGTGAGGTTTGCATTAAAGTCAAGCCATAGAGTGAGGTGCTAACGGATCGATTGCAAAGCCTTGACGACGTTCTACTTCAGCCCACAGCTCAGTTAGATTATCAACCATGACGCGGGCCCCGCCTGGACATATCAGCTGAAGCTGCGGAATTACCCCATCAGCATAAACGGAGAACCCATAAGGTTTTAGCACCCGCTTTAAGACAGACATTCTTTGAAACATTGCTCTCATGCGAATGCTGCCTTTTTGAGCGCCTGCTTCTGTCCAATGCCCTGGGGCAGCTGGGTTTCCACATCCATTACACATGACTCTTCTCCCTATAAGTGACCAGTATTTTAACAATGCCACCAAGATCCATAAATTTATCAATGCAGCGTTCAAATAACTTCCGGACGCTTACCACCTTCAAATGGGAAACGTGTGCGAAAATCAGCAGCGATATCTTCGAATGGCATCCAAACAACCCCTTCATGACCGTTGATATAGTCAATTAGACGCTCAAGCATCATGAGTACATGTGGACGTCCAGAGACATCCGGATGAATCGTGAAGGGAAACACGGCATAGTCCATATTACGGTAGACCCAGTCAAACTGATCACGCCACATTTGCTCGATATCGCGTGGGTTGACAAATCCATGACTGTTAGGGACATTTTTCATAAACAGCATTGGGGGTAAATCATCCACACACCAGTTGGCAGCAATCTCGACCAAATCGATCTCGTCGCCATGGGTCATAGGATGCATCCATTCTTCTGCAGTTTTTGAGTAGTCAATAACGTTCCAATCATCGCCAACTCGAGCATAGAAAGGCTGAAAATCACGGTAACCTTGGCTATGGTCATATTTAAAATTATATTTGGCTAAGATTTCAGGGGTCGCAGCTGACATCTCCCACCACGGTGCCACATAGCCACGCGGGCTTTGACCTGTCAGCTTAGTAATCAGCTCAACCGACTTTTCCATGACTGCCTCTTCTTGAGCGCGGGTCATGGCAATGGGGTTCTCGTGCAAGTAACCATGCGCGCCTACTTCGTGACCATGATCGACAATCATTTTGGCAATGTCTGGAAAAGTTTCGATACTATGACCAGGAATAAAAAACGAGGTGCGTAGATCGTATTTTTTAAATAACCTTAATAGCCGTGGTACACCAACTTCAGATGCCCAGACGCCGCGCTGAATGTCTGAGGGGCTATCCCCACCACCGTACGATCCAATCCATCCTGCTACTGAATCTACATCTGTACCAAAGCCACATATAATGGTTTTTTTACTCATGTCTCACTCCTTTGATGGTATAGGTTACTAGCCTTTGTTTGGGGTCTTATCTTTACTTACTTGATAGTTATTTAACCGCTTCTATGTAGATCTGTCATCGGCTTTGAGTAATACGCTCTCGACACTCAGCGCTGCCGCTAACAAATCACTGTCTCGGCCGCTGGTCATCGATAGCAAAATACTAGTAGGCATCTGGTTTTCATCTATGCCGTTTGGTAAAGCGACGCCGCACCAGTCCAAAAAATTACCTAGAGCCGTATTGCGCAGCATCAGTTTGTTGGTTTGCAAGTACAAGTCATCGTCTTCTTCAAGCGGTTTAAGCTTAGGCGCCGTAATAGGCGTGGTTGGAAACAGTACAATTTGCTTATCTAAAGCTTGACGGTTTTTTTCAATCAATCTTGCACGCTTCCGTTGAATGACAAGCAAATCTCGCGCACTCATCTCTCCTGCATCAAGAATACGGTCAAGGATTCTTGGATCTATCTGCTTTGCCTGTGCCGAATGTACCAGATCCCAATGCACATCTAGTGCTTCTGGGCCAACTAAGTAGCCATGCTTACGGGCAAGCGCCCCTATATCGTCAAACTCATCACATACTCCGCGAGTGATTGTCGCCCCTGCCTGCTCAAGTGCGCGGACAGAAGCTTCAAAATTTTGGATTACCGCCTCTTGCGCGTTTTCAAAGACGACATTACTGGGAATAAAAAATTTGAGTTGGTCAATAGGTGAAGGTTTGGGTATGGCAATCGCCCGCCCATTAAGAATTTGTGCCGCACCAATACAGCTCTTTAGATCAGCTGCAAGCGGACCAAAGGTGTCTAACGTCGGTGAGAGCGGCAACGTACCACCATTTGGAAACGCAACGCTAGAGCCTTTATAGCCGACTATGCCGTTTAGTCCAGCAGGAATGCGTATCGAGCCACCAGTATCACTGCCGATAGCCAATGGCACCAGACCGCGCGCGACAGCTACCCCGCACCCTGAAGACGAGCCGCCAGGAATGCGAGCAGGGCCTGAGCCATGAGGGTTTTTAGGTGTACCAAAATGTGGATTAAGACCAAGGCCGGAATAAGCAAACTCGGTCATATTAAGACAGCCGATTGACACAAGGCCTGCTTGAGAGGCATTGGCCACCATATTGGCATCACAAGGGGCAGGCGCGTTGGATTTAAGAATCACAGAGCCTGCGGTGGTCACTCGATCTTTTATATCAAAAAGGTCTTTCCATGCGATAGGTATACCATCCCACGGGCTTAGTGGCTTACCGTCACGGCGACGTTGCCTAGAAGCATGAGCTTCTTTTAATGCGCGCGCTTCAAACAACTCTGTAAAAATAGCGGGATCGGAAGAGCGGATGTTTGCAAACGTCTCTTCTACCAGCGCAACCGGACAAAGACTACCTTCATCGAGGCGAGCTGCCATATCTAACGCTGACACAGACTCCTTGGTAATTTTGCTCACAACCCGTTCGCTCACAACATACTCCATACTATTGATTTTATTAGAGATTGCATTATCAACCATAGGCTAAAAAAACAGAGGAGTCAATTGGCATCCATGAGTAAAATCTTTCTATTTACCAATAAGAAACAATCATCTAATTTTATGATTTTTATATGAGTCAATGACAAACAAAATGCATGATTGTTTGATTACTATCACTTATTTTTGACTTTAAATGGCTCTGAAAATTGTAGTATTAAAAAACCCACCACAGATAAAATAATCGCTATCTCGTAACGACCATAAGCCACTGAAATACCGATAGCACCTGTGTTCCATAAGCTGGCTGCCGTCGCGGTGCCCTTTGAGCCTTCCTCATTCTTAAAAATAGCGCCACCACCGATAAAGCCCATACCAGTGATAATGGCGTACATAATCCTCGCTTCGCCTTCAGACTCGTAGATATCCATACCGACTAACATAAAGGCACATGAAGCAATAGTCACCAACGGAAACGTTCTAAGTCCTGCACCGTTATCCTTCATTTCACGATTGAGTGCAATCGGTAATGACAATATAAAAGCAATGCTTAATTGAAAAAAATGGTACTGCATTAAGTCTATATCTAGATCGAATCCAAACATAATTTACGACGCTCTCTATCTTTAAGTTAAAACTAAATAAATTTGGCTTATTTTATCCACTCTACTTTACTGATCGCTTGTACTGTGTCTTTTGCCATTTGATAGCAGCTTTCAATATTACCTTGTCCGCACCAGTCGCCACTAACAATCCATTGATGGGTTTGATCGAGCAATACTCCTAACGGATCACAAGCCTGCTTGTTTTTGGTATCCATGACTGTCGCAGCATAGCGCCAACGATGACAGTCTATTTTACTGGGCGCTGTATCAGCGCTCCAATGCAATGCTCGCTGTGCAGCCGCTAGCAATTGCGCTTTAATGATTTCGATATCATCATCGACATGCTCTTCTGACCAGTCGTTGCGCGCATGAATGGTGATACTTGGGAGTAGCTCATCACGAGCAGGCTTTTGATGTTCAACAAATATTCTATCGAGTATTGAATGACTCACATAAGCCACATCCCATACTGGCCCTGCCTGATTGATCAGAGTTTTAGGGAGCATCTCAACATTATCCCAGCCCAGCATAAGCGTATAGCATGCTTGCATTTTTGGTTCGGTAATTTTGGCATGCTCTGTAAAGCCACTGTCTGCCATCAGCTCTACTGCTTGACCGTTAGGTACAGTACAAATGACCCAATCAAACCAGCCAAGACTATTGCCTACCTCATCGAATAACTCAGTTTTGTTAGTATTATCTTGTCGGCTCTCAGTTTGTGTCTGGCTAAGTGGTGCGACGCGAGTTTTAAAGTTAATAGTCGTATGCTGTAACTCATCAGCCAACGCGCGTCCCCAACTGGTCATTTTAGGGGTGCCAACATAACGCGCGTGATTGGTATCCCATTGCTCTTTTTTCTGAATATTAGGTAAGCAAGTATTTTGAGATTGAGCATTTTTATTTTTTTGAACATGGTCGTTAGCTGGCGTCAAATCAACTACTTGAGCGCACCACGGTTGCAGTAATGTTGAGTCTAGCCAAGGCGCAATGAATTGCTGAAAGCTAGAGGTTTTTGCTGTAAAAAACTGTGCACCAAATGCCCATTGCCAGTTTTGCTTGGTCTTATTATCGGTGTGATAGCGCGTAGCTAGGCGGCCAACGCTACGCGACTTCTCAAAAATAGTCACGTGCAGCATTGATGCATTATTCGATGGTTTATTTTGTCGCTTAATAAAAGCGCGTTCCAACAAAGTCGCTGTCAATAAACCCGTCAATCCAGCTCCGATAATGGCTATTTTCGGCGCAGTGCTTTGATCAGTGTTTAGGCCAGTATTAAAGGTAGCCTGATTGTCATGGTTAGTCTGTTTTGCATGGTTGCTAATGGATGGCGAAGAATGGTCAGTCATGAGTGCAGTAGGCCTTGTAAGATTTGGCAACGATTAAAACCTCATTAAAAACGAGTCTTTGTGTTTTTGTGATGCTGTCTATATTAAAAAGTCATGCTATTAAAAACAGCATGACTTTTGTGATATTTGATGTTTGTCTAGTAAAGTTGCGTGCGAACCATACTGATGATCCCTATTTATAACTATGGTTCGCTATTTTATTGCTTACTAACAGTTGCTTACTAACAGTGTTTTGCCTCGCGTTCTGCTTTGACCACATCAATTATCTTGTTGATGACCGAGCTATCAGCAAGGGTAGATAAATCACCAAGCCCAACATACTGCCCTGCAGCGATATTACGTAAGATGCGACGCATAATCTTACCAGATCGGGTTTTGGGTAGAGCCTCAACGACATAGATAGCATCTAAATTGGCAATTGGCCCAATCTCGGTGCGCACATGGCGATTTAACTCAGCTTTTAGCTGATCGCTTGCAACCTCTCCTATACTGAGAATAATAAAGGCGGCAATACCTACGCCGCGAATGTCATGCGGCATACCGACGACAGCGGCTTCAACCGTAGAAGGATGAGCATCTACTGCACTTTCGACTTCTGCAGTGCCCAAGCGGTGCCCTGAGACATTAAGTACATCATCGACGCGGCCGGTAATCCAATAATGCCCGTCTTCATCGCGTTGTACCCCATCACCAGTAAAGTAGTAGCCTGGATACTCAGTAAAGTAGGTCTCTAAAAAGCGTTCATGGTCATGATAAATAGTACGCATTTGTCCCGGCCAGCTATTACTGATGACAAGATTGCCCTCAGCGGGACCTTCAAGAGCCGTATCATCGGTATCGATCACTTGCGGTATGATGCCATATAAAGGATTCATCGCAGCACCCGGTTTGAGCGCTACCGTACCTGGTATCGGAGCCAGCAAAATACCACCTGTTTCGGTCTGCCACCATGTATCTACGATTGGGCAACGACCACCACCAACAACATCATAATACCAATCCCACGCTTCAGGGTTGATAGGTTCACCAACGGTACCAAGCAGACGTAAACTTGAGCGATCAGACTCACGGACAAAGGTATCACCCTCTTTCATCATCGAGCGAATCGCCGTCGGCGCCGTATATAAAACCGTAATTTTATGCTTATCGATAATATGACCAATCCGCGCCCATGTTGGATATTCAGGCACGCCCTCAAACATCACTGTCGTCGTACCATTGGCAAGCGGCCCATAGGTAGAATACGTATGACCGGTCACCCAGCCGACATCTGCCGTACACCAATACACATCATCGTCTTTGATATCGAAGACATCGCGGAAGGTTGATAGCGCGTAGGTGATATAACCACCAGTCGTATGCAGCACACCTTTCGGTTTGCCAGTTGAACCAGAGGTATATAACAAAAATAACGGGTCCTCGCTATTCATGACTTCAGGCTCGCACTGCTCTTGCTCGCCGGCTATTAAAGAATGATACCAAACATCACGGCGACCACTCATCGGAATTGAATTACCTGTACGATGCACGACAATGACCTTTTCAACGCTATCAGTACCCTCCATATCTAGCGCACGATCAACATTGACCTTAAGCGGATTGTGCTTATTACCGCGTAGACCTTCATCAGCCGTAATCACGATTTTGGATTGGCTATCAACGATACGGTTACCTAAGCTCTCAGCAGAGAATCCACCAAACACCACCGAATGCACCGCACCGATACGCGTACATGCTAGCATCCCTACCATCGCTTCAGGTATCATCGGCATATATAGGGTCACACGATCGCCTTTTTTGACCCCAAGCTTACGCATCGCATTACCTAAACGACAAACTTCAGCATGAAGCTCTTTAAAGGAGATAATCTTATGCAAAGAAGGGTGATCCCCTTCCCAAATAATGGCAGGCTTGTAGGGGTTGGTTTTAAGATGTCGATCAAGACAGTTTACCGAAATATTTAGCTCGCCATCCTCGTACCATTTAATACGAAAGTCGTCCAAGTCATAATTGACGTTGCTAATAATAGTTGGCTTTTTCATCCAATCAATCAGCTCAGCACGCTCAGCCCAAAAAGCATCAGTGGCCTCGGGTGATTCGACTGACCGCTCATAGTCTTGGGCATACTGCTCAGCAGTGGTATTGGCAGCGGCGATAAACTCAGCCGTAATAGGAAAAGATTTTTGAGTCATGAGACATTCCTTTTTTAATTATCATTGTCTGCATAAAATATCGAAAATAAGAGATATTGAAAATAAAAGAAAAAACTATCTAATAGACTGACTGAAACTGAAGCAATAATACGACTATCAGACAATGCTAATCGGCAGCTCATCAGTCACAACGGTGGTTGCAGACAACAGGCTATCATCTTCCATAATGAGTGACGCCTCAATTCTAGTTTGACAAATAAGAAGAAGTGATGCAAGACACTAACGACTAATTACAACAATTCCAATGTACAGCTGTTTACTTATGTATTTATACTTTCTATTAGGGCATGGTAAAAACCTGATAAGTATTTAATCCTTGTAACCCTAAGTTAAATATGGACAATAGCCACTCTAGATACACTGTTTGAATGATACTTATATCGGCGTATTTGTATCATTGCTTCTACCTTATTTTTACGTTTGTTTAAAAGCAGCGCTTTATGGACCAAAACCGTCATGGACAATAACACCCATTATGATGTCATCATTGTTGGCGCAGGAGCCTCAGGGCTATACTGCGCACTCACCGCTGGGCGTCGAGGCCGCCGCGTATTGGTGCTCGATCATGCCAATAAAGTCGGCAAAAAGATCCTGATGTCGGGCGGTGGACGCTGTAACTTTACCAACTACTTCGTCGAGCCTGAGCATTTTATCAGTGCCAACCCACATTTTTGTAAGTCAGCACTGAGCCGTTACCCCAGTTGGGAGTTTATCGGCATGGTTGAACAGCATAAAATCCCATACCATGAGCGTGAGCACGGTCAGCTGTTTTGTGATGATTCTGCGCAAGATATCGTCACTATGCTACTTGATGAATGCGCGGCGGTAGGTGTGCAAATACGCATTAATACCCAGATTGATAAGATCGATGTCAATGAGACTGAATATAAAAGATTCAATCTATCGACCTCTAAAAAACTGAGTAAAAAAGATATCGCCAATAGCGTTAAACCTTCGCAACACAAATACAGCTGTGACTCGTTAGTCGTGGCGACTGGTGGCCTATCTATACCAACGATGGGCGCAAGCGGTCTTGGTTATGAGCTGGCGCAGCAGTTTGGGCATCAGCTTATGCCAACCGATGCCAGCCTCGTGCCCTTTACCTTTACCGATAAGACGGGCGAGCTTATCCGCGCCTTGGCTGGTATTAGTTTGCCCGTAATTGCCAGTAACGAGCGCATCTCGTTTAAGCTGCCGTTACTCTTTACCCATCGCGGTCTATCTGGTCCTGCCATGCTCCAGCTGTCCAATTATTGGCAGACGGGCGAGCACATCAATATCAACTTACTGCCTGATATCGATGTCACCACCCTACTACTTGCTCATAAAAAATCGCACCCAAAGCAGCTCATCCGTACTGTACTGGCAGACTATACAGACAATGCATTGCCTAAAAAACTACTGACAGCCCTACAGACAACGCTGTGGGATGATATTAAAGACAAAGAGCTTGCCAATATTAAAGATGAGCGCCTAAGCGAGCTTGGGAATACTATTAATAATTGGCAACTCAAACCCTCTGGTACGGAAGGCTATCGTACCGCTGAGGTGACGCGTGGCGGCGTAAAAACCGATGAGGTGTCGTCAAAAACAATGCAGAGCAATTTTCAGGACGGTCTATACTTTATCGGTGAGGTGCTTGATGTCACGGGCTGGCTTGGCGGCTATAACTTTCAATGGGCCTGGGCAAGCGGTTTTGTCTGCGGTGAAGTCGTTTAACCATTAATACAAGCTCAAAAAAAGCCGCCCTACTATGACAGTAAGGCGGCTTTTTATTATATTAACATGTAAAACTAAGCGTACACTTACGCTTGTTTTTGCTCCAAATACGGATAATCGGTATAACCCTCAGCACCGCCACCATAGAAGGTTTGTGGATGCTGCTCATTGAGCGGCGCATCTTGACGAATACGCTCAGGCAAATCAGGGTTTGCAATGAAATCACGACCAAACGCAACCGCGTCAATATAGCCTTCACGGACATTTCTTTCTGCTTTTTCGGCCGTATAGCCACCCGCTGCAATGATCGTATTGTCAAAGGCATCACGAATACGCTGGCGGAAACCGTCATTATATGGCGTGCCTCCTGCCCAATCAGGCTCAGAGAGATGAAGATACATCAAACCGCGTTTATTGATTTGCTCAATGAGCCAAATGTTATCATCTTCATCATAGCCGGCTTCTACGGCGTTAAACGTGCCTTGTGGCGAGAGTCGAATACCGACGTGATCGTTATCCCATTCATCAACACAAGCATCGATGACATCAAGGGTTAAGCGCGCGCGGTTTTCACGACTGCCGCCGTACTCGTCATCACGCTTGTTGGTTTGCTCAACCCAAAATTGATGCAACAGATAACCATGGGCACCATGAACCTCTACGCCATCAAATCCTGCTTCTCGTGCCGTCTTGGTTGCATAAGCAAAGTCCTTAATCACTTGCTTGATTTCATCAGCGGTGGCTGGACGTGGTGGCGTGGTTTCAACGCGAATCGCTTGATTATCGCTATCACGTAAAGAGGTGCGAGCGCCGACTTCGACGTCCGACGCTGAAATAGGCGCTTTACCATCAGGCTGTACACTTTCATGTGCCACTAGACCAGTATGCCATAGCTGTACGACGATCTTGCCGCCTTTAGCATGGACATTATCGACGATGGCTTTCCACGCGGTCATCTGATCTTTAGTATGGATGCCAGGCGCACCTGCATAACCTTTTGCTTGAAATGATACTTGCGTCGCCTCAGCGATCACAAGGCCCGCTCCCGCTGCACGCTGTGAATAGTATTCACCTGCTAATGCCGTTGGTACATCGCCTGGCTCAACAGCGCGTAGACGAGTTAGTGGTGCCATAATGATGCGGTTTTTTAGGGTTTGAGTGCCCATTTTTACTGTTTCAAATAAATTATCGTAAGCCATAGTATGCCTTGTTTGTGGTTATAAAAAATATGGGTAAAAATGATATTCATAACTATAAAGCAATCTATTTATAATTATGAAAACTTTATGAGTCATTAGGTCAACAAAATGTATGTTTGTTCGATAGATCAGTAAGTACTTTTCGAATCAATACCCATTAGATGATCACCTCTTAAATGGATATCTATCAAATAAGAATCTGTATTCAAGAACATACGTCTGAATACTTATACTTAAGTACCAATACGTACCAATACTTAAGCACCTATATTGAACGACCGTTCTCTTTATAAGGGATGACTATGATTATTCAAGTAAGCTTTACAAACCGAAACACCTTTTCAGCTCTATTTGATAATTGAAAAAGGTTACAGATTGACTATCTCTAAAGAATATAAAAGAGTAGAATGTATACAAGCAAACAATAGTCTTCTAATGATTCGATAAGATTGTCCTAATTTTTTACAATTAAGCCAATTTATTGCATATTGAATAGTCAAAATAATTTTTTAAAAACTAAGATTAATACTCTATTGAGTATTAAAAGGATGCAGTCTGTGCAAATGAACAGAAGAACACTCATCATAGGTGCAAGCTTACTGCTTGGCCTAACTGCTTGCCAGCCGCCTTCGGATAAAACTGATTCATCAGATACGCCCTCAACGTCAGCACAAACCGAAACAGCGCCAAGTACACAGCCTCTTGCAGAAGCGAAAACGCCAAAAGCTCTTACTAAAGCGTTGGTCACACTATCTGAAAAAACATTAAAAGAGCAGCTCATTTGTTCCAAGCTTGATGACACGATAAATACCATCGATAATAAAAGTAAGATCGAAAATATTCATGCAGTTCAGCGTCAAATAGAGGCTTGCTTGCCAGTGGCAGAAAATGCCGAGATACTTCAATGGCTAGAAGCCTACCAAGCGATGTATGGACGTTTTTTGAATACTGATAGCTCTATGGATGATGAAGCGTTTTACAGCGTCATGGATAATATTGACCAAGATGAAAAATTAACGGTAGCGCAATTAAAGCTGGTAAATCCTCGTGTCCGCTATCTTATTAGCTTGGTAAGGAGCAAAGCTGACGTCAGTGTCCGATATATAGGCGAAGGTCACTTTGCCTTTCATCACGATCTTTCGGCCATGGCTGATATGTTCACCCCTTATCTACCAGATGACCAAAGTGAGTTTATCCAGCGAATGGCGCAAGACAATCAAGAGATATTTTGGTTCGATGCTGCAATTGGTATATCTCTTGAAGAGTTGGTTGAACGCGCTGTATTTTGGGAAGATTTTATAGGCCGTTACCCAGATAGTAGATTCTATGATGATGCCAAAGCTTTGCTAGATACCTATCGCTATCTACTCTTTTTTGGCTCAGAAAACACTCAATGGATCGATGATGAGGCCCGCAAATTTTATCTGTTAAAAGACGAGCGCTTGATGACGCAATTGACTGAGCGTACTGATAGTCAACTGGCTGAAGACGTACAAAAGCTTTTGGTATTTATGGCGCAGTCGGATAGCGAACGTCAACAGTTATACCCTGTTCCTGATAAAGATGAAAACGGCCATAAAATAAACGAATGGGAAGTAACTCATTATCAATTGAGTCAAGCGTTAGATATATCTTCGCTACGTGATACAGTTAGAGATAGAAACTGTTTGCATGGTGTCATTTGTGTAGACAAGGACAAGCAATAAAACCCTATTTTATACATACCGATTCCAAAAATATTTAGATAGGCACGCCCACACTATTTGTTACTGTTTTATGAGTACTCGTGTTTTACGACCTTAGCATCTTTTTAAAAGAGATATTTAAAGACAGGTATGTACCAAATAAAATGACTGCTGAGCCAATAATTGCACCCAAATCTAACGCTTCGCCCAGCAATACATAACCAAAGAATATCGCAAAAATTGGAATGACTAAAGTGATACTCGTCGCGCGCATTGGACCGATATTCTTAATCAGCTGATTCATAAAAATCAGCGCGATTGCTGTCGAAAACACTCCGATGCAGATGACAGATACCCATGCTTGTAGACTAATACTCTTGCCATATGGAAACTCATATAAGCCAATAGGTAGCATGACCATGCTGGCAATAATGGTCGAGCCAGCAGTGATAGCAATCGGCGACAAGCCTTGCAAATAGTTTTTGGTGATATTGGCCCCTGTGGCATAACCGACACAGCCTAGTAGCGCATAGCCCATTGGCAATAACCCTTCAAGCAAACTTGTGTCTGACTCACTACCAGCAAATAGACTCTCACTCATCAAAATCACGACACCGACCAGACCGATAAATAAACCAAGAATTTGCTTTTTTGAGAGCTTATCATTAAAAAATGTACTGGCGATAAAGCCACTCATCATCGGCACAGAGGCGTTTAGCACTGCCAATACACCAGCGTTCACTGACTGGGCTGAGAATGAAAATAGCACAAATGGAATGGCCGTAGAAACCAAGCCGACGACGGTCAATAGCTTCCAGTTTTCACGAATACCGCGCCGATTCTCCAAGCTGATCAATACAAAGACCAGCATAGTGAAACCTGCGAACAGCACTCGTAGGCTTGCAAATGCTATCGAACCAAACTCAGGAACCCCAACACGATAGAATATAAAAGACAGCGACCACATAAAAGAGAGGGTAAAAAAGATAATGAGGTCGCGTTTAGTCACTGGTGAATCCTATTAAGCGTTTAGACTGCTTTTGCTAAGTCGTAAAAAGTTATGTCATGAGACGTATTATGTCGTTAAAAACGCCATGATGATAACTTGTTAATCGCTCTTTAGGTGCGGTTTTATGTATTCGTCAGTAATTAATTCGTTATAACTTGACTTTATCCAAAATAAAATCAATATCTTTGTCACCACGCCCGGATAAATTGACCAAAATAGTCTCATCAGGCGACATGTCTTTGGCAACTCTCATCGCATAGGCAATGGCATGGGCAGTTTCTAAAGCGGGAATAATACCTTCTAATCTTGATAACGCCATAAAGGCATCCAAGCACTCTGCGTCGGTTGCCGACTCATAAGTCGCTAAACCCATATCGCGCAAAAGCGAATGCTGTGGCCCAACGCCTGGGTAATCAAGCCCTGAGGCAATCGAATGCACGGGGGCAGGCTCGCCATCTTCATCTAGCAAGACATAACACTTAAAGCCATGCAGCGTGCCTTTTACTCCCAACGTCATGGTAGCGGCGTGATTGGATGTCTCTAAGCCTTCACCTGCAGGTTCCACCCCAACTTTCTCGACCTCTTTGTCGTCCAAAAAACCACTAAAAATGCCGATAGCATTAGAGCCACCGCCGACACAAGCGACCACTTTATTAGGGAGCTTACCAGTTGTCTCTAAGAACTGCGCTCTTGCTTCGCGGCCAACGACCGATTGAAAATAACTGACGATTTCAGGATACGGTGCAGGGCCTAAAGCTGAGCCAATAGCAAATAGACTGGTATCCAGCTCATCAAGATAAGTCTCAAAAGCGCTATCGACCGCCTCTTTTAGTGTCCCTGCCCCGCGCGATACAGGGACGATCTTCGCGCCTAGTATTTTCATCCGGCTGACATTGGGATGCTCTTTTTCGATATCAACGACACCCATATGGATCTCACACTCAAGGCCCATCAACGCCGCTGCGGTTGCCAACGCCACGCCATGTTGCCCTGCGCCCGTCTCCGCAATGACCTTGGTTTTGCCTAGTTTTTTGGCAAGTAATACTTCACCTAAGCAGTGATTAATCTTGTGCGCGCCCGTATGATTGAGATCTTCACGCTTAAAATAAATCTGCGCCCCGCCGCAATGTGCGCTTAAGCGTCTGGCATGAAATATCGGACTTGGGCGACCAACATAAGTCTGACGCAAGCGGCTCATCTCTTTGATAAAGTCATTATCTTTAATAATTTCGCGAAATCCTTGCTCAATGTCATCCATGGCTTTGGCAAGTTCTGGATGTTCAATCTTACCGCCGAACTCACCGTATAGACCATCGTTACTTGGCAAGATAGAGTGATGTAAGCCATAGCTGTCGGTCATATTGTCTGTTGTCATCGTTAAACCCTAGTATCTGAAATTATAATGTTGAAAGTTGTGATATTTGACGACTTATAGTCTGAAAAATTGTCCGAGCACGTTATTTTATAGCGTTATAATAAAACTTTTGTATTAACGTTCTAGTACACTGAAACGTATTTTAAGGTAAGTCTTGTTTAAGGTCAATAACTAGCGTTGATTTGCACGTATTTATATAGTCAATCCACTAAAAATAAGTACTGTGTTACTGAGATGAATGTTTTGCAGCATTGAACAATCGAACAGTGACAAAGACGCATAGTAAGGGCGATTTATATCAAGACGTGTTATGAAAACTTCATTACTTAATTTTCTACAGTCATCATCCACCTGCCCATCTTAATAGAACGTAACTTACAACAATGTCTCTATAAAACTATTCACACTTTGGACTAGAAACGTTTTATATTACTGATTAGGTCTTTTACGATAACTGAAACAGGGATGCTGACGATGTTACAGACAATAGTGAAACAAGCACCAAAACAGACAATAAAAGTCTTAGCTATAGCCATGATGGTTGCAGGTGTAACCGCATGTAATGATGACGATAGCGAGACGATCATTACCCCTGTCATCACATACGGGGAGTATGGTACCGAGACCGCGCTGACCTTAGCGCGTGACTATTCAGGGCGTTATATGGGGTCGAGTACCGAGCTTGCTGCTGCTCAATATATGAAACAGCGCATGACCTTTGGCGCTAATGGCGATGAAGTGATACTAGAGCCTTTTACTTTTGTCGCGTCTCGTGGGCCATTTGCTGAGCAAGCGATTACCAGTCAAAATGTGGTTGTTACTCATGAAGGCACAGAAAACACCGGACGAACCTTATACGTAGGCGCTCACTATGATTCGGCAACGCAGTATCCTAATTATATCGAGCTTGAAGGATTAGATGACAATGCCTCAGGTTCTGGCGTACTAAGCGAGCTAGTCTATCATTTTAACGGAGTCAAGACCGCAGATACGATTAAGTTTATAGCCTTTGGCTCTGAAGAAGGCGGACTGCAAGGTTCTAAGGCGTTTGTCGCAAGCTTAAGCCAAGATGAGATTGACAATGCTATTGGTATGATAAATTTAGACAGCTTGCTCACAGGCGATAATATGTATGCCAATGCTGGGGACAATAGTTATGACGATGATGGCAATGAGATTGCAGCCAATGTCAAATTACGTGAAGCGGCGCTGCGTATTGCAAACGAGCTTAATCTTAGCTTGCAAGTAAACCCCGCTATCATTCCTCCGGGCGAAACCGAGCCTTACAAGCCATTTGGCGTAGGCTGTTGTAGCGATCAAGAATCGTTCGACAGTATTATGCCTGTCGTTGCTTTTGAGGCAACCAACTGGAGCCTGGGACCAGATTTTGACGGCTATACGCAAACGGATAATCCCGACATACCAGGCGGCTACTCATGGCACAATCCAGACGTGGATAATGAAGCGGTATTGACACAAGCGCTCGGCGAAGAGCGGATCAAACAGCGCATGAGTGCCTTTGCTCGGATTGTCACTGAGCTTATCGCAGAACAGGTACAAGCTGAGTCTATTAGATAGATTAGAGCCGTAGGGTGGCGTTAGACTTGTTAAATTCTCGTAGAGAATAAAAACAAGGCGTAACCCATCATTGAAAGCAGAAGATCATTCGGTGGGTTACGCGTTCGCTAACCCACCCTACGCCACACTTAAAAATTAATCGAAAGCAACATATCTAATCCTATTAACCCTTCAAAACCATTCCCTTCTCCCGCACCCCCATTGAATTAAAGTCCCGCGTCGGCAACAATAACTGCTACTAACAATCTCCATAATAAAAAGGACACCCAATGAAACTGCGCATTCTAAAATCTGCCGTTACCAACCCATGGTTTAACCTTGCGACCGAAGATTGGATATTTAACACGCTGAACCCTGACTCGCATACGCTATTCTTATGGCGCAATAGCGAGACCGTGGTCATCGGGCGCTCGCAAAACCCATGGGTAGAGTGCAAAATCGATAAAATGGAAGTAGACGATTTATTTTTGGCGCGGCGTCAGAGCGGCGGCGGCGCGGTGTTTCACGATTTGGGCAATACCAACTTTACCTTTCTATCGCCTAAAAACGACTACAATCAAGAAGCGAACTTTACCATCATTATTAATGCGCTAAAGAAACTGGGCATAGACGCGGAATTGTCTGGTCGTAATGATATGCAAGTCGGTGATAAAAAAATATCAGGCAGCGCCTTTAAACATGCGGCGGATCGTAGCTTTCATCATGGTACGTTACTGGTAAATGCCAACATGCAAAAGCTGGGTGATTATCTCCATCCGCATCCCCTCAAATTAAAAGCCAAAGGTATCAAGTCCGTGCGCGCTCGCGTCGCTAACTTGGTTGAGTTTAATGAAGACATCAATCACGATATCTTATCTAATGCGATTATTGAGGCGTTTTGTGAGTATTATCGTGACATTGGTTATGGCGACACCGCGCTAGTAGAAGAATTGGATGAAGCCAGTCTCGCTAAGCAGCCTAACCTGAATAAATACTATCAACAAATGGCAGATTGGGATTGGCGCTTTGGTAAGACCCCTGAATTTAGCCATCATATCGAGACGCGATTTGATTGGGGTATTATTGATTTGCACCTTGATGTAAAACACGCAGTCATTAGCGAGGTGGTCATCTTCTCTGATGCGCTAAATGTGGAATTGATCGATCGGTTAAAAGAGACATTGACTGATATCAAATATGATAGGCATGAGATTAAAGCTGAGTTTGATGAGTTGAGCAAAGCGTGTTCTGATTTGGCATTGCAGATTGATGACGTGTCTGCGTGGTTAATAAGTGAAATGGAAACTTAGAGTGTGATATGTATTTTGGCATAGCAGACTGGGAGCTTATCTTATGGAACCTATTACTATTCTTTTCTTTGCCTTAAGCTCTTTTTTAAGGCTAGAGCACTCGCCTATTGTTGCCGACAAAACGACAGTAACCATACAACCGCAAGGTCAGCAGATAGAGATAATTCAAGAAGATCTATTTACGATAGTTCATAAAGACGACGATTTAGAGGTAGTCAAGGAGGAGCAAACTGCTCTATTCTCTGAAGCTCAGCAGAATACGGCATGGGCAAAGGAGCTAAATAGCTTTACTGATAAAGCGATTACTTTTTCATCAACAGACAACCAGCTCAATACACATATTACGCTGACTTATCAGGATGAAACAGACTTGCGAGCGTTGGGCGTTTGGTACGATGCGCAGCAAAATCAGTTTTCTATCAATTATATACCCAATGATAATTTGCAAACCGAAGATGGTCAGCGATTAGGTAATTATTGGGTTTTTGATGGTGATAAGACTTTTAGCTTCACGCTTGAGCCTTTTAAAGCGCTCCCTACTGATTATAAAAGCACGGACTATCAGAAATATAGTATTCCAATAACCGTAATTTTAGACGAAAACTAAAAACGTCAAAGCTCTACTTTGGCTTAGACAGTTGACGCTCTTTTATAGTTTACTCTATCGACAACCCATCCAAAATCAATTGCGATAGTTGAGCTGCTAACAAAAATCGTTACCTTTCTTTAGCTTTCATAAAGGTATGTAACACTACAATCTATTATGATTTCCTTATTCGGTAGTGCAAAGTTCTACTCAAATCTCTTTAACTACTTAATAAATACTTATTATGATAATGAGCCTAAAAGGAATTCACTATGTCAAACTTCAACATGAAAAATATCGCTATCAGTTCGCTACTAGCTTTGTCTACTTGCTTCGCTATGGTCGGTCAGGCAAATGCTGCTCCTCACTCAGACACGACGCATCTAACACAAAAACAGAAAAATACCATTGCTGCTAAGCAAAAAGCGAAACAACAAGCCGCATTAAAAGCTAAACAGAAAGCGAAACAACAAGCCGCATTAAAGGCTAAACAGAAGGCTAAGTATCAAGCAGAGATACAAGCTAAGCAAAAAGCCAAACAAAAGCTAAACAACAAGTGGCATTAAAAGCTAAACAGAAGGCTAAGCATCAAGCAGAGATACGAGCTAAGCAAAAAGCCAAACAACAAGTCGCATTAAGAGCGAAGCAGAAAGCAGCTAATCATAGTAGTAAGTTCAAACAAAAAGATTATAGATTTAAAGATGAAAAAAGATGTGGCTAATTAAAGCGTATCGCTAGTGGAAAACAACTATGTTACATATAAAATCCACGACTGAGATTCAGTTGTGGCTTTTGTGCTTTTGTTAGGAGTGGAGACAAAGCTTAATTCATTGTTTGATGTCAAAATCATACGTTTGCACATTAAAATCTAGATAAGCTTCCCTAGCTTTTAACTCTTTTTTTCAAATCCCAAGAATCCAGTTCGCATTCACAGTAGTAAATTTTAATACCTTGATCTTCCCAGTTCTGTATCGTCGATATGTAATCATTTTGAGAGATTGTTGCCGTTTTTGATACATTTTTATAAGTATTTTCACCTAAATATATCTCCTTTATTGAGCTTTTAGGAATAGAAAAACAGTATAAAGGTCTACCTCCTATAGTAATTTTTTTAAAGTCCTGAAAAACTTCTTTACTAGCGTTATTGTCAGCTTTCTGGCTTTTAACTTCTTTGACTACTCTTACTTCTTCTTCATAAGCCCAATCTAATGATTTATATAAGAAGGCTCTTTTAGCAAGATTAAATATATCACTCTCAAAAGAAGCGTTTTTGCCAATACTCATTAATTCATCATCAGTAATTATGTCTAAATCATTCTGTGGTTTAGTTTTTGTATATATTATTTCACCAAACTGATATGGAACGAAATTATCGGAAAGTGAATGAAAGTTAGCTTCATCAACATCAATTCCAATAACAACACCTTTATGCGAATCTCCATAATGAGACCACATTAATGAATTTAGTGGTTGTCTAGTCAAAGACAAAACAACGTACCCTCGAGAGAATCTATTTCTACAGGCATTTTGAGCAATTTGGGGGCTTATCTTTGAATCTAGTCTTTCTTTAAACCCAAAAGAGGTACATTCAAAAGGATCGTTAAAATCATCTAAACGTGTAAAACCAATTGAAGACGTTTCAATAGCTTTTATTGCACCTGATAATGACATGTATTTGTATAAAATCATTGAGTTCATTCCTAGTTAAGCAATAGTAGTCGGTTTCTTAAACTATAGCTACCACAGTAAATAGCATAGACGAAATCGATTAGATAGAACCAAAAAAAAAACGGCAAGATAATCAATCTCGCCGCCTCTTATCTGACCTAAAGTCTTAAACCCTAAATCAATACCGCAACCTCAGCCCCATCACGAATTGCACGTTTGGCATCCAGCTCTGCCGCCAGTTTAGCGCCACCGATGAGATGGTATTGCGCGTCTGGCGCATCACCGACATTTGGCATCAACTCTACCACGGACTCTTGACCAGCACAGACCACCACGCTATCGACACGTAGTAGCTGGCTTTGCCCTTGATTGTTGGTGATCCAAATACCTTCGTTAGTGATTTTTTCGTACTGTGCGCCTGATACTTGGATAACGCCATGCGATTTGACATGAGCGCGGTGTACCCAACCTGTAGTTTTATTGAGGCCGCGACCCAAGCGTCCTTTAGTCCGCTGCATGAGATACACTTGGCGAATAGGCGTGATGCCTTCAGGCTTAATCAAGCCACCCTCAGTTTGATAGTCAGGGTTAGCAGTGACACCCCACTCTTCGCGCCATTCGCTAACTGATTGCGCTTTTGGACGATAGCTTGGATCTTTTAGCGTTTCAGGAGCTAGCTCATCTAATGGCTGACCATGACGTGCAGTGAGATATTCGCTGACGTCGTAGCCAATACCACCAGCGCCAATGACAGCGACCGTATCACCGACTGATTTTTCACCAGATAGCAATTCTGCATAGCTCATCACTTGTGGCAAATCAGCGCCTTCCAGCTTACCTGCTAGGCTTCTTGGTACTACACCAGTAGCAACGATGACATGATGGAACTTGGCTTTCTCTAGCATGGCTTTATCAACTTTGGTATTGAGTTTAATCTCAACGCCTAAATGCTCAAGCTCATTGATATAGTAGCGGATGGTCTCAAAGAACTCTTCTTTACCTGGGATAACTTTGGCATAGTTAAACTGGCCACCTAAGATGTCTTTTGCTTCAAACAGTGTCACTTCATGACCACGTAGCGCGGCAACATGCGCCGCTGACATGCCAGCGACACCGCCACCGATGACGGCAACTTTTTGTGATTTTTTAGTTTTCTTATAGACCAGTTCGGTTTCATGACAAGCTTGTGGGTTGACCAGACAAGTTGAGCGTTTATTCTCAAATGTGTGGTCGAGGCAGGCTTGATTACACGCGATACAAGTATTAATGCGGTCAGCTTCGCCGTTTTTGGCTTTGTTAACCCAGCTTGGATCCGCTAAGAATGGACGCGCCATCTGAATCATATCCGCTTGACCACTGGCGACGATTTCCTCAGCGGTGTCTGGCATATTGATACGGTTGGCCGCCATCATAGGGATACTGATGTGCTTTTTAATTTCAGCGGTAAAGTCGACAAAGGCAGCACGCGGTACGCTCGTTACAATCGTTGGTACACGCGCTTCATGCCAGCCGATACCGGTATTCATGATCGTCACGCCCGCTTCTTCTAGCGCTTTAGCCACAGTGATGACTTCATCCATGACGTTGCCGTCTTTGACTAAGTCAATCACTGACAAACGAAATAGAATAACAAAATCTTCACCAGCCGCCGCGCGCACCGCTTTGACCACATCAACTGCAAACTTCATACGATTCTGAATATCACCGCCGTATTCGTCCTTACGCTTATTCACATGACGCGATAAAAACTGATTAAGCAAATAACCTTCAGAGCCCATGATTTCGACACCATCATAGCCTGCTTGCTTGGCAAGTTTTGCACAGCGTGCATAGTCCTTCACCGTCTGCTCGATGTTTTTAATGCTCATTTTACGCGGTTTAAACGGAGTGATTGGCGACTTAATAGGACTTGATGACACGATAAATGGATGATAACCGTAGCGACCACTGTGCAGGATTTGCATGATAATTTTGCTGTCATATTTATGCGCCGCGCGAGTGACCCGCTGATGATTAATAACGTCAGCTCTCGTATTCATGGTGCCGCCAGCAGGCAACAACCACCCTTCACGATTGGGCGAGATACCACCAGTAATCATCATCGCCACACCGCCCTTTGCGCGCTCCGCAAAATACGCCGCCAGTTTACCGTAGTTATAAAAGCGATCTTCAAGTCCTGTGTGCATTGAGCCCATAACCACACGGTTTTTAAGGGTAGTAAAGCCCAAATCTAACGGCTCAAACAAGTGCGGATAATGCTCAGATGCATTGGCGGTATCCGTCGCCATGTCAGTGCTCGCAATACGATCAGAGGTCTTAGTATTTGAGTCTGCTGGGCTTACGCTATTAGGGCTGGCGCTCATATCATCGTCCTTATGAATTAATGGGTTATATTTTTATCACTTGCTCACAATAATCTGATGTCATCGGTAGTCTAGTTCTCCATACGATGATTCAGCCTACTTTTAACTTGCTCATATTCATATCATTGAGTATGGGGTATATTGGGTTTAAAAATGATCATATTTAATGATTCAGTGTTCATTCTATCGTAACACACCGCTATTATTCACAGCTACGCAGACAAGCGACTGACGAGTGAGCAATATGTTTACATCACTGTGTTCATAACATTATTTACTCTGTCTTTTTAATTAAATAGTTAGGTAAAGGCCACAAAACAAACTCGCTTTCTAAGTACAGTTGTCTATAATAAAAAGAACACGTGTTAATCAAGATGGCTATTAACCTGCAAAATTTAATCTGTAAAAGCCAATATAAAAAACCGTCAAATTCATAATACGATAAAGATAAAGGACTATTTCCATGACCGACTTTCATACGGGTCTTAGCAAAAATGCAGCCAACTATCAACCGCTCACTCCAATTGACTTTATTATCCGTAGTGCGCAGGTCTATCCTGACAAGGCCGCCATTATTTATGACGATCTAGAGCACAATGACCTCATCCAGACGTGGCAGCAAACTTACACTCGTTGCCGTCAGCTAGCAGATGGCCTGCGCAAATTAGGCGTTGATAAGAATGATACGGTCGCGGTCATGATGCCGAACACCCCAGCGATGGTCGAGTGCGCGTTTGGTGTACCGATGTCAGGTGGCGTAGTATGTACGTTAAATACCCGTCTCGATATCAATGCCTTGACCTTTTGTCTACAGCATTCAGAAGCCAAAGTATTAATTTTAGATAGTGAGTTTGCTGAACATGCTGAGATTATCGATGAAACTTTTCCAAACTTGATTGTCATTCATGCAACAGACGCTGCAGTCGATGTAGAGCGTTTTGGACAGATGAGCTATGAAGAATTGGTTGCCAGCTCAGACAGTCTAGATAATTGGGAAAAGCCTGCTGATGAATGGGAAGCAATTGCGCTCAATTATACGTCTGGCACCACAGGCAAACCTAAAGGCGTGGTCTATCATCATCGCGGTGCCACGCTCAATGCTGTCTCCAATATTCTAGATTGGGATATGCCCAAACACCCCATGTACTTATGGACGTTGCCTCTGTTTCACTGTAACGGCTGGTGTTTTCCGTGGACCATCGCTGAGCGTGCTGGTGTCAACGTCTGCTTACGTAAGATTGATGCCGACTTAATCTTACAGCTTATTGCTAAGCATAAAGTGACGCATTATTGTTCAGCACCTATCGTACACAACATGATTGCAGGCGGTAAGCCTGAATACAAAGAAGCGATTAATCATGAAGTCAAGGGCTGGGTCGCTGGTGCGCCGCCGTCTGAAACCATGCTAGCGGCTATGGAGGCGATGGGCTTTCATATCTCGCATGTATATGGCCTTACAGAAGTGTATGGACCAGTGACGGTCTGTGCCGAGCAAGCAGAATGGAATGATCTTGATGTCGCAGCACGCGCGCAAAAGAAGTCGCGCCAAGGTGTGACCTCACATTTGATGACTGGGTTTGAGCTGTTTAAACAAGGCACCACCGAACCGGTTGCCGCTGATGGCAAAGAGATGGGTGAGCTGGCACTGCGCGGTAATATGGTGATGAAAGGCTACCTCAAAAGCCGCAAAGCGACCGAAGAAGCCTTCGCTGATGGTTGGTTCCGTACCGGTGATTTGGGCGTCAAATACCCCGATGGTTATATTAAAATTATGGACAGACTCAAAGACATCATCATCTCAGGCGGTGAGAATATCTCTAGTATCGAAGTCGAAAACGTTTTATATAAATTGCCTTCGATTCAAAGCTGTGCAGTAGTCGCTGCCCCGCATGATAAATGGGGCGAAGTGCCAGTGGCATTTATCGAGATTCATGAAGGCAGCACCTTACAACGTGATACTGTTATGGAACATTGCAAACAGCATTTAGCAGGCTTTAAAGTCCCTAAATATATTATCTTTGCAGAAATTCCAAAAACCAGTACGGGTAAAGTACAAAAATTTGAGCTGCGTCAAGCGGCCGTCTCACTTGCACATGAGACGCCAAAAGTAACGTCTAGTGCAAAATAACTCTTGAACTTGAGTTGTAAGCTATTGCATGCGTAAGCTTAAGACACAAAAGAAAGCTCAGTCTATTTTCTTAGACTGAGCCTTTTTTTATTTTAGGCTTCCTTTTTATTAACCAATCTTTACATCAACCAAGTCCATGTTAATTAAGCCTAGGCTCAAGCCATTGATAAATCAGCATACCTATTATCATCGCTGAAATAAATACATAGGCCTGCCACTGTCCGGTACCAAGCAGCACAATTCCTGGCCCTGGACAAATACCCACCAATCCCCAGCCGATGCCGAATAGCATTGCACCAATTAACAACTTTTTCGTGATGACCGTTTTGCTGGGCATATCAATTACGGTGCCAATCCAGCTAATCTGTTGACGCTTGGCCAATTGTACGCCAACAATAGCAACCGCTAAGCCACCACCCATCACTAGCGCTAAGGAAATATCCCACGCCTCAAAGACATCTAAAAACCCTTGTACTTTAACAGGATCGGTCATACCTGATACCAGCAGCCCAAACCCGAATAATAATCCAGCCAGTAATCCAATTATGTTTTTTAGCATTGTTATATCTCACTATCATCTTTTATTAATAGTATCGAACATCGTCTGTGTAATACGCTACTTATGCCATTTAGCATTTACAGCAGCCCTAGTACATGTCGACCGATATAGACGGTCACGATACCAAAGAACATAAAGGTCACGGTCGCTGCCATAGAGCGTGGTGACATACGTGCATTGCCACAAATACCATGACCGCTCGTACAACCTGAGCCTAGACGCGTACCAAAGCCGACCAGCAAACCTGCGCTGATTAACAATGGTAAAGAAGTACTAATTTCCATATTTGGGAGCGGTCTTACTAGCTTGTATAGTAATGGCGAGACAACGAGACCAAGTATGAATAATACTTGCCATATCTCGACGTGCTTGGGTTTGAGCAGGCTTGAAAAAATACCACTTATACCTGCAATACGTCCAATACCCAGTAGCAGGACGACGGTCGCTACCCCTAGCATTAAACCACCCACTAAGGAGATTGGAGTAAATGCTTGCCAGTCTACTTGTATACTCATAACGCATTACCTACCAGTTTTTATTAAGTATTTACTTGTTTCACGTTCTATAAAAATACATTATATTATAAAACATAATAAAAAGGTAAAAAAATACTGAACCTATATTATATAAGCTCAGTATTTTTAGCCAAAAGTAGCTTAGTAGATACAGGTATTATTTTGCTAATACTTCATCAAGTACTGACTCAAAACGTTGTACCGCACCGTCAATATCCGTTAATTTATCTAAACCGAATAAACCTAAGCGGAAGGTTTTAAAGCTATCAGGCTCACCCACTTTTAATGGTACGCCAGAGGCGATTTGCATGCCAGCTTCAACAAAAGCGCTACCTTTGTGCATATCGTCACGTTCAGTATAAGAAACGACGACACCTGGGGCTTTAAAGCCATCGGCTGCGACGCTCTCAATCCCTTTATCTTCTAGTACTTTACGGACGCGTTTGCCTAATTCCCACTGCGCATCACACAGTTTATCAAAACCAATCTCTTTCGCTTCGTTAATCGTATCGCGGAACTGACGCAAGCTATCTGTTGGCATTGTAGCATGATACGCATGACCGCCATTCTCATAAGCACGCATGATATTTAACCACTGCTTTAAGTCAAGGCTAAAGCTGTTTGATTCGGTGTTATCTACTTGTTTGACAGCAGCATCGCTTAACATAACCAGTCCAGCACAAGGGGTGCTGCTCCAACCTTTTTGCGGTGCGCTGATAAGCACATCAATACCCAAGTCTTTCATATCCAACCAGACACAACCTGAAGCGATACAGTCAATTACTAGTAAGCCGCCAACGCTATGAGTCGCCTCTGCTAGTGCTTTGATATAGTCTTCTGGCAAGATGATACCGGCTGATGTCTCGACATGCGGAGCAAAAACGATCGCTGGTTTTTGTTCTTTAATATTAGCAACGGCAGTTTCGATATCGACGGGTACAAACGGTTTTGGGGCATCGGTATCTTTGGTGCGATCAGCGGTTAAGACCGTAGACGACTTAGCAATATTGCCTTTTTCTAAAATTTGCGTCCAGCGATAGCTAAACCAACCGTTACGGATGATTAGACAGTCTTGATCTTTTGCTAGCTGCACGGCGACTGCTTCCATGCCATAAGTACCAGATCCTGGAACAATGGCGACGGCATCAGCGTTGTAGACTGATTTGAGCTCGCTAGATAGGTCATTCATTACTTGCTGAAAGACTTTTGACATATGATTGAGGGCGCGATCAGTATAGACCACTGAATACTCTAATAAACCTTCTGGGTCGATATCTTGACGTAATGCGGTCATGGGACACTCCTTGTTTGTTGTTAGACTATGTAGGTGTTATTAATTTTTGATTATAAAAAAGCTTGGTTATAGCAAGTTTTTGCTACTAAACTTGGGTACTGATACGATTATCTAGGCAACAGTACCAAACAATGAACACCGAGTAATAATAGAGGGTATGACATAGGATTGACGATATAGCGCTTTATCCTAGCGCTATTGCCGTTGTTGGTTATGTTTTTTATAGCTTAGATTTTATAACTTAGGTTCTGTAACCCTTAGGTGATATCTGCGCCATTGTTGATGCTACGCGGCGGTAGGCGGGTCAAAATGGTCACTGACAATTTAGCATGGCAACATGCAGTAAATTGCAAGAAGCGCAGTAATACTACTGTCGATGATCGCCACATTGTTATCACCTAGTGCATATATGACAGCTTGATAGTAGCACTGATAATGACGGTTGACAACGGTTTGTTGGCGTCATAATAGCGCCTATACAATCGATAACTTATTAACAACCAAAAGACAATTATTAACGCTTACGGTAAGCGTCGTGCAGGCCCGATACGACAAACTCAAGCAATTCACTATCGCCTTCACGAGCCGCTTTACGCATAAGCTTTGATGGTGCATGCGTGAGCGTTTGGGTAAGACGCCGTGATAGCTCAGTGATGACATCTTCAGCGCTCGCTTCTCCTTGCTCAAGTTTTGCAATAGACTCATGCAGAAGTTTGTCGACTTGGGTATGCGTCGACATACGATAGCGCTGAATATCTTTTCCTACTTGCTTGACTTGAAAGCTGCGTTCCATTTCTACGACCAATTGACTCACTAGCAGCTCAGCATCGACGGCGGCTTGCCTGCGCTGCTCGATATTGCCTGCGATTACATGCTGCAAGTCGTCGACAGAATACAAATAAACATCGTCAATACGACTAATCGTTGAGTCGATATCACGCGGTACGGCCAAGTCAATCATTAGTATGGGCCGATAGCGGCGACGTTTTAGCGCTTGCATGGTCATCGGTCTATCAATCAATAAATCCATGCTACCGCTGCAGCTACTTACAACATCGGCCTCTGCCAGTACTTGTGGCAAATCTTGTAAGGATCTAACCTCCACACTGCGGTTAGAATGACGCAGCTCTGCCGCTAGCGCTTCTGCGCGCTCAGGATTGCGATTGCAGATGATAATTCGCCCTACTCCAAGCCCTGCAATATGAGTTGCGACCAAGCGGTTCATCTCACCTGCTGCAACCACTAATAAAGTACGGCTAGGTAAATCGTCAAATATTTGGGTGACCAATTTGGCTGCTGCAAATCCGAGCGAGACAGCCTGAGCGCCAACTTGGGTTTCATTACGCACACGCTTGGCGGCTGCAAAAACTTGATCGACAATCCAGCCTAACTGGTTACTGAGTGCTTTTTCGTCCTGCGCAAGATGCACGGCTCGCTTGATTTGACCTAAGATTTGCGGCTCACCGAGTATCATAGAGTCAAGACCCGCTGCCACTCGCAGCCAATGAGTAAGCGCATGCGTATCGCGATGTACGTAAAGATAAGCATCAATGTCATTCAATGGCACCTGCTTAAAGTTAGCAAGCCATGTTTTGATCTGCAGGATATGAGCGTTAATAGATGACGAAGAAGCGTTGGTGCTGGCAATAGAATCATTACCAAGCGCACTGTTATTGGGAGTTTGAGAGGCTGATAATTGAGGAACTAGCGCATAGATTTCAGTACGGTTACAAGTTGAGACAATCACACTTCCATCAGTAAAGACCTCTAATTGCTCAAGGGCGATGGTCACATCATCACCCACGAACGCCAAGCGCTCACGTAGAGCGACTGGTGCGGTTTTATGATTGACCCCAATGACCACTAATCTCATTATCGATAGACCATAGACATAACGCTCACCGACCTAATCTATCACTATAGTGTGCCCAAGGTATGTTGCAGCATACTACAGTCAATGATTAGCTGGTGCATAGACGTGACGTTATTGATTTGAATAGGTTATATAGCAGATACTATAAATATAAAACCGCTTATTATATCATTGTTACCGATTTTATTTAACACCTGCTCATTTGCGCTAGCTATTCGCTTGTATCTGGGCGCATGACTAACAAATCAACCGCTATATATGCTTTTACTAAATATTATTGCTAGATATGAAGAGTATGACCTTTCACTATCGTCAAACTATAATTAAAAACAAATATGCTATGATTGACACAGTTATTATTAAAATCGTTTATCTGGTTTTTTTACTTTTTGCGCATATTGCTCACTTTAACACATCGATAGTAGTGGTTATTTCTCATCGTATTCTGTTAATCTCTGCTTTGTCTATTAGGTAACACGAGTACTATTGTTTAGTCTCTAGATAGGCCTTTATAATGAAATGTCTTTTTTATTAGTGAATACCCTTATTCTATGATCTTTTTTGGGTGGTTGTTTCAGTCAAAGTTTGCGCTATCGTCTGTGTACGATTGTCAATTTAATTTTCAATATTTATTAAATGACATGCTGAATCGTCTGCGTAAGCGTCGTAAGCTAATTTTGTTATTGGCCACTTTGCTGTGTGTTGACACTTCTGCTCATGCAAATTTCATCGATACCCCAACGCTGATATGTACACCTAAAACAGTCGTCGATGTAGTCAGTGACTCAGCTCGACATGTCATCGATAAAAATAGTACTCAACATATGACGTTTCATAAAGACGATACTGATTTGATGGTGTTTCCACTGACCTCTCACTTAGTCGATACTGATGACCATAATCAACTAAAGGACCAATCCAGAAACCAATCGATAGATAGTACAATCAATACTACAAAGCTGCCCTCAGCGACTGTCTTACAGCCAGAGCTTAGAGAACCCAGTTTGTATGCTTTACTAAATGCAGAATTCGCGGCAGATCGCGGTGATATTGAACGGGCGCTAACCCTTTATAAGCAGCAGTCTTTTAAAGAAGATGCCACAGCAGTGTTTGAGCGTGCGCTGAGCTTGTCGCTGCGTCATGACAATGTCGGGGACTCGTTACAGTTTGCCAAAATGTGGCAAGATCAAAACCCTGATCACGTACCCGCTTGGTTTTATGTGGCGCATTTAGCGCTTAAAGCTCACGACTATACTCTAGCGGGTCAGTCCTTAGACCGTATTTTGCGCTATGATCCACGTACTGATTTGAGCGACATATTGATTGGTATTTACCCAACGACAGACAGCGATCAGCGTGAGCTCTTAGAAGCCTTACAGCCTATTAATAGCGAGCAAAACGCCTCTTTATCAGTGTTAAAAGCAGGCTTGCTGTATCAATTTAATGAGCCTGAGATTGCCATTATTCATATCAATAGAGCTTTGTTACATCAGCCTGATTATGTGCCTTTTATTACCCTAAAAGCCGATATCTTACGCAAAACCGAACCAGCAGAGACGGTGCTTAATTATATCAATCAATCACGCCTGCGTAATCCTGATAGCAAAAGCTTGTACTTATATGAAATCCGCTATTTGCTTGATCTACAGCAGAGCCAAGAAGCCCTAGAGTTACTCCTTGAAGCGCATCAGCGCTTTAATGATGCAGAGATTACTCTATTGGCCGCTTTAGTCAGCTTGGATAATGAAGAATACCGTAGCGCTGACCGCCTCTTAAACGTACTGGCAAAGACTCCTACTTATCTAGATCAAGCATATTATTATTTAGGTATTAGCGCAGAGCGACAACAGCGCTTTGAGCAAGCCAAATCTTATCTAAAGAGCGTCATGCAAGAAGATTTGGTACTGGCAGCACGCAAAAAAGTGGTCGATCTTGAACTGCTAGATGACAATATTGATGCTGCGATCGACACATTGGTTAATCTGCGTAAACAGTTTACCGTCTTTGCTCCCGAAACTTACGTCTTACAAGCCAATATCTTATGGCAGCACGACCAAGCTGAGGAAGCTCTACAGTTATTGACTCGCGTCAGCCGCAAGTACCCTAACGATCAGTCCATACTGTTCGCCCGTGTACAACTGCTCGATGATCGTAGTGACTATATTATTAAACGTACTTTGCTTAATCACTTGCAAGCGCTAGATCCTAACAATCTGTCTTACCAGCTAAGTTATGCTCAATTACTTTTGGCTAATGATCAAAACTCTGAACAAGGGTTAGAGCTTGCCCAAAACATACGCCAGGTTCGTTTCGATGATCCTCGCTACGATAACGAGCTGCATTTGCAAGCACTAAACGTACTGGCTAGCAGCGCTTTGGCCAATGAAAACTATGCACAAGTCATCGAGTACCTAAAAACCCCTTATGATGTGCTGCCAACGCTGCGTTCAGGTGTGCTGTTGCTACGCGCCTATCAAGGACTGGGCGAAAGCGCAAAGGTCAACGCGCTACTGGCGGACTTGCAACAGCGTTTTTCGTTTGGACAACACAACGTCAATGACCGCGTACAGCTTTATTAAAAGGTAATTGAATGAATAATTGTCATTTTTTATCATATACAATCATTACTCATGCAACCAATAAGTCTCTAACAACAGGGCATAACTGAGTAACAAATTGAGCGTAATATTTTTAGCATTAACTATATTAAGTTTGTAAATTTTGAGGAATAACCATGTCTGCACGCTCAACAACACTACGCCATAAACCCAATAAATTAGTCGCATTCAGCGCGATGACCGCTGCATTATTAATAACGTCTGGTTGTCAGTCTTTACAAGGTACAAGTACTAATGCTGGCCCCTCAACTATAGTGCAAGCTCAAAAACTTGATAATTTCAATATTACAGGCAAGATTGGTGTGACCATGCCTGCCAATAGTGCGACTAATACAGGCGCGCAAGGTGGTAGTGCTTTTTACGCTTGGGGACAGCAAAACGAGCGCTTTGCCATTGAATTGATTGGTGCGTTGGGCATTGGCAAAACCAATATCGAATATGATGGCCAAACGGCAACTTTAGTCAGTGAAAAAACAGGTACCTTAACCGCCGACAACCCTGAGACTTTGCTACAAAAAGCCACTGGCTGGCAAGCGCCTATCTCACAAATGCCGTATTGGATATCAGGGCGCTCAGCACCTTCAGACAGCGCCCCACAACTTGATGCGCAAGGTCGACTCATAAGCTCAGTTAATGGTCAATGGACGGCAAGCTTTACTTACAAAGGTACAGATAAACTGCCTGTTAAGATTAGCGCTGTGCAGCCAAAAGGCCACAAAGTCATCATGACCATTAATCACCAAAACAGCTGATAAATATAACCAATGACGACCGATAATTCCTTGACTTCAAAAGCGTCCATAACACGCTTATCTCCTGCCAAGATAAATTTATTTTTGCATATCGTAGGTAAGCGTGCAGATAACTATCATAATTTGCAAACGGTTTTTCGCCTACTTGATTGGGGCGACTATTTGCATTTCTTAGTTGCCGACACGGTAGTTACGATTAAGGGTCAAGATGTAAGTAATATCTGTCGTCAACTGTTGACCTTGTCTGGTGCAGATACTATTACTAGTGTTATAGAAGATAACTTAATTATTAAAGCCGCTCATGCTTTATTGACTGCTGCTTTGGAGTCAAAAAAACTACCCAAGCAGCTACCGCAAGTATATATTGGTTTAGACAAGCGTTTGCCGATGGGCGCAGGTTTAGGCGGCGGCTCTTCTAATGCCGCAACTACCTTATTAACATTAAATGAGATTTGGCGATTTAACTTCACTCAAGATGAGCTGATAAAAATCGGTGCGACGATTGGTGCAGATGTGCCAATATTTATTTTTGGGCAAGACGCTATCGCTATGGGTATTGGCGAAGAATTGACCGCCATTAATTTGCCGAATCAGCACTATCTAATCCTAACACCAAATGCTCACATCAATACGGCAACACTCTTTGCGCATCCTAAATTACAGCGTGATATCACACCACTCTCAATACAAACGATTGAAAATCAGTTTGACAATTATCTGCAACACTTAACTGCACCCTATCACAATGTTTTTACTCCAGTCGTCACCAGCCTTGCGCCCGCGGTTGATGAAGCATTAGATTATTTGAAAAGTTTAGAAAAAGTGGCATCAGGCACAGCACGAATGACTGGCTCTGGTAGCGCAGTGTTTTTACCATTGGATGCGGGTATTGCCAGTGATAAGGCGCTGTTGGCAAAGTGGATTGCAGAGGCGCCTTGTATGGGGTATGTGGTGAGAAGTTTATAGCTATTACTTAAAAAATAGGGTGCGAACAGCCTACCTGAAATACTTAATCAAATAAGAGTTTTAGATGATAAAACCAGCCAAATTAAATAAAGGAGATACTGTCGCTACCGTATCCCTCTCTTGGGGGGGAGCAAGTGAGCTTCCGCATCGTTATCAAGCTGGCAAACAGCAATTTCAAGATACCTTTGGCGTGAATGTCATTGGAATGCACAACACCCTAAAGCCTGCTAAATGGTTACAAGAAAATCCACAGGCGAGAGCAGATGACCTACATGAAGCGCTGACTAATCCCAATGTAAAAGCCATCATTTCTAATATTGGCGGATCAGACAGTATTCGTCTATTACCTTATATTGACTTCGACTTAATTCAGAAAAACCCAAAAATATTTTTAGGTTTCTCAGACTCTACCATAACCCATTTTATGTTTTACAAAGCAGGTGTTACCTCGTTTTATGGCACCAGTCTATTGGTTGGTTTTGCTGAAAATGGCGGTATGCATGACTATGTCATTGAAGATATTAAACGCACTCTATTTTCTAGTAGACCTATTGGACAGATTCAGCCAAGTACCGCCTGGACAAGTGAGTGGCTCGAATGGGAAAACCCTGAACTTGCGACTAAAAAACGCATGATGACCCAAAGCCGAGGATGGCGTTGGTTAAATGGTCAGAGTAAACAACAAGGAAAAGCTGTAGGTAAAGTAACTGGTGAGCTGCTTGGTGGTTGTATAGAAGTACTAGAGTTTATGAAAGATACGGCTCTATGGGTGAGTCCTGCAGATTGGCAGGGCAAAATCTTATTTATTGAAACCTCCGAAGATCAACCTTCGCCTACCTTTTTTAGATATTGGTTACGCAATTATGTAGCATCCGGCATTATGGGACGCATTAGAGGAATTATTCTTGGGCGTCCTGAAGATAACAAATTCTGGCGAGAGTATGATGAAGTGTTACTCGATGTGATCTACAATGAAGCTGGACTGAGTCATTTGCCAATCATAACAGGGATGGATTTTGGACACAGTAGCCCGACTTTTACCCTACCCCTAGGTGTAAAAGCGCAGATTGACTGTGACAATCAAACTTTCTCTATTATAGAAAGTGGCGTTAGTAAATAGATTGAGTCATCAAGCGCAGTAGCAAAGACTTGTATGGTGTGGCCTAGCGTACCATTTATAGTTGTCTTAACTCAATATCAGTGTACTGGGCGCACCCTACACAAACTTGTATAGAATGCGTCTTACACACCGAAAAGATACGGATCATTAAAAATGGTGTGTGCAAGACATACTTATTCAAGCTCAACCTACACGCTAACCTTGCAGTCCTAGCCAAACCTTAGCAGCTGACTCTTCGTCAGGGTTAAAGCCTTTGATGTCCAGATTTGGTATCATCCATCCTTCAATTTCAGCAACCTTTTGTAGCCATTGCTGCTCACTGATAACTGCCATCTTGCCAAAATACTTCATGGTTGCCCATAACTCAGGCATACGTCTCATCTCATCCATTACTGCTGAAAAAGATGGCATGGCAAAGCTATCAATGCGATAGAGTAAAGTGGCGTTTTGTAGTTCAGTATTTGGGTCAGCCTGAACCATAGACACCGTTGCCTGCACCCATTCATCAAGTAGACGATTCATATCATCACTATGTATTTTGCCATTAATGGTTAATTCAATGTGATTGTTACTGTGCTTGGTTAGAAGATAAGTCATATCACTTTCCTTATTTCGTACGTGCTAGTAGTGCTATCTATATTACCTTATTTTCTTTATGGTATTGAGTAAGACATGTGTATGAATGCGGCTTCGTTAAAACAACTATGAACAACTATGAACAACTATGAATAACGACTATGATTGCTTTTCATTACTGAATTGCCAAAACTACCTTAGAGTTTACTTTTTACGAATAAAAGGCAGAAAAGAACATAAATGACTTGCAAAATCTCAAAATTTACTTATAATAGGTCGCCACAATAGGGGTATAGCCAAGTTGGTAAGGCATCAGGTTTTGATCCTGACATCCGTTGGTTCGAGTCCAGCTACCCCTGCCATTTTTTAGTTTGGATTGCTGATTTATAGCAATTGACAACACCTTCCCAGTTTCGGTATAGTTCGCAATGAACACCGCTCGGGAACACCGTCTTAGACGGTTGAATAGGTAACGACGTCAGTCTAGTATTTTATCAATATTTAGCTTTCGTACTACCTAGACATTACAGGGGTATAGCCAAGTTGGTAAGGCATCAGGTTTTGATCCTGACATCCGTTGGTTCGAGTCCAGCTACCCCTGCCAT